>JAIFMU010000069.1 GCA_020048285.1 bacterium | reverse complement strand
AGTCAAAAAGTCCAAGTTGCATCTGGCACCTCCATGGTATGAAAATACCTTATGCACAAGGAATTGTATTTTTAGAGATGCCCTTGAATAAAAAATTCGCGACTCCGTCTTGTTTTCCTGATCATATTCGTGTGTTTTAAAGGAGGTGATGGTCGTGTCTACATTATCTAGCCCTTCTAGCCTTTCTACGTGGGTAGTCACGAGAAAGGAGTCAATTTCAGCATGTGTGCGCGGCATTCGTTGTGTAGTAATTGTTTGTCTTGGGTACATAGGATTCCCCCACTCGTCTTTCACTCCATCGATAATCTGAACATCTTTTGTTAGGTTACTTATGCTGTCGTATTCAAATGTTTGGGAAAATATGCTAACCCATGATGGTACTTTGTATGTGGGTGACACGCCCCATTGAGATGTTTCCTTTTTTACGAGATTGCTGTTGCTGTCATAGGTAAATGTATACCGGTATGGCTTCGTGTCAAAGGGGTCGCTCAGATGAATTACTTCTGAAAGATATCCCTGTTTGTTGTACGAGTAAATCAACGAATCTGCAAAATAGCGACCATAACCAATGTCATATTTCGCTGCGGTTTTAATCCGTCCCTGCTTGTCGTGTGTGAAAATCTCTCTTATATTTCCACGGGAACCAGTAGAGTATGCCCCCTGACCCACAATACTATCCAGTTTCTCCGTGATCGTTCCCACAGAAGCGCGGGCGGTGTACTGAACCGGAGCCGTCGGAGAAAGAGTGGGGGAGAATGCGCGGGGAGCTGCGGTAGCTAGTGAAACGAGGGCCAGTGAAATAATCAGTTTTTTTTGCATGGAGTATCCTTCTTTGAGAACATCTTTTGTTGATTTCGGCCCTTATAATACAGTGCTGTTAAGGTTCTGTCAATCTCTCTCATTCATAAAAATGTGAACAATATAAGAGTGGCATTGTTCTCCTTGAAAGATCTGTGGAAAATATACAGATATTCTAGAAACACTTTTTTTGTAAAAAATATTGCCGAATTAAAATCCTATGATACACTTACTCCGTTGCATTCAGTAGTGATGCATCATACTAATAATTTATAGAAAGGAGCTGGTGTATGCCTGCTCAACAGGATTTAGAAGCGATGCGTGCCAAAATTGCCGCTCGCCCCATCGATCCAAACCTCAAACTGGAAATGCCTGTGAAAGTGACCATTGCCGAAGCTTCGGCGGTGCACACGGCAATCAATCAACACAAAGCGGCCTTTATCGCCGCCGCCTTTGATTGGAAAAAGATTGAACTGTTCCCCGCGTTGATCGGTGCATTGACGGAACTGCAATCCTATTGGGACACCACCCGTTTTGATTCTGCTGAAGCGGCTCTGCAGTGGGCGAACAAAATTGAAGCTGCCTTTGATTTAAAAAACGGAGTGCTTCACGCCATGCAGTATGCGTTCCGCAATAAGGAAGACCTGATTGCGAAACTGGTTATGATCAACGAAGGGAACAGTGAAGCCGATTTTGTGCAGGATCTAAACGATATTACTGTGCTGGGACGCGAACACGAAGTGGAACTGAAAGCGATCAATTTCCCTATGGTGCAGATCGAATCGATGGCTGATCTAGCCGAAGAGATGCGCCTGTTGTTGGCGGTGAAAGATGGTTCACTCAACCAGAGCGAGACAAAGATTCTTCGCGACAAAGCACTTTCGTGGGTGAAAGAGATTGTTTCTGAAATCTATGCCTGCGGCCAGTACCTGTTCTGGAAAGATGAAAAACGCAAAAAACTGTTCCGCAGTGAATACCTTGCCGCAGTGTATCGCCGTGCCTATCTTCGCAGTAAAGAAGAGGCTGTACGAGCTGACTAAGTGAGTCTCTTGATCCTCTTTTTTGAGTCCATGAATTCGCCACTGAGTTCATGGACTTTTTTACGTACTCCCTTGGAACACTGTGTGATCTCCTTTGAAACAGTTTTGACCTCCTTTGTCCAAGGAACTCGAAAAAGGTTCCAAGGAGATGGTTCACCCCGTCCAAGGAGATGGTTCACCCCGTCCAAGGAGATGGAAACTCCGTCCAAGGAACTCAAAACTCTGCCCAAGGAGATGGAAACTCCGTCAAAGAGGATAATTATGTGTTATTTTGAGAGATATATAAAGGAGTTAGCATGGAACTGATTTACGCATGGGTGGAAGATTTTCGCAATATCCATCAAACGGGATTTTCGTTTTCAGATCGGTTTATCGTTAAGTACAGCGCAACTGAAGGCGATCCCAATTTCCGGAAGTTGTAGATTGAGAAGAATCCTGACTACTTTGACTACTTTAAGTTTGCTGATCCGGAATCGCGGGTGACCAATGTGTCCGCGGTCGTGGGTGTAAATGGAAGTGGGAAGTCGAATTTGTTGGAGTTGATAGCCTGCACATATGAGACTCGCGCTCAAATCACCTCTCCTCAAAATGGTTATTTCTTTGTTTACGCCAATCAGGAGTACGATGGGTTCGTAATTGAAGGTTTTGATCCACTGCTTCTGAAAGATTTAGCTATCTCAAATGAGCAATCTATCGGTGCATATTTTGCAAAAATGAGCAAGAGCTCAATCTCATTTTCTCACAAACCCCGTTCAAATATCATTACATATATCTACGATAAACCGGATTTAAAAAGTGGAAATATCACTTTCCAAAATACAGACAGCTTTATCACCAGATTTAATCCACCTGAACATATAATCGGCCTACGAGATAATATCGATTTTCTGAAACAGTTCAATAGCGAATCGTCCAATAAGTCAGATCTATTGTTCAATAATTCAAATAATATTCGTTTATCATTTTCTCTCAATGAGCAGCCTCTTAAGAATCTTCAATGGTTGGATGGATCATTGGCTACTAAATGGAAACAGTTTTTAGCGGATGCACGCAGTTCTATAAAATTGGACGATAGTTCATTGATTTCTCATAAAGACAATTTCATAAAGATGTTTTTGTTATTGTACATTGAAGCCTGTATTAGAACTCAGTACAGCGATTCACAGTCTTTGTTTGCATATGAAGAAATGCTTGACAAGCGTATCCAAGAAGAACGCATTGAATTCCCAATTACAATTAACAAAAGTGCTGATTTCGATTGTGATTACTTATACCGATTGGCAGAAGTTGTATTGAGTGGTTTTGATATGTGTGGCAGAATAATCCTATTGTACGAAGTATTCAATGATATTTCTGAAAAGTACTATTCCGATGGGACTATTTCATGGACTCTTGGTGAGTTTCTTACGTCACTGGAGGAAGAAGCAAACGATTTAAGTTCTCGTAACAATTTAACCCATCTTGTAGCAAGGTTGGACGAAACATGTTGGAGAAGTAACGATGGAAGTGACAAAGACTTCTTACTCGGAATCGTCAAGAGGAAATTAACATGTATTAGTGATGGCGAACGGGTTTTTTTGAGTCTGTTTACGTCTCTGCAACGGTCAATAAGTCATGCCGTAACATCAGTTGCCACAAGTGGAATCCTTCCTACTGGAACAAGTTCATCTCCATTGTTAGACTCAATTATTCTCATATTTGATGAGCCAGACGACAACCTTCATCCAGAGTGGAATAGACGTCTTATTTCTGAATTACTCTCTTTCTTAAATGGATACACTTTTAGGGGGACGGTAAAGGAATTTCAAATTATTATTTCCTCACACTCACCATTTATTCTTTCCGATCTTCCTACAGGTAATGCTATACGTCTTGTCAAAGATGAACATGAACTCTGCCAAGTAGTTTCGAATGCTAACGAAAAGTATCTCGCCGCCAATATCCACGAACTGTTCAACGACAAGTTTTTCATGACCAGTACAATCGGGGAGTATGCACTTCAGACACTCAACCGAGTGATTCAACAACTGACCATTGAGCCTGTTGACCCCAAAATTGATTGGGATAAGCTTAACTCCTTTGCTGTACAGCTGGCAGAACCTCTGCTCCGAAATAAACTCAAGGATATGATTCTACGTAAACGTCCAGATTCCAATCTATGGATCGACAAGGAAATTGCTCGGCTGCAGTCACTCAAAGAAGGGAAAAGTGTATGATCTCATTCCCTCACAACAGTGCTATAGCCGAACGACTCTATCGTGCCGTGTTGTCACACGTTAAAACGGGAACCTGTACAGGATTGGAACCTCTTCAACAATTGGTTCGGGCTGATGATTCAATTGCAATTCAAAAACTTCATAATCTGATTACTGCCAATCCCGATGAACTTCGAGTAATCAAGCACAACAATCCACGAGTGTATTCAACAGAGAAGAGTTGGGATTTCAGAGAACTCTATTCCCTCTTTGCAAGTCGTGATGGTGGTCTTGGAAAAGGGTGTGATAAATACACAGCTGTTGAACTGGTTGAAGATCTGGAGGTGACAGTTTGTCCCTATTGTAACCGTCAGTATATCAACAACACAACTGATTCCAAGGGTGGTCGAAGAAGTTCACAACTGGATCACTTTTTCCCAAAATCTAAGCACCCGTTCTTTGCACTTTCGTTTTACAACCTGATCCCTTCGTGCGGCTTTTGCAATCTGACAAAATCCTCAAAGCCTCTTCATCAATCCCCTTATGAAATTGAGAACGATGAAGTTGATGAGTATCTGAAATTTGGTTATACACCTCTGAGTTCCCGCTTTCTTCGGGATTTTCGTGACATTCAGATAGAGATTGCAGAGCAGCACCAAGGGGATGATTCATATACAAAACTATTTGCACTCGAAGGTCATTACCAAACTCATAAGGATTATGTGTTTGAGATATTGAAGCGAAAAGAGATGTATGATGATGCCTATCTTTCAACTCTTAAAAGTAATCTTGGTACTCTGTTTTCTGATGAAAATGAGATGAAACGAATTGTCTGGGGGAACTATACTTCAAAAGAAGAACTTCACAAACGTCCCTTGGCAAAACTCACCCGCGATATTCTTCGAGATATCGATCCCGACCTATTGGAGAGTTAACTGCAGGTTGGTTTTGCTGCATTGGGTTCAGGGATAAGAGACATATCCTGATTTGCATTAGTGTATTTTCACCAATCACAACAAATAAGGAGAATGTAATGCCCATTCCCATAATCAATTTAATCTCCCCGGACCTGCGCTGTTCACATCGAGGTGGGAAACACAATGTCTCAACGTCTTAGAAAAGGACAAGTATGATTCCCCTGACACTGGGCTACTGCGAAACTCATTTCCGATTCGGCGGCATTTCGCCGTCGCTGCTCTTTCGACGCGAGCCGGAGATCGTGGTGGATTGTCCGGCGCGGGTGATCGCGGGAAAACCGTGCCCGATCATGGTGCTGGTCAATGAAATCGATCAGTTTCCCGCCGAAATCGAATCGCTGGAACTGGCGATTTTTTCCAAGGGCAATGCAATCAAGACGGTCACTTTTGATCTTGAACAGTTTGCAATTGATCACCCACTGAAATTTAAAGCAAAACTGTTTCACTGCTGGATTGAACCGGATCAGCTGATTCCCGGGTGGAACACGATTATGGCGAAAGTGACCGCGGTGGTTCGGGGAAAACGGAAAACGATTCTCAGCGACAATTTCCCCACGGCGTCGCACGATCCACTGCGGGTATTCGTTGCCCATGAACCACTTCCCGGCACTGGTCGAGCCATTTTTGGCGATATGCACGCTCACTCGCTGCACACTCACTCGCCGGTGGAGTTCGGCGCACCGCTCGAAACCGTTTCGGTCATGGCCACGGCCATGGGACTCGATTTTGCCGCGATCATTGATCACTCCTACGACCTCGAATGCGACATTCACAACTACCGCAAACGCGACAAAAAGCTTTCAAACTGGAACCTTCAGCAGAGAGAACTGACCACCAATGAATCCTTTACGCTTCTCGTGGGCGAAGAGATTTCCGGGCGAAAAGGTCGTGGGGGAGTGGTGCATCTCGGTGCGATCGGCCATGGATCATTTGTGCGCGGTTCCGGCGATGGCGCGCGGATCGGCTACGACCGTACCGCCGAGCCAACACTCTGGGAAGCGGCGGAACAGGTCGTTGCCGAAGGGGGAATCACCTTTGCTGCCCATCCGGGCGAACGGACTTCGTGGTTTCAGGCGCTTATGCTTCGCCGGGGAAACTGGGAACTGACAGATCTCACCGATGCGGTGACCGCGTTTCAGGGGATCAACGGCGGCTTTGGAAAGTTCTGGTTCGTAGCGCGAAAACTCTGGGTGAAAGCTCTTTTGGCGGGAAAGAGAATTCCGCTCGTGGCGGGAAATGATGCGCACGGCGATTTCAATCGCTATCGGGCAATCGGTTTTCCCTTTGTCTATGTGAAAGAGAATCCTCAGCGATTTTTTGGCTTGGCGCGAACGGGAATCTATGGGGATAATCGTTCGAAAGAGTCGATTTTCGAGGCCGTCCGTTCGGGTAAAACATTTATCACTGACGGACCGTTTTTGACCATTTCGCGTCGAGGAATTTCGGTGGTGGGCGAAAAGATCGGCAGTGACGATCAGATCGCGGTGGAGTGCGAAAGCTCTGCCGAGTTTGGAGCGATTCGTCGGCTCATTGTGATTGCTGGATTTTGTTCAAAAATCGAGGAGAAGGTGTGGGTTGTTCGGGTAGAAGAGCAAGCCTATTCACTATCACAGATCATTGATCCGGCAGTGTTTGCTGATGCTGATTATATCCGCGCAGAAGTGGAAACAGAGAGCGGTCTTCGCCATTTTGGGTCCAAGGCGGTGACCAGTGCCGTGTGGATCGGGAGGAACTCGTGTATTTAATGTATGTCGACGAGAGTGGCGATGGGGGCATTTGGCAGGAAGGGAAAAATTCACCTCATTTTATTCTGTCGGGGGTCATTGTTCACGAAGATCGCTGGCGTGATGTCTTAGAACAGATAAAACTATTTCGGTTGGATTTGCGCAACCGGTTCGGGCTGTCACTTCGCGAGGAAATTCATGCTGCAGAACTCATTCGAATCTCCGGGACAGACTCATATCGATCAATCCGAAAATCTGCTCGCATTGTAATCCTTCGGACTATCGCAGAATTATTAGCAAATATGGGATCCGCAATTTCAGTGATATCAATTTCTATCAACAAAAAAACGACGCCGTTAGATACCGTGTCCTGTTATCACGAACTGGCGTGGAAAGAACTTGTCATACAGTATGAGCAGTACTTGCGAAGTCGTCATTCACGGGGAATCATAATCGCAGATGATACTGATGAAACATTGATACGGATGCTTTTGCGAAGAATGCGAGTACATCCAGAGCACGGATCTGATCCCATCGAAATGATACTTGAAGATCCATTTCTGCGCGATTCGAAACACTCATATCTAGTCCAGATGGCTGATGTCGTTTCACACCTGTTATACCGACAAGAGTATCCGAAAGGAAGTCTAAAAAAATATGGACTTCATCTCTTTTATCAATTATTAGAGCCTGTTTTGTGGAGTAAACCGTTTGATGAAGAGTCTGAAAGAAGTGTGATAAAATAAAAAACCCCTGTTAAAAACAGGGGGATTTTCGTGGCCCGACTGTGCCAAATGGGCACTGCCAAGTCACGGTTGTAATATATACAAATATGGTTGCTTCGGCAATGTTATTCTTGAGTTCGATAAAGGTTGCTATGATAATTTTAGGAATAGATCCGGGAACGCGCGCCTGCGGGTTCGGGGTAATTGAAGTGAACGGTTCGGTGGTGCGAGCTCGCGAATATGGCGTGATTCGGGCAAATGAAAAACTCCCACTGGCTGAACGACTGGCGATAATCTACGACGGTGTCACGGAGATTCTTGCGGGGTACAAGCCGGATCTCGTGGGAATCGAAGAGTCGTTCTTTGGGAAAAACGCCGCCACTGCCTTGGTGCTTGGTCACGGGCGCGGGGTTATTCTCTTGGCGGTTCAGAAATCGGGAGCGACGTTTCTTGAACTATCGGCAACGCAGGTGAAAAAGACCGTGGTGGGTAATGGTCACGCCACGAAAGATCAGGTCGAATTTATGGTGCGTGCCCTTCTAAAATTGCCTCAGGATAAGATCAAAGACGATGCCTTTGACGCTTTGGCAATTGCGCTCACGGCAAACAATTTCAACAGTATTACATATCGTTGAACCATACTGTATATTTATACCCTATTTTGAAACCAGTACGGAGTTTTTTCCATGTATGAATATTTTCGGGGAACACTCGCTTTGGCGGGGAATAACTTTGCGGTAGTCGATTGTCACGGCGTGGGATATCGGCTGGGTATTTCACTCAACTCTTTTGCCAAACTACCTGATATTGGTCATGATGTGCAACTGTTTTCTCACTATCACGTGACAGAAAACAGCCAAGCGCTTTACGGATTTTACACTGCCGATGAACGGGAAGTGTTCGAGTCGCTCGTGGCAGTCAACGGCATCGGTCCAAAAGTGGCGCTGGCGGTGTTGTCTACTCTCACAGTGGAACAGATTGTGTCCGCGGTGGAACAGCAGAACAGCGCAGCGTTCAAGGCCTGTTCTGGCGTGGGGCCCAAGACGGCTCAGCGCATGATTCTGGAGCTCAAAGGAAAAATAAATATCACCGTGGCTGCGGGAGCTCGTACTGTGCGAACCACGGAAAAACCGGCGGAACAGTCGGTGAGAGATGAAGCGTACACAGCGCTGATCGCTCTGGGCTATAACGAATCGCAAGTTCGCGTGGCCCTTGCCAAAATCGCCGAACAACTGGACGAGTCAGACACGGTTCAGAACTGGATTACTACAGCATTGCGAGTCGTGTAAATGGATTCTATCGAACGTATTATAACTCCTATAGCCTTGGCTTCAGAAACCGAACTGGATCGCACACTTCGGCCTCAGCACTTTTCTGATTTCATCGGTCAAGAAAAGTTGAAAGCAAATCTATCGATCTTTGTGGCAGCTTCAAAAAAGAGAGGCGAACCATTGGATCACGTGCTCTTTTCGGGACCTCCGGGATTGGGGAAAACAACGCTGGCCCGCATTCTTGCCAACGAGATGGGCGTTTCGGTCACCACCACTTCGGGACCGGTTCTGGAAAAAAAAGGCGATCTCGCGGGAAATCTCACAGGACTTGCGCCCAAAGAGCTCTTTTTCATCGATGAAATACATCGACTCAACCGGGTGGTCGAAGAGGCGCTCTATCCGGCCATCGAAGATTTTGTTTTCGATATTATGACCGGCGAAGGCCCGGCGGCAAAGTCGATTCGCCTTCCGCTGAATCCCTTTACTCTCGTAGGAGCTACCACTCGCGCGGGATTGATCACGTCGCCCATGTTGGCGCGGTTCGGCTACGTCGGTCGCCTTGAATATTACACCCCTGAAGAGATGCAGCGCGTGGTGATTCGTTCTGCAAAACTGTTGGGAATTCCCTGCGATCCCAACGCGGCATTTGAACTGGGCAAGCGATCCCGCGGAACACCTCGCGTGGCAAACCGACTCCTTCGACGCACCCGCGATGTGGCTGATGTTCGTGGCGATGGGACAATAACCAGTCAGATCGTTCTGGAAACCTGCACCATGCTCGGCATTGACAGTTCTGGTCTCGATGAAATGGATAAGGCGATTCTTCTCACCATTATCGAAAACTATGGCGGTGGGCCCGTGGGAATCAAAAATATTGCCGTTGTGGTTGGTGAAGAAACCGATACTATTGAAGATGTGTATGAACCATATTTGATCCAGGCCGGATTCCTTCACCGCACACCTCAAGGCCGAGCGGTGACACAGAAAGCGTATGACTATTTTGGGATCGTTCCGAAAACCAAGAAGTCAGTTCCGGTGAGTCAGTTAAATCTTTTTGGTGATAGTGAATAAGGATAGACAATGAATTGGCAAATTTTAGGTAAGTACATGGTAACGGCAGGAACGATAATTATTTTCATCGGCGTTTTGATGCTTTTAGCTGATCGTTTTTTTCTCGCGAGACTACCGGGAGACATTGCATTTCAGAAAGATGCGCTGAAATTTACCATTCCTTTTGCGACAATCACATTGGTAGGAATCGGTATCACCTTGATTGTGAACTTTTTTTCAAAATAGCCGAGAAACAGCTTGCTTACATAGATGCTTTTTCGTATCTTTTGCCTGTTCTTTAAGTGCGGTGGTGGTGAAATGGTAGACACGCAAGACTCAGAATCTTGTGGGCGCAAGTCCGTGGGGGTTCAAGTCCCCCCCACCGCACCATAAAAGGGAGGTCAGAAGTGA
>JAIFMU010000238.1 GCA_020048285.1 bacterium | reverse complement strand
GACACCAACATCTTTGTAAAAATCGGCGTGGGACTGCTCTTTGCTGGACTCGCCTTTTTCCTGAAATACGCCGTGGACCATCAGCTCTTTTCGATCCCCATGGAACTGCGGGTCGGAGCGGTGGCACTCACGGGAATCGGACTGACAGTTCTCGGTTCGCGGATGAAAACGCGCCGAACCTACGGCCTGATTCTTCAGGGAGCAGGATTGGCAATTTTCTATCTCACCATCTTCTCGGCGTACAGGCTATTCGAACTGATCGGTCCTGTAACAGCATTAGTTTTCATGATTATCACCGGTGCGATCACGGCACTATTGGCTATCCGCAACAACGAACCTGCCTTGGCCATGATCGCGGTAATCGGAGGATTTTCTGCGCCGATTCTGGCACCGTCGGAGAACCCTTCCCACGTGATCATGTTCAGCTACTATCTGCTGGTGAACCTCGCCATTTTCGGAATCACTGCTTTTAGACCGTGGTGGATTCTGGGAACCGTGGGATTTCTTTTCACCTTTATTATCAGCACTCTCTGGGGAGTTACTTCCTACGAACCGAGCAAGCTCGCATCGACGGAACCGTTCCTCGTGATCTACTGGATTATGTATCTGTTCATGGCTCTGTTCTACGAATTCCGCCAGAACAATTCGAACAAAACGGTTCCCGCAAGCACGCTTCTCTTCGGCGTTCCCACCGTGGCATTTTCTCTTCAGATTCTGCTCATGAAAGAGACGCAATTCGGCGTTTCGATCTCTGCCATCGTCGCGTCGATCGTCTATGCGTGGGTGTTCATGGCCATTCGAAATAATCCCAAAGCATCAAAAGCTCTGCGAGAATCGATCCGAACCATTTCGATTGTGTTTTTTACGCTGGCGTTTCCGTTTGCGCTCGCTCCGGTTCACACCTCCACCGCGTGGGCTATCGAAGGAGCGGTGATTGTGGCAATCGCTCTGCGCAATTCGCGAAAGAATTGGCCGATTTTTGGAGCGGCGATTCAACTGGGTTCACTTCTCTTTTTCTTCAGTTCTGTCGAAGAGATCGGCATGGGAAATCAACTCTTCCTCAACAGTTACAGTTTTTCAGCTCTGGTGATTGCAGTAGCTCTACTGTTCAGTAGTTACAAACTTCGTGATAGCAAAGAATGGATTCTGTTCATCACGGCAATCGTACTTCTTGTTCAAGGGGGCGTTGAACAGATCGAAACGTTTATGCCCGACACTTCTCAAGCGGGAGCTTTAACGCTTTACGGATCAATACTGTCGATGATACTCTTTTTTGTGGGAACTCAGACGAGGTGGAGTGCACTTCGCAATGCTTCTCTGAGCATTATTGCGGTGCTTTTGATAAGCTTCGGGGAACTCTTTTTTGAACACACACGGTTGTTCACGAGTTTTCATGGAGTTGCGATTCTGATTTCGCTTATTTTGTGGTATATCCAGCTTGCAATGAGTTCACGAGGATCACTGCAAAAGCAGCACGAAGGATCATTTCACGCGTGGACGATTCTCTTTCTGACACTGATGTTCACCCGCGAACTCTGGCTGATTAGTTCGCCCAATCTCGACACCGCCAGTGCGAAACTGGCAACTATCGCCGTGATTCCATTGATAACACTTCTTTCATCGTTGTTCTTACCAGTGTTCCCCTTTACAAAATATCGCAATGAGATGGAATCGATTGTGGCAAGGCCGATTGCGTGGGTTTTCATTCTGTGGTCAGCCATTGCGTTCTGTCTCGATGGTTCAACGGCGGTACGCTATATTCCCCTGCTCAATCCGCTCGATCTGATTCAGGCAGTGGCACTTTTTGCGACCGTCGCAGTGATCACCCGGTTCGGCTATGAAATAAAGGGAAAAATCAGTTTTGCAATCAGTCTGTTTATCTTCCTATGGATCATGACCATGACCCTTCGCACCAGCTGCGAAATCACGGGGATCATCTACGATATTTCGGTGATGATAAATTCTACGGTGATTCAGGCGGTGGCGACAATATTCTCAGCACTCTACGGAACGGTGTACATGATCATCGGAACCAAACGAGGACGGCGTTCATATTGGATCGCGGGAGCTTCACTTCTGGGATTTGTGACAATCAAACTGATCAGTGACCTCGTGGCCAAACAGACACTTTCGGGAATTATCACCTTTATCGTGGTGGGACTGTTGTTCATGGCGGTGGGCTATTTCTCACCGTTCCCGACGGAAAAATCAGTTCAAGAATAACAAAAGGACCACTCCGGTGTTTCCGGGCTGGTCCTTTTAAAATTACTAAATAAAAAAAGTCAGCAAGAACTTTCGTAACTTGCTGACTTTTATGGTGCCTTCTCGCGGGATTGAACCACGGACACATGGATTTTCAGTCCATTGCTCTACCGACTGAGCTAAGAAGGCGCATTGTCTTGTCTAAGACGGGTAAAATATAGTTTTCGATTTTCAAGAAAGCAAGAAAAAATATTCAGTTCTACATTTTTTTATACCAAGACCACTTACGCATCCTTAAAATGGGATAATTTCTGCCTGTTAATGGCATTGTGTGAAGCCTTAGCCATGAGCTCTTCCATGGAAGTGCACTTGCGAAATTCATCTAACGAGTCATCATCTGTTTTTGTAAGAATATCCATGGCAATAAGATTGTAAACCATTTCTCCTATGTGCAAAGCCGTTTCAATTCCCCAAGATTTGAAAACCGCAGGCCCCATAGGACCAAATTTCATAAGACCAAGATCAACAACCGCCCGAACCAACGTTTCTGCCTTAATATGCCCTTCGACAGCGTGGCGCGATCGTTCAAACTCCAACGATGCCAGGACAAACCCATAGCCTTCGGGCTTAAACCGTACATCTTTCCCCGAAAGTATAAAATGCATATAAATATCTGAAAGAAGGCGCGATTCCATTCGTATTCCAATCTAACAAAAAAAGAGGAGCAAGAAGCTCCTCTCAATATAAAACAGGGAACGCGGCGAAACTATTCTAGTCGAATCATTGGTGCGGTATTTTTACCACTGCGCAACGTTGCACTATATTTAGCACTCATTCCATCTTTTTTAAATTCAAACGTATGCGAACCTGGTTTCAACGACACTGGTTTAACGTTCGTTTTCCCCACAAGACGTCCATCAACATAGATTTCTGCCATCGGCGGTAATGAGTTAAAGAAAATCGTCGCATCAACAACTTCTGCAGGAGCAGAGGCCACAGCCTTTTCGGCGGCACGTTGAGCCGCTTCACGTTCAGCAGTGGCCTTTTCGGCAGCACGTTGAGCCGCTTCACGTTCGGCAGTGGCTTTTTCGGCAGCACGTTGAGCCGCTTCGCGTTCGGCAGAAACCTTATCATTAGCAGCTTTCTCAGCGGCAATTCGTTCTGCGTTAGCCTTTTCAACCTGAACTTTGCTGTCATCTTCACGGGGAAGTTCCACCGCGCGACGCTCTTCTGGTTGACGCGACTCAGTTACTGTTGCCACCAAGGCTGCAGTAACAGCTCTTTTTCCGCCAGTGTATTCCAGGCGCTGAACTTTATCGGCATAATCGCGCTTTCTGAAAACCACTTCAACATCGCCGTAGATCTTTGGTTTTTTCCACGTGTATGGCGTTGTCCCGATGTAATCGCCGTTTACGAGAACATCTACCCCTGTAGGCGCAGAAGTGAATACGATAGCATCACCAGAAATTCCTTCAACCGCTGTTTCGGCAGCTTTTTTGGCCGCTTTCGCTTCTGCTTTTAGTTGTTTCTTTTCTGACATAGTCATCTTTTTTTCAACAACAGGAGCTTCATTATCCTGTTCTTCGGTTGTTTCCATCACCTGCTGATCATCGGCAACTTCAGTTGAGATAACATCACGAGAATCACCACCTTTTCCTTTTTCCCCCGTGTTGAGAGAGCTTAAAAAGAGAAAGAGTCCTCCTGCAAAAAGAACTACGAGAACTATGAGAATCGCCAAAAATGGAGCGATACTCTTTTTCCGCTCGAGGAAACTATCTCCATCGGTGTACAGGTCATCCACCGGAGTTTCCATTTCAAAGGCCACAGGATGCTGTTCTTCGTGAACCGGTGCAGGAGTGTATTCTCGTGTATTTGCAGGAGAAATAATATCTTGAGAAACCTCGGAATCAAAATCAAAGGCTGATTCAAAATCAACTTCATTGTCAGCAGATACCACAGAAGGAGCACTATCTTCAACACTGGGAATATATTGTGTTACATCGGGTGCGGTTTCATACTGACTGATAGCCGGAGCTTCCGTGTTAACAATCCCATGAATCTCTGTTGCAAATTGGGGTGCCTCTTCTACAGGAGCGGGAATCACGGGAGCGGGAATCACGGGAGCGGGAATCACGGGAGCGGGAATCACGGGAGCGGGAATCACGGGAGCGGGTGCAACAGGAGTTGGCACTGCGAGAATTGGTGCCACCGATGGTGAAATCATTTCGGAAACTCGCATAAGTTCTTCGCGCGAACGACACACTTTTACAAAGTTCATCACTCCGGCTTTTTCTAGCAACTCATGCACTTTTGGATGAGGGGCAACAATCACTATCCGTCCATTAATATCGAGAATCGCGCGATTCAGATTGATAAACCTATTAATCGAATCAGAATAGATATAATCGAGTGTTGTGAGATCGATGGCAATGTATTGGTTCCCTGAACGAACCAACTCTTCTGCCTTTACACCCATCATGACAGCATCTAAGAGTTCTTCACCAGCCATGACCGGTTCTATAACCTGAAATACACCAGCCTGAAAAATTGAAATATTAATACGAACCTCCCGGTTTACGTTCTAAAGTGTTTGAAATAGATTGGTAATATATCAAAAAAATGTTCTCTTAACCAAAAGTATCACGACATAACAGCATTATTTTCATCATT
Organism: bacterium; assembly: GCA_020048285.1. Classification (GTDB taxonomy): domain Bacteria; phylum Fibrobacterota; class Chitinivibrionia; order Chitinivibrionales; family Chitinivibrionaceae; genus JAIFMU01. Next base: position 5,320 of record JAIFMU010000238.1, on the reverse strand, counting down.
TAACCATTGTGTATAGAATTATTCAACAATTTACTCCGATCATCGTGAAGATCAACTGAGAAATGCGACACCAATTCATTCAGCGTGGCAGACTCATTTTCGAGCTTATTCAACGACTCATGGGTCTGATCTGCGGTCATGGCCGTTGTGGTAGTCGCTTTTTCAATCTGTGTGAGTCCGGTGGTAATTTCATCAATCGCTATTAATTGATTTTTTGAATCTTCTGCACTTCCGGCAACTAATTCATCCACCGTTTTTATCTGTTCCACAATGGAGTTTAAAACTGCGGCCACTTTTTCGGTCAACTGATACCCATGCAATACTAACTTCCGATCCTGATCAATGATCATCTGTGTTTCACTGGCAGCCTTAGCACTGCGACTCGCCAAAGTACGAACTTCATCGGCAACTACGGCAAATCCTTTTCCATGTACACCCGCTCGAGCAGCTTCCACCGCTGCGTTCAGGGCGAGCAAATTCGTTTGAAAGGCAATGCTATCAATTGTTTTGATGATTTTTGCCATCTGTTCGCTCGACCGAGAAACGTCAGTCATCGCCGATGATAGCTCTGCCATTTCATTGAGACAGCCACGAGCCTGAACTGTTGCCACATTAGCGATTTTTTCGATAGCACCAATCCGTACTGTCTCATCCTGCATAGTTGATCTTATTTCGCGAAGCGCCGCGCTCATCTCTTCAACCGCAGCCGCAGATCGTGAAGCTTCGTCGGTCAAAGCGATTCCCATCGAAGATATTGCCGCAGTTTCAGTAAAGACATCTCGCGAACTTTCAGCAATCCCGAGGACCAGTTCAGCGAGAGAGTTCCGCATCTGGGTCAACGCTATCCCCAACTGATCATTCTCTGAAGCCAAGGCGATGTTTGTTTGAAGATTCCCCGATGAAATATCGCGGGCTGATTCAATTTTTGATCGCCACGACTCAATAACCTGCTGAAATCCTCGCGATAGTTCACCTATCTCATCAGTGCGGCCCAATTCATCGGCAGTTAAATCGGCGTCTGTTTCTCCTGCGGCAATTTTGCGGCACACTGCAGATACATGCACGAGCGGCTGAGTAATCTTTTTTGCTGCGCTCGCCACAATTGCGCTTGTAGCAACTCCTGAAAAGATCATAACAATAACGAGCAGAATAGTGCTAGCTGCAGCGTGAGCAAATACTGTTGTCCAAGGAACAATCACGACCGAAGCCCACACGGCAGCATTTCCTTTAACCTGAACGGGAACGATAACTGCGAGATTGTTTCCCCACCATTCAGATGTCGTTTTCTTTTCGGCAAGTATTTTTGAGATATGTTCCATATCAACAGGATAGAGATCGGATAGTTTTGGCATCACGGAAACCGTATCAGTTCCTTCTACCGCTTGAACCGGCTCTAATCCTCCAGAGAGCGCACAAAGAGATTGGTCAGCAGCCAAAATCATGAGTTTACCTTTGCCTCCAAACACCTTCGTCGTATCAGCCATGAGTTGCAATTCACTTATTGCCACATCGATACCGACTAAACCGATCGATTTTGAATCTCGCTTGATTGGTGCAACAGCAGAGATCATTAACAGTCGTGCGTATTGATCATAATAGGGATCAATCAGTGCCTGAACATTAGAATCAATCGGAATATCCCACCAGGGATTTCCTTTATACACATCTGGGGATGAAAGATCTTCCACTGCGCCAAGAGCGATTGTTCCCGCGGAGTCCTTTTTCCACCATATTTCAGTTATAAATGGAGAGGTTCTTTCACGAGCACGAATTGAGTCTTCTCCATTGGCACCGCGAAATTCACCGGCAATCCAATAGCCGTAGGCAGAATAGCTTGAAGGACTTGATTCTAAATTACTTTTGAGGATTCGCGAAGCATAACTCCAACTGAGCTGATCATCCCCTTTTCCCGCAGCAAACCCTTCAGCGATAGAAGCAACTTCGACCATAACATGTGACAGTTCTGATTCAACAAACCGAGCTTTGGACTCGGCAATAACACGCGCTTCATTACGCGCTATTTGCCCTGCGGAAATAAATGTGTAACTGGATACAAAAATGAGAAGAACAACTGTCGAAACGGAAAGAACCATTCCCAGTTTTTGCACGAGTTTTCCACTAATTGTGGTTTGCCGCCCATTATTCATCATAGATCCTCACATTTCATTTTACCCGCAAAACTATCACAAAACATAATAAACTGATCTGAAGGAAGTGCTTTTGAATAGAGCCATCCCTGAATACTATTTGCACCAAGTGTTTCTATCAACTGTCGCTGATCGTCGGTTTCAACACCTTCAACGACAGTGGTCATTCCAAGTTGAGAAGACAAATCGATAATAGTTCGGAAGAGCGCTTCATCCCGTTCCCCCGTGAGAATTTTATCGGTAAAGCTTTTGTCAATTTTCAGCTCATCAAATCGGAAACGGCTGAGATAACTGAGACTAGAATATCCTGTTCCGAAATCATCTAAGGAGAGAAGGAAGTCATTCTCCTGTATTTTTTCGAGAAGCTCTTTTACTTCGTCCTGAATAATTACATTTTCAGTGATTTCAAGTAGTACCAACCGAGGATCAATACGCCACTTTTCCGCCCGCGCCAGGAGCTTTGCCAAGAAATCCTTGTGAAGGAGATGCGCCGGAGAAACGTTCACCGAAAGGGAAATAGTTTTCATCCCGGCTAGTTGACATCGTTTCAGATGATCAAATGACCGTTCGAACACATACTCACCCAACGCTTCAATTGTGCCGGTTCGTTCAGCCACAGTCACAAATTCAGGAGGAATGATATAGCCGAGATCAGGATGGATCCATCGAAGAAGCGCTTCCATGCCCACCACGCTTCGATCCACTACCGATACTTTCGGCTGGAAATGAACTTCTATCTGACCCGATGCGATCGCCGTAAGCATATCATTTTCGATGCGAACTTCCCTTTGGCGCAGTTTCAGATCATCGGGGGTGAAAAAGTGGGTCCCGCGGCGGTAGGTTTTTTTTGCCTCCGCAAGTGCACACTCTACACTATGTATAAGTGAGTCAGGAGCAACGTCTTCTCCTTTGAATTCATACACTCCAGCGCTGAAGGTAAGAAGCACCTGTAGTTCGAGTTGGCCGGGAATTTTTTCGGCAGCTTCCAAAAGCTTCTCTAATTCAAGCGAGCACTCTTCGCGGGTCCCTTCAAACAGCATCATAAACTGATCACCATACCATCTTCCCGAATGAGAAAAGCCATAAGAAGCAATCAACTCTCCCATTGATGAAATCAATTTATCACTTAAGGGTATACCCAAATTCGCATTTATGCGGGAAAAGTGGTCAAAATCTGTCATACATAAGAAAAATGGCTTGGACTCCGCCATCATTTTCTCTAAATCGAGTGTAAACCCGGCGCGATTTTTCAGACCAGAAAGAGCATCTATATAAGTAGTCTTAAATATCTTACGAAAAAGTTGTGCACGAAAGTGTTCCAGTAAAAATGCCAAAAGAAAATTGAGACTAAACACGGCGGGAAAATCAGACTCTGTGGCCATTCCAAACACCGCCACATCTCCACCACGCACCATAAAGACTGATATTGCCCACGTAAAGAGAATTGCCGAAAGAACCGTTCCCCATCGAACTCCTGTTAAAAAGAGTGTGTAGAGCGGGAACAAAAGCAACCCACTTGTGGGGAGTTGCGTTGGTTCAGTAAAGGCGTTAGTATTGGTGGTTATATAAAGCAGAAGCATCAACACGGGAAACAGAAACGGGATCACAGCATTATTTCGAAAGCGTGTGGCGAGAAATGCAATCCCGAAACAGAGAGCCGATGCAAAAAGATTCAAGGTAACAAAATCGGCACCGGCAGAAGTGCGAATAAGTGCCAATAGCAAAAGTGTGACGCCTCCAAATGAGAGCAAAACGCGAGTAAACAGATTCTTTTGAACCAATTCCATAGTATCACCTTTACAGAGATTGCTTGTTATGGTCGATCGCAATTGCCGTAACAGTCTAAAATTGAAACGCATACCTGTCAAGCAAAGGAATATATGTGGATCTATTTTTCTGCCGTATTGGCGTTAATCAAAAAGTGATGCCCCACGTTGTGCAGAACATCACTTGAACCGATAGAAAAAAGCTATCACACGCGATTTTCGAAAAATGCGGCGATTTTCAAGAGTCCTTGTTTCAATACTTCGTAATCCATAGCACAGGAGATTCGAATGTGACGATCCCCGCGCGATCCAAAGGCGATTCCCGGTATAGTTAAAACATTGACCTCCTCAAGAATTGCCACGGCTACATCTTTCGAAGTGCCGTAGTGGCTAATGTCAGGGAAAATGTAGAACGCCCCTTCCGGTTTATTCACTTTAACATAAGGAATTTTTGACAGAATCTCATAAGCAAGTGCTCTGTTTTTGTTCAATGATGCTCGAACTCCGGCGATAAACTCTTCAGCTTCGCCTTTCACAGCCGGAACGGCAGCCATCTGCGAAGGCGCCGCGGCACAGGTGGCGATATATTGATTCGACACGATCAGTGGTTTTGCTAGCTCTGCCGTTGAAATGGTCCAACCGATACGCAGTCCCGTGGCACTTGCTTTTTTCGAAATCCCATCGATCAAAAACACTTTGTCGGTGTAACGCGCGGGTGTATCTGGTTGCTCGTCAGTGTAGAGATCCTTGTAGATTTCATCGGAAATAATATAGAGCGATTCATGTTTGTCCGCCAGATCAGCCAACTTCTTGCAGGTTTCTGAATCGTATTGTTTTCCTGTAGGATTTCCCGGATTATTGAACACTATGAATTTTGTGTTATCCGTAATCTGCGATTCAAGATAATCAAAATCAATAGAAAAATCATTGTTGAGTTTGTAATTTTTTGCTTTCGCACGCTGCATTGAACAGATAGTTTCGTACACAGAAAATCCGATTTCAGGAATGAGAATTTCATCACCCTCATCGAGATAGGTATACAGTGTATTCCACAGTGCACCCTGCGCGCCATTGGTGATCACAACCTGAACCGCCGATACAACTTTGCCAATTCTCGCGCCGTGAGCAACCGCGACCGCTTCGCACAATTCCGGAGTTCCCTGATTGCGCGTATAGCGAGTTGCCGCACCGTTCATCGCTGCAACACCAGCTTCCCGTACCGATTCAGGAACGTTAAACGGAAGTTCGCCAATGCCAAGATTGATAGTTCCAGCTTTGGCCAGCGCGTTCATTTTGCGAATTTCTGACAATTCTATGCCCTGAAGTTTTTTCGATGGTGTCAAAGACATAGTGTTCTCCCTGATCTAATGTTCAAAAGCGATCGATGCGTTTTCCTCGACCTTATTA
>JAIFMU010000239.1 GCA_020048285.1 bacterium | reverse complement strand
CTGAAAATTGCAGTTACAGCAATTTTGAATAGGGATTATCGTTTACTGTCTGTTGATCAAATTCGAAAATGCAATTTTTAGAGGTTCCCTTCATAAAACAACACGATTTTCGTTGGATGTACCTCATGGAATGCACGGACTTCAAGTTGCGTGTTGTAAGCTGAAACTATCTGAAAATGAATTTTCTGTTTCTTGTATAAGCACACCTACAGAAAACAGATTTCGAGCCTTTTTGAGATATACAGAGGCAAAATCGAAGATTTGCCTCAATATCATATCCTGTAATTCGATACATCAATACTGATACCCCCAAACATCACAGCCTGTGGCATGAAATGATGAATCACGATTATTCGCACTTCGCAATCGCCTACTCATGTGTTCCACTCTAAAAAAGTAATCATCAGTATAATTCATAGACAAAATGTTCCGTCAGAAGCCAGAGTGAACCGTTGGGATCGGCACTGACCTTTTCAATCGACAGACCTCGGAATGGGACGCCATCCCAACTGATAGATCCGGCGACAGTTCCCTGAATCAGAAAGAGTTCATCTAAACCAGCGATCCACATTCCGTTCCGACTGACTGCAATTGACTGCATGTCAGAAAAGGTAATTCCTGTGATGGCCTGTGGTTCTACACTATTGTCCCCATGAATTTTTGTGACACCGCTCTCGGTCAACACCGCAATTCCGCCATCCCCATCGGAACAGATGTCCCGAATCTGCGAACCGTTTATTCCGTCTACTGATGTAAACTGCGTTACTGTCATTGCAGAATCGATGTGGTAGACCACATTATCGGAACTGTATGCCCATATGCCATTTGAAAAATCTCCAATGATTTCCGAGAAAATGGTTGATCTCCAGATTGTATCGGACCTGCTGTCAGTTACTTTTGTAATTCCCCCTTCGTACAGAGCTATCCAGTATGAACCATTCCCGGGAGCCGAAATCCCCGCAATAGAACTTTTCAGAGGTGAATCAGGAACCAGTGCTCCCGTTCCACTTTTGAGCAAGTATCCGAATCCTCCTGATCCATTTCCGACCCATAGTTCCCGGCGTTCATTGAAACTCATGGACGTAAGGTTCGCAAACGGAAAAATGTCGTCAGAAAGATAGGATTCATTGTTCTGGCCAGTCTGAATTTTAAGAATCTCTGAACTGCCACCCCAGAATAGTGCGCTGTCGGTTCCGCAGAGTGTAATCAGAGGTAGTGCTGGGCGATCAAACTGATTCCAACGAACTTCTGCGATCACCGCTACCGTTTTCCCGCTGGTAATCGTGAACGAACCCGTCACCTCTTTTGACGAATCTGCAGACTTTGATATGATACCCCCATTTTTCATGGCGGGAAGCTTTTCAAATGAGAGAATCCAGCGCCCTTCACTTTGTATCGCATCGGCCAGTGGTCGGCTGATTCCCGTGCCGGCAAGATAGAGTTTACCGTTCAGTCCGGCGGTATCTTCAAGAGAGAGAGCCACTGATCCAAAAAGTTCTGCGGTGACCGTGTCATAGATCGTTTCACCGGTAAGTGTGATATTTTGCTCAAAATAGCCGGAACTATCTGTCAGAATCAAAATGGAAACGGATTTTTCTGTCGTGGTGAACGAATACATTCCGTTGGAATCGGTTTTCAAGGAATCAAGAACCGTGGGGATTGGTTCGCATGTGAGCATTTTTACCGTGGCATTTACAACCGGTTTTCCATGAATATCAACTGCTGAGGCAATAATTGTACTGTTGCCGATCTCTGTTCCACTGCTCACCTGAGGAGCACTGCATCCGGCAAATCCGAGTATGAAAGCCAAAAGGAAAAGTCTCATTGTGCACCATCCGTGTTTGTGCTGTCGTTCTGATTTGTACGGGGAAGAAGCTGGAAACCTAAATGATACACCCGATCCGGTGATTTGTCTTCTTCAGAAATCTGTAACAGTCGTTTCCGAAACTGCTGTATCTCTTTTTTCACTCGCGAAAATGATTCCTCTGACAGTGAAAGAATTAATGAACTAATATCCCGTTTTTCCGCAGGAGAATTGGTCAGATCATCGACAGAGAGAAGCAGTGATTCGCGATGAAAACGGTTCACGATGGTAGAGACAATTTCATCTCCAGTAGTGAGTATCGGGGTGGTGTGAGAATAGACGCCTTCATTTTCAGAGATATAGTCATTTTCGAGGAGGAACTGTACTGCCGCTGTGACATCTTTTTGCGAAACTTCCGGACAGATCTTTCTACTGAGAATCTGCGGATCTGCGGTTTGGTAGAGAACGATCATCTCCCGAAGAACCGGATAGAACCAGCGAGAAAGATAGTGAAGCATCGGTGCCGTGAGTTTGCCGGAACTGCGCTCAGCGCGAAGCTGTACCATCTGCGCAGTTAGTGCTTCGCGGGATCGATCGTCACGACACTGTTCAATCTGAACAAGAAGTGTCAGATAGGCGAGTTCTGATTTATTCAGGCCGACTCCTGCGGCAATAAGCGGCAGATACTTTTCGGACAGTTTCCGCTGGCGGGTGATTATTCGCTGAAGATAATTCGGACTGTCAATTCCGGCGGTTCTGCTGAATGATCGGTAGGAAAAACCGTAGCGAACCTCTTTTTGATATTCAAACCAGGCCGAGAGGAAATCTGGGTATTCAAGATAGTGAAAAATGCTCGGTTTTTTGCTCATCTGTTTTACCTTGCAATACAAATGTTCTCTAAATGGTAACGATTGATCCTCAAATATACAAGAATTTTGCTGTTAGTCAATCGTTATTATTCTTAATTTAGGTAACAATCTTCCTGTTACCTCGGTTTGGTAACAGAAACTGATTTTTCGGTGCTGTTTCTTCGGCATCGAGAATCGTTTCGCCGTATTATTCAGCGTAGAAAAGGGAAAAGCTCAAGAATGGGGAAATGTGGTTTCACAGGAGGTTGGTATGATTAGTATTGTTCAAAATACGCTATTCTTTGATGCGCCTTCAACGGTTGTTTACAATTTGATCGTGTACAATTTTGCCGGAAATATTGTGTTTAGAAAAAGGGTCAAAACGAATGGTGGAAGAACAATGATTCTGATTGGGGAGAAGCTTGCAAAAGGGGCGTATCTGATTTCGTTATCCGGTAAAACCTTTAGCACCCAATCGAGAGTAACGGTCGAGTAGCATCAACAACCCTTCTATGGGAAAAAACATCTAAAAGGATCGGAAATATGATATTGAAATTGAACTGCGAATGCCGTAAATCGGGGACTAATTTGGAAAATGGGCGATCACAACCTATGCGGTCACAGAGTGTTTTCAGTAAATAAAAGGAGACTGAGATGAAACTTCGATTTTGCTTTTTACCGCTTATTGCATTTTCGGTCTATGCAGATCTGCCCACGTTTTCCTATCAGGGAGTTGTCTCTGCCAACGGATCTGAAATCGTGGCAGATATTTCCTGTGCATCGCCAGCCCCGATCGACTGGGATGGTGATGGCGATTTGGACCTTCTCATGGGAGAATTCGGTCCGAACAGCTATCCTCCGGAAGCGGGAATTCGGCTCTTCATCAATACAAGAAAAGCAGGGGGAATTCCTGTGTTGACCGGAGGTGAACTTCTCGAAGCGGGAGGTGTGCCGATCGCACTGACCGCGGGCTGATGTATCGGTGTGTCAAATCCGCAGGTGGCGGATCTCAACAACGATGGCTTCAAGGATCTGGTAGTTGGTGAAGAGATGGGATATGTGAACCTCTTTTACCGAAACAGCGATGGTTCACTTCAGGCGGAAACACAGTTGCAAGCGGATGGAAAGGTTATTCAATTGACGAATAACTCTTCGCCACTGATTACAGACTGGGATAGTGATGGCGATTTGGATCTTCTTGTCGGCCAAAAAGGGGCAAGTGAATACAGTTCTGACATTAAAATTTTACTCAATACGGGAACGGCGAAATCTCCTCAGTTTTCTGCGTCAGGATCAGTTGCGGTTCAGGGGAAAACATCACCGTTTGAGTTTTATCGAGCTCAACTGGATTTTGTAGACCTTGATGGCGATGGTCTTCGCGATCTGCTTGTGGGGAACTGTGATGGAAGTTATACCGACGGGAATATCGTGTTTCTTAAAAACACCGGTACAAAAACCGCTCCGGCATTTTCTGAACTGAAAAATCTCGAAGCTGATGGAAAAGTGATTCGCATCGGCGACTTTGATCCTCGTGCTTCAAAAAAAGATTCGCGAGTCAGAATCTGTGATTGGGATGGTGACGGAGTTCTTGACATTCTTGGTGCCTGCGACCGAATCTTTTTCTTCAAGGGATCGAACGGAACCGTGGCAATCAACAAAGAAACCACGCATGTTCCCGCATCAATTTCGATTATGCAGAACGGATCGAAAACAAAAATCAGCGTAGAATCAACGGGTACTACCGGATTCGCCGAACTGATCACCCTTTCGGGGAAAAGAGTGAATCAAATCGGGCTGACGACTGAAAATGGTATGCTGACCGGCGAATTTTGTTCACCGGTGCCGGGAACCTATGTTGTTCGTTGTCAAAGTGGAATTTCTGATCATGTTACGAAATGGATTGTCAAATAACTTTTTTAAGGAGATACCTATGAAACAGGTAATTCGTTTTCTACTTGCCTTGCTGGCTTGGGCACCTGCTGTTTGGGCGGAAAAAACACTCGACTTTACGGTAACCGACACAAAAGGAACCGTTCATCATTTGCAAAGTTATCTCGATCAGGGGAAATATGTTCTGGTCGAATTTGGGTACCTGAATTGAGGATCATGTCCATATCAGATCGGGTATCTGAATAGTGCGTATGATTCTTATGGCAAAAATGAAAAAGGGTTGATTGTCATGGCAATTTATTCTGATGGCAATGCTCAGGAGAGTGAAGATTATGCTAATGGCGTGGGAGAGTATAATTCTGTACAAGCCTGTTCCTATCCTTTTGTGGGAGGATTCTCTGGCGGGGGAAGACCGGTGTACTTTGATTACAACATTACATCGGTTCCAACGACCATGCTGATTGATCCGACCGGAGAAATTGTAGAAGAGGACATTTTCCCGCTTGCTTATGGAAAACTGGATTCTGTTTTGGCTTTATATCCGATTGGTGAGGAAGTTTCAATAGATGCAAAGAATACGAAAAATGCCACCGTGTCGAAGAGCAAGATTGTCCAACAGGGAAGAAAACTGGCGATCACTGCAACAATGAGTGGGATTGCAGAGATTACATACTATTCGTTGAACGGTAAAGTAATTCAGCAGCAGAAGATTGGTGAAATTCCGCAGGGGCAAATTTCTTTGAATCTGCCGGATCAGTTTGCGGTACCACTCATAGCACGGTTGTCCATTAATGGTAAATCAGTTGCTGTCGGCAAGGTCAATCCATCGTTTAAATAAAAAGGAATCTACTATGAATATAATCAAGCAGTTTTTGACTGTTGTCATACTTGCATTGTCAATTTATGAACCCCTTTTCGCGGTTACCGATGAGGATTGGTTTGTTCTTGGAGGCGGTGCTGCCGGTGGACTGTATACCGGTGTTCGGGCATTGGCAATTCTTCCTAATGGAGATCTTGTTGCTGGCGGTGACTTTACTTCCATCGGGGGAGTGTCTGCAAACAATATCGCACGATGGGATGGGGCAACATGGTATCCAATGGGTGAAGGGCTCGACAGTGTGGTCCTTACAATGAGTGTCGATGGGGATGGAACTCTTTATGCGACAGGTGGATTTAAAAAGAGCGGATCAACTTCAGCGGCAAGAGTTGCGTCGTGGGATGGTTCAAAGTGGAATAGTATCGGAACGGGAATTGACACTGGAGCCGTTTGTGCAATAACCAAAGACAGCAGTGGAAATCTCTGGTGCGGCGGCTATCTGTACACCGGATATGACGGCTTTCTGAAAAAATTCGACGGAACTTCCTGGAGTGATGGACCTATGGTACACCACGGCGATATTCAATCTCTGGTGACAACTCCGGATGGTAAAGTTATCGCCGCTGGTGCATTCGATTCTCTTGGTACTTCGTCTTATTGCCATGGAATAGCAGTAATTAACCCCGATGGCACGGTGGAACCGTTCATTGGCGGTGGAACAAACTACTGTTCCAATGAGGGGCTGCTTTCGTCGGTAAGCGATATTGCACTGACCCCTTCGGGATTCTTTGTCACTGGATCATTTGATACAATCGGCACTGCAGAAGCACTCAACAACGCCTATTGGAACGGAACTTCCTTTGAAAGAATGAAATGGGGAACTCCGGGGGCGTGGTTCATGAGTGACTGTGAATACGACGGCAAGTCCGGCGTGTTTGTAGGAGGATTGTTCTCCAATGTCTATCCAAGTGGAGAAACTTCGAACTATCTCGCTCACTGGACCGGAACTGAGTGGGAGGCTCTCGGGAGCGGATGCAATATGACCGTTACTGAATTGAAATATGACCAGTCGAAAGAGATTCTCTATGTGGGAGGAGATTTTACCTCCGCCGGTGGGAATACGGTGACCGGAATCGCGGCGTGTCGAGTTTCTGTTTCCACAGGAATTTCAACACCAATGTATACGGCAACTCGCGGGTCAGCGATCTCGCTTCGCGGAAATGAACTCAGTTTTACCGCTTCCGGTGAAGAGGCATCGGTTTCGATCGTTGCACTTAACGGACGAATGTTGTTCAAACAATCATTGAAAACGACATCTGCAGGTATGCAAAGCGTCACTCTTCCGGATCTGGGGGCAGGTATGGCGATTGCAGTTGTAAAGTCCGGAACCACAACAATTTCCAATATAGTCAGTTTAAAGGCATCGCGATAATGTGACCGCCGATTGCGGTAATACATGGTGCAAAAAGGTAAACAAAAATGGAGAAAATTATGAAACAACTCGGTCAGTTCAAAAAAACGATCGGTATACTGGGGATTGCTGCGACTGCGGCATTTTCCAAAGGATGGGTTCAACCCAACTATACGCAAACCTATTCCGACAGCGAAATTCGGGCACAGCTTGAAGCACTCAAGGGACGCTCTCGAGCGGAAACGGTTCTTCCGTCGCGGGTGGATCACTCTCATTCGACTCACATGCGGCCGGTGTTCAATCAGGGATACAGCGGATCATGCGGTTCGGCTTCGCGAATCGGCTATATGTTTGGCTATGAAATCAATGCGTATCGCAATCTCGATGGATCACGCCCCGAAAACATCTATCCATCATTTTTTACCTGGCTGCTCACGGATCAAAATTCCGGTAAGGAAGGAATGGCGATGTTTAACGGCATTCCAAACTCGGTGGTGTATGGCGGCGATCAGGCTTCACACATTTTCCACGAAGACAAAATCTGGAATGTCGGTTGGGCCACTGATCCGGATGGGGTGAACTACGGCTGGATGCAGGGGTATGATCGCTGGAACCACGCGGCGAAGAATCGGCTTGAACGTCCAGCGTATAACCCACTCACTTCCTTGGAATATATCGAATATGCAAAACGGTGGATGTTTGACCATTTAGGTGATACTACCTTTAGCGAAGGCGGTGTTCTTGGTGGCGGAGTCGCTTCGGAAGGATGGAATGTTACCACTATTCCCGGCGGATCCTATCGGGCAGGGGAAAAAATAATTACCAAATTTGGTCCCCAGACCGACCACGCTATCACTTGGGCTGGATATGATGATTCGATCAGCTTTGATCTCGATGATAATGGTACCATTTCGGAAGATGAAAAAGGTGCCTTTATCCTGCTCAATTCATGGGGGAGCGGGTGGGCAAACCAGGGAACGGCCTATGTGCCCTATAAACTGCTGATCGAAACACAACAGTGGGCGGAGTTCTACTACATTCGAAAGGATTACCGCCCTAAAGATATGATGAAAATTACCATGAACTACAATCAGCGAAATAATCTGAAACTTTCCATCGGCATTGCGGAGTCGGCTGATGCATCAGAACCGGCAACGATTGTTGAAGCTGAGCATTTCAAATGGGCCGGTATCAGCCCGATTCCGATGCTCGGTGTCTGGCAGGATGGTGTTCTTCACGAAGAATCGATGGAGTTTGGGATCGATTTTTCTGATCTGAGTTTTGGCTATGATACGCGAAAATCATTCCGCTATTTTCTTGTCGTGGAAACCGATAGCGATGCATCCGGTTCAGGGCGTGTTGAGAATTGTCAGGCAATTCGATACTCCTATGGAGCAGACAAGACGATGGAACCTCATGACTCGCTGCTCATTGATGCGGACTCTTTTGATGGTGAAATCAGTGGATCGGGGAAGAAAATCGTAATCCCCATAACTATGCCCGGAAATTCTACTGATGTTCCTGATTGTATCTATATACCACAGAAGCGGCTTGCGATTGCGTATGTGAATTCAGAAAATGGCGATGCTCCGGCGAAAAATGTGCTCGACGGTAATCGGCAGACCATGTGGCATTCGCGATGGTCAACCGGAAACGATCCCTATCCGCATCAAATTACGGTTAAAGTGGATTCGCTCTACACTTTGTGCGGGATTGAATATCTTCCACGGCAGGATGCAAGCGGGAATGGTCGTATCGGTAAGTATGAAATCTATGTTTCTGATTCTCCCAACACACCGGGGACACTGGTGGCAAGCGGTCAGTGGGAAAATGATACTCGCGCGAAACGGTTGTTCTTTGAACCCGTTTTAGGCACCTATATTACGATTCGTTCTCTCTCTGCTGCCAATGGTGACAACAACACCTGTATGGCAGAACTGAATGTTCTGGCCAAGGTGAATGCTTCAGATCCCGTTGCATCCAAAATGGGTGGAACAAGCATGGCAAAACCATCCGTTATGCTAGTGGGAAATCAACTGCATATTGCTTCAATTACCGGTGCCGTGTCACTGCAACTGTTTAGTGTAAATGGTAGACAGTTGTATTCTGAGAATAAAATCGCTTCAGGCAAAATGGAATTTTCGCTTGATCCGTCACTGGCGAAAGGTGTCTATGTGGCTCGAATCAAAGCTGCAGGTATAGAACTGAATCGGCAGATTATCGTAAAATAATTGTATCGATGAAAGGTCAAAATGGGGCAAAAAATTGCCCCATTTGAATTAAGCTCCTTAATATCTGAAATAGAAACGATCACCGTTTTATGCTAAGTACGAAAATGTCAAAAATGCTCTTATAACATATACCCACAAGAGCCTAGGAATTAGCACAAATATGATCACTGGTTTTTCAGTAGAAGGGAAGAATACGGGAGATCAGTGAGACAATAATCATACATTTCTATTTACTACCCAATTCAATCCATAAGCCCATGGTGTATGCACTGTTAGATAGTTATTATTTGTCCCCGCATTTTCGATATAAATGTTGTACATTAAAGGAGTATTTCACCATTTTTGCTTTTTTGAAATAACTCAATCGAGGAAAATATGTCACCAAGCCTGTTTGATTATTTTGATTATCGACTCTACCTGAAAGAGCGGTACGAATCGGAGAAAAAGGAGAAATCCTTTTTCAGCTACCGGTTCATTGCTCAGAAAACAGGGATCGATCACAGTCTTGTGGTCAAGATTTTCAACGGAAAACGACATCTTTCCACCGAATTGATTCCCATTTTCACGGCATTTTTTCAGTTTTCAGAGAAAGAACAGGCTTATTTTTCCACACTGGTGGCTTACGGAAAATCCCGCAAGGAAGAGGATATTCAGCGGCACTTCGAACAGCTCTTGAACATGATTCCAGCGAAACAGCAGGTGGTTCAGGTTTCAGCCTATGAATATTTTCAGCACTGGTATTACGCCGCAATTCGGTCACTTCTGGAATTTTTCCCCTTTGCCGATGATTACCGATCCCTCAGTCGAACACTGTCACCGGCAATTTCTGTTTCGCAAGCTCGCGAATCGATCGATCTGCTTGTTCGGCTTAATCTGATCGAACCGGATGAGGATGGATACTTTCGACCAACTTCAAACCACATAACCACCGGTGAACGATGGCACTCCGCGGCGATCCGGACATTTCAGCAGGAGATGATTTTGCTCTCTTCCGATGCTATGAACCGCCACCGAAAACACGCCGATTTTTCTACGATCACCATGTCGATGAATAAAAACGGCATGAAAGAGATTCGAGCGATTTTGAAAGAGTGTCGCCAGCGAATTATTTCGGTGATCAACAGTTATCCCCCCGAAGAGGTGGATACGCTATTCCAGTTAAATATGCAGCTTTTCCCTCTGGTCACTATGGAGGAACGAAAATGAAAATCCTACAAATTGCGATACCACTGGTTAGT
>JAIFMU010000075.1 GCA_020048285.1 bacterium | reverse complement strand
GGCGTGTCAGGTCTCGCTGAAACTCAGGAGTAACCGAACACGGCGTGTCAGGTCTCGCTGAAACTCAGGAGTAACCGAACAGGGCGTGTCAGGTCTCGCTGAAACTCAGGAGTAACCGAACAGGGCGTGTCAGGTCTCGCTGAAACTCAGAAGTAACCGAACACGGCGTGTCAGGTCTCGCTGAAACTCAGGAGTAACCGAACACGGCGTGTCAGGTCTCGCTGAAACTCAGGCGTAACTGAACAGGGCGTGTCAGGTCTCGCTGAAACTCAGGAGTAACCGAACACGGCGTGTCAGGTCTTGCCGCAAATTCGTGGCAAGGTTTTCACGCCGCGGTAGGTCTCCCCGAAAATGTAACGAGCTGTTGAATCCGATTAGATTTTTAAAGATTAAGGCTGCTCTATCTTTTTCAATGTTTAGCAGCCTGTCAAACTACTATTATTCGGCGGGGCAAATATGCCGTGAACAACACCGATACTACGGTTCGACAGGCTCAGTGATCAAAACCGTACTCATTTATACCGGATTAATACCGATATCGCATATCTGCCGTATATATCATTTCGATATAGATATGATCTTGATTCTCTTTTTTGAGTACTGTTTTAGCTGTTTCAACAATTGGCACGGTGTGTGAAATAGCATTCCTATGGAAACGAAAGAATTTCAAAGGAGCTACTATGAAACGAGCAATCATACCAATGGCACTTATTGCAATTGCGACGTCGGCAACAGTGTCGTTGGCTGAAACGCAGGGTGAAAACAGCGCGGCAAAGTGCCACGTAAAAAAGAGCTGTGAAAACAGTAGTACTTCACCCTATGTCGCCTATGGTGGATTTTTGGGCGGAGCGGGGTATATCAATGTGGAACCGATTCGCGCCGTTCTCGTCAGCGAAACAGCGTTAAACGGGATCAAGTCTCCGATTTTTGGTAAGGGATTGGAGAGTGCTCTTGGCGATAGAGAAGTGATGGGAGTATCTGGTGGATTTGGTATGGCCGGCAAACGGGATGGCATTTTGATCGGTGGCGGTGGGATTAATGGTTCGCGCCGGTTTTCTACGGTTCAGGGTGACTCTTCGTATACGGTTGATGTTCAGCTCTCCTATGGAGGGGTGATGGTGGGAAATGTGGCGACCAAAGGGAAAAACAGTTTTGGAATCACCGGATTGGTCGGCGCGGGAGTTCTCGGCATGGATATCTACAGCAGTTCTGTTTCCGGTCTCAATGATTCTCATTCAAAAGAGTGGGATTTTGACGAAGATTTGGCAATACTCTCTGGCAAAAGCTACTTTTTCGTAACGGATCTAACGGCAAACTACACCTACTCGTTTAAACGGTGGGTTCATGCGGGGGTTGATCTCGGTGGATCGATGAACTACTCAATGCGTGGATTCAACGGCACCGATGGGTACACATCGTTTAATCCCATGATTCGCGGGCGGGTATCGTTTGGAGTTCTCTAAACAGTTTTCGCGAGATAAGATACTGAAATCAAGTGAGGATACTATGAACAAATTCGTACTGGCAGGTCTGTTCTGCCTACTGGCAACACCCTTGTGGGCCTATAGTGAAAGCGATTCTCTTCGCGCAGAACTGAAACGCATTGAACTGCGGTTACAAGAGATTGAAAATCGTTCGGAACAGCGCGAAGATTCGCTGGAACGGGTGGAAGATTCGATTGAATTGGCGGTGGAGAGAGCGATTGATACGAAAGAGAAGCAACTTGATAGTTCTTCACAGGAAACAGTTTCAATCAGCGAAGCACAGCAACTGCTTCAGAAAATTAACGACAAGATCACCCGGGGGAACTCGCATGGATTTGGAGGATCGGGCGGAATTGTCACCGGTGCATCCTACATATCGATGAAACCGATCAAAGATCTCATGAGTTCTGATCTGAAAATCAACGGTGCGGCATCGACCATTTACGGTTTTGATTTATCTCAACGGATGGGCAACCGGGAAGTGATGGCCATGGTGGGCGGAATCGGTATGGGTGGTATAGGCAATGGCGTGCGGATCGGTGGCGCCGGTATAAACAACATGAACACTTTCTCTTCGCGCAAAGGGGACACTCTGGCGACACTGGAACTGGAAGTCTCTTATGGTGGTGTAATTGTGGCGAAACAGTTCAGCCATGAAAAGCATCATCTCACCTTGTCGGGACTGTTCGGCGCCGGTTCGATGGATTATCGAATCTATAAAAACACCGACAAAACTGGCTCGGGACTCTTCTCATCGACAGCAGTGAAAGATTCTCCCTTTGGCAATGAGGTTTCAAAAGGGGAGAGCTCCTTTTACGCCACCGAACTCAACGGGGCATACACCTACTCATTTGCGCGGTTGTTCCATGTGGGAGTCGACATGGGAGGATTTATGCAGTATTCGCGTAACGGTTTCAATGGGACGGATAACTACATGGCATTCAACCCCTTTGGTCGGGTGAGACTCTTGTTCGGAAGATTGGGGTAGGAGCAGATAATGGATATCTTTGGCGGATTTGCGGGACTATTCTTATCGCTGGGCAATTGGCTCATGCCGGAAACACCGGGTGAATTGGCCATTAAGGTTGCTTCGCGATCAGTTTCGTCCTATCGCATCGAAAGCCAACTCAATTTCCAACTAACCGACGAAGCGACAGGGCTGGTCGATGCAGGAGTGCCGCTTCAGGTGAAATACAGTTGTAAAACTGGCAATGAGACGCGGGTTGTCTATCGAACACTTCGCTCGGACCTGAGCAATAATCGCTATATCGTGAGCGATTCCAGTTCGGTTCGATCAGTTCAAACGACAAAACACAGCAATATTCTCGTGGCGGCGCGTCAGTTCAAGGTGATTGGGTGGAGTATCGATACGGCGAGCACGCGAATCGAGTTGGTGGCTGAAATCCTTCCTGTGACGATTCCGCGACTCAACCGGTCAGTGGATATTGCGCCGCTTTTTGGCGGTAAACGATTTACTCGAACGCTGGTCATTGACCGCAAGGAGCGACAATGAAATTCCTGCGATCTTTGGAACTTGAATGGAAACTGATTTTCATCGCTAGCGTGATATTCTTGGCGTTCTACTTTCCCGTGCAGTCACTTTTTCACAATCGATTGTATCAGACGATCATGAGCAGCAGTGATCCGGTTTTGGAAGATCATCTTCGCGATCGGATCGATCAAACGGAAGGTGTTGATCGCACAGAAGCGGTGGAACTGTTGGAGCGTCAACTTCAGTGGAAAGCTTCGGCACCGCTGGTTCTTCGGGAACAGAAAAAACAGTTTCAGCACGTGTCGTTGACCTTATTGATCACTCTGTTGGGAGCGGCATTTCTCAGTTTTAGCCGATTGACTCGACCGCTTCGGGTTCTGGCTTCGGCGGTGGAAAAAATCGGTCACGGTCAATCGGTGGATATTGCCATGCGCAGTGGCGGATCAATGGGCGTTCTCGAAACAAAAGTGAATGAACTTCAGCATGAATTGGCAGATCTTCGCAAGAGGGAACAGCTGGCGGGTATGGAACGGGCGTGGAGAGATATTGCCAAGGTGATGGCTCATGAAATTAAAAATCCGCTGACCCCCATGCGCTTGTCGGTGGATCGCATCGATGAAAAGATCGCTTTGGAATCGGAACTTTCCGCGGAAGAGATGAAACGGTTTACGGAACGGATGAACCGCCAACTGGATACGCTGGAACAGCTGGTGAATCGGTTCCGCAGTTTTTCTCGCGAACCGGAAGCACATTGTGAATCATTTGATCCGGTGCAACTGATTCGCGAAACCGCCGAAGATATGGGGTCGGTGATTGCGACTTCCATAACCGGTTCGGGATCAGTCTACGCCGATCGTTCGCTTTTGCGTCAGGTGGTGCTCAATGTGTTCAAGAATTCAGTGCATGCCACGGCGACGACGATGACCGTTTCTGTGAGTGAAAAGAATCACCTTGTGCGGATTGTATTGCGGGACAACGGAAAAGGCGTTGTGGCGGATAAATTGCCACTTCTCTTTCTGCCCTATGTCACTTTTTCCGAAGGCGGATCGGGAATCGGCTTGTCGGTGGTGAAAAATCTAGTGGAAGCCATGGGCGGTTCAGTTCGGGCTGAGTCGGTCGAAGGAGATGGGTTTGCTATTGAAGTGGTATTTAAATCAGGAGAGTCGGCATGAGTAGTGTCAAGGGAACCGTTCTCGTTATCGACGATGAACAGGACATTCGCGAATCGTTGAAAGAACTTCTCGAAGATGAAGGGTACGCGGTTACCGTTGCCGGATCGGTAGTGGATGCACGAAAAGTGGTTCTCGCGAAAATCGACACGGTACTTCTCGACATTCGACTCGGCGATGGCGATGGCGATGGAATCGAATTGCTTTCTGAATTAAAAAGCCAGCGCCCAGATCTTCCGGTGATTATGATTACCGGTCACGGTTCGGTAGATCTCGCCGTGGAAGCATTCCGCCGGGGCGCCTACGAATTTCTCGAAAAACCTCTGCGCTTGATGCAGGTTCGGGCTTGTGTGCGCAACAGCGTCGAATCGATGCGACTGAAAGCTGAACGGCAGAGTGGGAGAGTTCGTCCGCTCTATCGGTCGACAGTGATGAAAGATCTGTTCAGTCAAATTTCTCGGTTGGCGGGACTGACCACACCGGTGATGATTCTTGGCCCGTCTGGTTCGGGGAAAGAGCTTGCCGCTCAGGCACTTCACTACGACGGCACTCGATCTGAACGGCCGTTCGTGGCGGTAAATGCGGCTTCACTTCCGGCGAATCTCGCTGAAGATGAACTGTTCGGTCATCAAAAGGGAGCGTTTACCGGAGCGGATTCGGCGCGCAAAGGAGCTCTTGCTCAGGCCGATGGGGGCACGCTCTTTCTCGATGAGATCGCCGATCTCGATCTCACTGTGCAGGCAAAACTTCTGCGCGTGTTGGAAACGGGCCGATTTGCACCGCTGGGATCGGAAAAAGAGGTTCAGGTCGATGTACGAATCGTGGCGGCGACTCACAAGAATATGGATCAACTCATGGCTGAAGGAAAATTTCGCCACGACCTCTGGTACCGTCTTGCCGCTTTCGTCGTGACTATTCCTTCACTGGCAGATCGTCGTGAAGATATTTCGCTTTTGGCGGAAGCGTTTCTCGAACTGATCAGTGCTGAAATCGGTGCCGAACGACAGTTCTCACCGGAAGTGCTACAGCAGATTTCGGAACTTCCTCTCGAAGGAAACGTGCGTGAACTGCGCCATCTCGTCAATCGCATGGCGGTTATGGCGAACAGTGTCACGCTCACTTTGGCGGATCTGAATCTCGCCACAACTCCGGCGAAACAGACTCCTCAAAATTGTGTGAATTACAGCACCCTGGAGTTTCGCCACGCTCGAGTGGCATTTGAAATGGACTATTTCAAGGAAGTGCTCGACCGCTACGATGGCAACATAACCGCCTCCGCCGCGGCAATCGGCATGGCACAATCAAATTTATCCCGCAAGCTCAAAGAGCTCGGCCTGCGCTAATCAAGTAAAAACCTAATCCACGGAGGATTATTATGAAACATGTAGTAAAAACAGCGTTATCTTCGCTGATCGTAACCGTATCGCTTTTTGCCGACACAGATTCCGCTTCAGTAGTGGTTCCGCAGGAAAAGCAAATTCAAAGTTCCTTGTCTGATTCTGTGA
The DNA here is from genome assembly GCA_020048285.1 of bacterium. Taxonomy (GTDB): domain Bacteria; phylum Fibrobacterota; class Chitinivibrionia; order Chitinivibrionales; family Chitinivibrionaceae; genus JAIFMU01. The sequence goes on along the minus strand of JAIFMU010000075.1, from coordinate 4,594 downwards.
CGATTGAGTCAGAATTGGTTCGTAAACCCCGAACCGGCGGTGCTGGTGGGCTGACCTTTGGGTTTCAGAGTCGCGATATGACGCCCGTTATCGAAATGATTCAGCGTCGTGAACGCGAAGAGGCTTCTCTAGACAAGAGTGATTCCAATGAAGTGCGGATCGCTGGACTCAATTTCTCCAAGGCGATCGATTCCAGAGTGATCTTTCCTACCATTACGGCGGTTGGATACACCACATTTGACAACGGAATGCGCATTGGGGGAACCGTTCGCGCCTCGGTAAATGCCTTTGCTGCCAAGCGCAATGATTCTACGTTTACTCTCTACTCGGGAACAGGGTGGGGCGGACTATTGGTAGAAAAGGTCTTTTTCCCTTCGCCTAAAACAGCAGTAATTCTTGGCGGAAATATTGGTGCCGGCGGAACTGGTGTTTTAATAACAGGTGAAAAAGGAACCAGTTCTGGACTCTCGACACCGCAAAGCGATACCGTGGATACCGTGGATCATGAGTCTGAAAATCTCGTAGGCGGAGCAGGATTTTTTCTCGGGGAACTGCACGCTGCATCCACAATCACTCTTAAAAAATGGCTTCATCTTGGCGTTGAATTTTCCACAGAGTTTAACTATTCACAAGGTGGATTTAACATGACCGATGGGTTTACGACGGTAAGTCCCGGGGGATCTCTACGGGTAATTTTCGGTCGATCATAAGGATTTTTGGGGAGTGGACAGTGTGGTTCGCTCCCTTTTTCATTTCATCACGCGATACATACAATATCCTACCTTGCACATTTAAAATTCTCTTCTATTCATTTACGGGTCAATAGTCACCGATTATAGATGTTGTGTTATCTAAATGTCCAGCCAACTCTGGTTGGCGAGCTTATAGAACCGCTTCCCTTTGACTGGCTCAAGGTTCGAAAGAGTACTCATTCACACCGGAGCGATAAATGAGTAATCGACAAAATGATAAAACTCAATTCATTCCATTTCATCGTTTTAACCGTAGATCACAGTTGACGCTCGAAGCAATAATCTCGCCTTGGTCTAATCCTGTTGTTTGATCCGTGAACGGCAAACTTCTCGAACTGCTGCGATTACCATCGATCTGAAATAGTTGAACAATCATTTCTCAATGACAGCATGCCTAACTCTATTGGATTCGCGATTTTTTCGGTCGAATGGTATATTCTGAGCGATTGTAGTTTAATCGTGTGTGTAGGTAGCAATGAAACAGTTAGAACCACGTCAACTCTATGAAATGTACGGTCATTTGATCTTTTCGCGGTGTCGCAAACTTCTTGGGTGCGATGATCGCGCAAAGGATGGACTGCAGGATTGCATGTTAAAATTGATCGCCCACTACCCAAAGTTCACCGATCCCGATCACGTGGTTCCCTGGATTTTACGGGTTGTGAAAAACTACTGCCTCAACGATTTGCGGAGTCGCAAAAAGTTCAGCGATAACGCCGTGCTGGAACGACTTCCTTCAAGCAGTAGTACCGGTGAATTTGAAATGCAGGATACGATAGCTCTCGTGTTGTCCTGTCATAAAAAGGATGTGCAGGATGCGGTCTACTTTACCTACATCGAAGAGTTGAGTCAGGAGGAGATTCGCACGGTCACGGGACAATCTCCGGCGACAATTCGCAGAAATCTCGCAAAATTTAAAGAGTCACTGCCGCAAATACGCAAACGGTTGGGGATAGAATAATGGAAAACAAAACGTGTGTTACGATTGATCTTATCTCTTATTCAACAGGGAACTGTAGTGATTCAGTTCGCGCATCAGTGGAAGGTCATTTGATGGAGTGCGAATCGTGTCGAACCGCATTGGCAACGATTCGTTCTGAACAGGAAGCGTTTTTGCAAATGATGCCCTTTGAATCAGTCATGGAATCTTCGGCCAAGACAGCGCGAGTGATTCCTTTTCCTCTGCGCCGAGCAGTTTCAGCGGCAGCGGCACTCTTTGTGGTGGCCATGACATTCATGCAAATTGATCGCTTTTCGCCAGATGATCAGTTTACCATGAAAGGAAACGCGGTACTCACGATCGTGGCGGAAAACCCCGATGGTTCTGTGTCTCCGCGAGCCAAGCCGATCTATGTTCCGGGTGAACGGATTCAACTCTGCTACTCGCTTCCCTGTTCGTCCTATGTCGCGGCGGTTTCCGTCGATGGAAATGGCGTCGTGTCGCGATGGTTCCCTTCCGACGAGAAATCAGTACAAGTAGCTCCGGGAGCGATGATTCCCTTTAGTTTCAGTATTCGACTCGACGAGTACATCGGCATTGAACACTACCTGCTGTTTGTTTCATCGCAGCCCATTGATTTCACCGCGATCGATCAGCTTGCTATTGATCACTCTGCGGGAAAACCGGTGAAATTTGGAACAACTGGCGATACGATTCTCGTGGAAACAATTCAGAAACAGGCTTTGCATGATTAAAATCGCTCTCATTCTCATGCTGTTTCCACTCTACCTCTGGTCGGCTCAATATGCGCTTTTGGTGGGATCTTCAAACGGCGGCGATGGCGTGGCTCAACTTCGCTATGTTAAATCTGACCTGATCGCCATGAAACAGGTTTTGGTGGATCACTGCCGATATGCTCCCGATCGCATAGCAATACTGAAAGATGGAACGCCGGAAGAACTGGCCTTGCAGTTTCAGAGTCTCAAGCGAAAATTGACCGCCGATGATCAGCTTTTCTTTTACTACACGGGCCACGCAGATCAAAAATCCTTTCGCATGGGCAAACGGCGATTTGATCTCACTCTACTCAAAGGGCATCTCGATCAACTCTCATCGGCGCTTCAGGTGGTTGTTCTCGATGCGTGCCAGAGCGGATCGTTCAGTCGACTCAAGGGAGGTTCCATGGAAGAGCCTCTTCTGCTGAGTTCTGAACCGACTGGAACCGGGCGCGTGGTGCTCTTTTCCAGTTCAGAATCGGAATATTCACAGGAGTCAGACTATCTGAAACACTCGGTCTTTTCGTTCTATTTTACTAACGGATTGCGCGGTATGGCAGACATTTCTGGTGACCGCAAAGTGACCCTCGACGAAGCGTATCGCTATGCCTATTCGCAAACTGTGGCAGCGACAGTTCACTCATCCGGCGGTGTACAGCATCCGGGCTTTTTGTTTGACTATCGCGGAAAAGGGGAGATCATCCTTTCTGATCAGTCTCAGCGAAACAGTGCGGTAATTCTCGATCGCGCTATCGTGGGGCAGGTGGTGATTATCGATCCCGCTCGACAGATCGTGGCCGATTTCACTGCCGATGGTTCGCGGGAAATTCGCATTGCACTCAACCCCGGAAAGTACACGGTCTATCGCAATCACAACGGGAAGTCGGCGAAAAAGTCCGTTTCAGTGGCTCAGAAACCGACCTATGTGCCACACACATCATTTCAGTCCGTTCGATCAATTCCGATACTGAAAAAAGGCGGTGAATCGCCGACACTAGTGGCGATTCACGCGGGGGGCGGTGCGCATATTTTTCAGCAGGAACCGCTCACCGATTTCCTCCGGGAAAAGATCGCTGTGCCGGAATCCTATTCGCTTGAATCGGCTCTGAATCTTCCCGCTCTTCGCGTGGGGGGAGGATTTTCCACGTTTTTTCCTCGTGGACCTCTGGTGTCGCTTACATTCGCCTATGCGCGGTCCCACGGCGATATTAGCGATGAAGGATCCGTCTCCGGCCCGATTGGTGACTCTTACCCTTTGACGATTACACAACTTGAAGGATTGACCTATCGCGAACTACATCTCATGGGTGGCTATCGCTTTCGCCTTTCGCCGCGCATGGGACTTTCCCTTTTGGGAGGAACTGCGGTTAGTCATACGCGCTTTGCCTCGGAAGGAACAGTTCACGACGCATTTCTCAATCAAACGGAAACCTTCTCGGTGGAAAAAACGCAATCGGCCCTGCGCGCGTCCACCGGAGTTTCCGGCGATTATCTCCTTTCGCCGTCGTTTGCAATCTTTACCAACCTGATTGCGGAACAGGAACTGCTGACATTTACTGGATCATCCACATCGCTTGATCCTCTGAACTTGTTGGTTTCGCTGGGATTTACCTTCTACCTCAACGGAGAATAATATGAAATCAATCGCCGCAATGATCGTTCTTTTCCTGATGATGAACTCCTGTTCAGATATTGCTGATTCCCCTTCTGATATTGGGCCCGAAGAGCGGTACAAATCTTTGATCGCGCTTCAGATCGATACGATCCCATACGAAATAATTCTCTACGGAAATGATGGAATTACCACTCTTGATACTACTCCGAGCAATCTTATTCTCGCCGGTCCGCTTTATTTCACAACCCTCGAACTGCGCGGAATCGATTCAGTGTGGAGTTACCATTGGCAGAACGATACGACAACATTTCTCATAGGGTATCGTCAGCCGGAAAAAAAAGTTTTCGTTAGTAAGGATGGTGGTGTTGTGTTGTTTGGGAAGATAACTCAGAAAAAAGGTACTCAGATCGACACCGTATTCTTTAATACCCCACAGTTTTACCTTCCCTATCCAGCCAATGAAGGCGTTTATGGCGACAACGGCACGGGAGGAGTTGGCGAAATGGTCATG
>JAIFMU010000073.1 GCA_020048285.1 bacterium | reverse complement strand
ACTCCCCTATTGAAGGCTATCGGGCCTTTTGCCCACAACTTAACTTTTTATTTCAAAAATTGTCCGACAAGTTTGTCGGCAAGCTGATCGGCAAATTCGTTTGAGTTGTAGAAACCACTGCTGATTTTCTCTTTCACATCAGCAATTCGTTCCTGACGAATTTCAGGTTCGATGGCAATTCGGGCTGCAAGCCCTTTGGTTTCCGGAGCGGAGTTTGTCGAAGTTGACGAGAATTTCGCCGAGTCTTTCTTAACCGCTTTTGGTTCGTCAGTCGGTTTGCGATCGGTTTTATCGGTCTTGCGAAGTTCGGTCGCCACAGCTGCACGTACTGATTCTAATCTCATGGTGTCCTCCTTTCTAAACACGACGGACTTCCACCTATTCAAAGCTATCGACAGGTTCCGTACATATCTGAAGGTTTATTTTTAAAATAATATTTCGGTTTAAATCCGAATGTTTAGAGATTCTACACTCTTTCCTTAATGGTTAAATTGTAACCTAATTTATGGACTTAGCATGAACAGCCAAGCTATTTAATATGCCCATTATCCAAGCCCCCCGTTTCTGAACAATTTTACTCCAGATATTTTTCTCAAAAATACATAAGTAGGCAATTTTATTAGTTATTAACTAACACAAATCCCTCTACTCATAAACATCACATAATGCTAATAATAAGTATATTATAATAGTAGTAAATTACACAAATTAGTACTGTTCCAATTGTAGCAAATATATACAAATACTATTTTACACATGGCTCTTGTTGCAATATCATCTGTAATACAAAGCTAACACGATTCATATTTATCCAAACTCCTTACAACTTCTATGGTAAAAACACACTCTGTTTTCTTGAAACAGTCAATTTTCTGCACAACATTTAATAAAAATCGGAGTTTTTCTGAGACGATTTTATAATATATTGGTCGAAAGTTGATTCAATATGGGAGAAATTATGAGAGACATACTCAAAGAGATTTTACTCGATAGTCAGGAAACACCATTTTTCACCGGAACATCTCGGAACATTGCCATCGAACAAATACCAGGAAAAGCATCGATCTGTATGGGTGTTCGTCGCTCTGGAAAATCAACTTTCATGCACCAGATGATGGCAAAACTTGAAGCAGATGGAATTTCTCGAACAAACATTGTGAATATCAATTTCTTCGATGATCGCCTTCATTTCTTGAGGGAAAAAGGGTTATCCGAAATCACGGAGGCATACTACTCTCTCTATCCGGAAAAAAAAGGTTCCGAGACAGTGTACTTCTTTTTTGACGAGATCCAAACATTCGCAGGATGGGAACAATTTGTCGAACGTCTCATGAGAACTGAAAAATGCGAACTCTATATAACCGGCTCTTCAGCCCAAATGCTTTCACGCGAAATAGCAACACAGATGCGAGGAAGATCAATCTCATGGGAAATGTTCCCCTTCTCGTTTGGAGAATATTTAGACTCCATAGGAATTGAACATGCTGCTCCTTTCAGTACGAAAAAGCGTCTTCTTATTCAGAAAGGTTTCGAGCACTACTGGCGTACCGGTGGATTTCCTGAAGTCACTCCCCTATCGGACCACCTTCGTGTAAAAGTTCATCAGGAATATTTCCAGACAATTCTTTACCGTGATTTAGTGGATCGCCATGACATATCTCATCCCAAAGCACTTCGCGACCTCGCCCACCAATTGATTGACAATGCAGGATCTCTCCATTCTCAAAACAGCCTGTATGGATTTCTGAAATCCCTGAATCATAAAATCAACAAATCAAACATCGGTCAATATCTGGAGTGGATGGAAGACAGCTATTTCCTGTTTTCGGTTCGATTATTTGACGCATCTCTATCACGAAGTAATGCAAACGCAAAAAAGATTTACTGCATCGATCACTCCCTTGTAACTTCGATTTCCTCAGGAATCCTTCTCAACGCTGGGCATCTTCTGGAAAATCTCATATTTATAGCCCTTCGCCGTAAATCACCGGATATTTTTTATTATAGGACTGAATCCGGTAAGGAAGTTGACTTCATTGTAATTCTAAACAGAAACGCAAAAATACTCGTACAGGTATGTGAAACTTTAGCTGATCCCAAAACACGGAAACGAGAAACGATAGCTCTTCACGAAGCCATGCCAGAATGCGGATTGCAAGAAAGCATAATTGTCACGCGAAATGAATCAGAAACAATAATCACAGAATTCGGCAGTATCAAGGTCATTCCGGCTTGGCAATTTCTTCTTGAGATGGAGTAGTTGCTTTTTAAACAATGACTTAAAAAAGTAGTTTTTTACGACTATGTGTAATAAACACATAGTCGCACAATTCATATATTAGTTTTTTAGCCAACTTAGCAAGTATCATTCTATTTCAGTACATTTGGAACTCTATTCCTGCAATTCAGGCAAACGTACTTAATAATCACTATTAAATAGCGCCAAATGCTTCACGAATCAAATCCAACCGCTGATAAGCCGGAGACAAAAGCGAAAAGCCTCATGCCACAAGTTTGAATCCTGAAATTCTTTCAGCTTGTTGCTTTGTATCAATAGATAATTAAATGTTGTCGCATTTTGCATTTGACAACCACAATTTCATACTTAACTAATCACTGCAATTATCTAATATTAGTAATTTACAATAACTACAATTTTAACTATTCACACGGTCAGGACACTCCCATCATGGGCAAGTGAGCAGATCATTGAATGCCAACAATAAATGAACTCATACCTGATTACTTTACACATAGTAGTAAACTACAATTTAACACATAATAGAAATATCGTAGTTTACTACTTTTATAAACATCACAACTTCGAATTTTGAAATTTCAAAGGTGAGCACTCTATGTCCTGTATCACAAATAAAAGAAATCTTCACACGCAAAATTTTCACATCATCATGAATCACACTGACAATAGTAGTTATTTTCTATTATGCACAGTTTACACATAATTGTTTATTACTAATTAATAACATTTTCTCATTTTTGTAATTAACTTTTATTCCAAAAGATCACCTCCGACACTTTTAGAAATTTCAATAAGAGGTACTGGATTGGGCTGTAGAAGTCTGAAAAATTTTTCGAGAAAAACATCAATAACGGTACATTTCTAATCCATAGCCGAGTGAAGTTTACATAAACTTGAAGAGAACAATAACCCTAAAGTGCTAATTTTATAAAAAGTACAGAATATTATTTTAGTAATTTACTCTAATTAGAACATATTCTATATTACAACTATAAGATAATTACTCGTATTAGTAGTTTAAGTAAGGAGTAACAATGAAGATCATTGCAATTGCCAACCAAAAAGGTGGGGTAGCTAAAACAACTACCACATTGAATATCGGTGCAGGGCTGGAAAAATCTGGGAAAAAGGTGTTGTTCGTCGACTTGGATCCTCAGGCTTCCTTAAGCGACGCCGTCGGTGTTGTCATCGAAGATTTGGAAGAAAATGAAACTGTTTACGGTATTCTAAAAGATAATATCGATCCAATGAGTATTATTCAAGAAACTGAAATGGGAATAGATATTATTCCTTCAAATATCAATCTCTCCGCTGCTGATTTGACTCTTGGTGGAATGATGGCACGCGAAAGACTCCTTCTTGATGGTCTCAGTCAACTCAAAGGATATGACATAGTACTAATCGACTGTCCTCCTGCACTCTCACTATTGACAATTAATGCTTTTACTGCTGCAGACACTGTCTACATTCCGGTTCAGCCTGAAATGATGGGTGTAAAGGGCGTGAAACTACTTTTAAGAACCATTGAGAATATGAAACGCCACCTAAATCCGAAACTTACAGTGGGTGGAGTGATCATTACACTCTATGAGCCAACTCTTAAAGTTGTTAAAAGTTGTATGAAAATTTTGGAAGAGCAGTTCGGCGATACAATATTCAAAACACGAATCCGTAAAAATGCAGCTCTAAAAGAAGCACCAATATTCAGACAATCGATTTTTGATTATGAAATAAACAGTAATGGTGCACAAGACTATGGTCAGTTAATCGCAGAAATCATCGAGAGGGAACAACTGTAATGGCAAAGAAAAATTTAGATGGTGCTTTGGCAAATCTTTTTGGCGAAGAACCAAAACCAGTCGAACAAGTACCGACTCCGGCAGAACCGCAGCCTAAAGCAGATTCTCCGCGAGTTATGGGACAGCCTCGCAGACAGAGCACACTAAAAGTCGAACGTACAGGCAAACCAAAAGTTCTTCCGGATAATTATACTCGTACCAACTATATCATGGATCCGGAGATCATAAGAAAGTTTAAGGCAATTGCGACTCTTCGGGGTGTAAGTGTCAACCTTTTGGCCAATGATGTTATTGGTGCATATGTAGAAAAGAATTTCGCAAAAGACACACAGTAGTATTTTACTACCTTGTGCATGTTAGATTTTTACTACTTTTATAGTTTATTATTATATAAGGATATTCATTATGAATATCCTTATTTTTTCTCCTCTTCTCCGAAAATTTGCGTCACCATTTTTCTGCTTTAAGCTGCCGAAAACCATTAACAGACATTTTGAGAAGCAAAGTTTGTCGTTATATTTGTTTGTACAGATTTGATCAGAACGGGGTATTTTTGTCGTGTTATTCCATAGTCGTTTTTAAAGGGAAATGTCGTCTTTCCCTGAATATGCGGTTGACAAATTTTGCTTCCCCAAAATATCTCGACAGCTAAAGCACGAAAAAATGTCGTGCAATGTAAAAAGTGGTGAAAACCTGTCTGCAGGGGTATTTTTGTCGTGTTATTTAATTCACGGCACATGGATAACTGAAAAGCACAAATCATCCACTCTCAAAGTACCCGAACGTTTTCAAAACGTAATAAAAGAATAAATTACAACAAATATATTAATAGTAATTTACTCTTTTTAGCACTTTACTACTTCAATTTCCCATAATTTCCTTTTCATTAACAGCTATACCGGATTTGCCTGTCAGCTTGTTAGTGTATCTATCAGACTGCATACGTCTCCAATGATCATGAACAATTGCTCACAGAAAAAGTGGGGGAGTTACATCAAAGTGACATGTCACGGCAATGAACAGTAATTGAGATACAGATGTTTTCCATTTCATATGTAACAGCAGAAAGCGCAGGAACTCCACATTGTGGTTTAGTCCCGACATACCTGTAAATATGAAGTATCGGCATTATTCACGCGATGCACTTTCAGGGGTATTTTTGTCTTGTTATCAGTGGAAAGATGAATGGACGTGCTGGGGTACTTTTGTCGTGTAATAACCTCTGCGAAAACATTACGACAGGGGGTACTTTTGTCGTGCAATCATATTGATAGGCCTTAAAGGAAATGGGTACCTTCACCGTGCTGATTGATTATTGACTGGTTCGAAATTTTGAAGAAAAAGTCATAGTAGCAGAGATAAGCATAGTTCATAATATCCTATTATTTATATAAATAAAGCATGCTTAATATTTGTAGTTTACAACTTAACACATAGTAGTAATATACTATTATCTACTGTTCGCAGTTCATGATTCCGATTATTGATTATATGGTGTCTTCGGAAATATCTTATTCGAAGGGGTACTTTTGTCGTGCAGTTAATCTCTCAAAATATTACAATAATCCAGAAAAAACTGTTATGGTGCTGAATGGGCTCTATAGCAGAAAACAATCAATTACCTACTTTCCGCAGCTGAGCCATATGTTGCGATATTCTGTTCAGTTTTCCATCAATGATCTGATTTGATTATCACTCCTCGTGCTATCATTGTCTGCCAACTCACGCGGTCAGAGCACATCTTAGACGGTGGTATCCCCCAAAGTTTTGCACACTGCTCCTCGTTATTTCGAAGGGATCTGCGACAAAGAAACACGAAGGGGCAGGAAATAAATACGAAGGAAGCCCCGCATATAATTCGAAGAAAATTTGCAGTGCCACTACAATACAACAAGGCTTATCATCCATTGAAAAGATGATAAGCCTATATTTTAACAGTAAATAAAATATTAGCAAATTAGTTATTTAAGACAATTACACATAATAGTAATTGTCTATCACAGCTCAAATTCCTTATAATAGTTCATAGCAGCTTGCTCCAGAAGAAGCTTTTCAGAGAGGAAGGGAAGTGTTTGTTCAAGCTTTTGGATTCTTGTTTTCTGTTCATCTGAAGGCAAAGTTGCAAATAGAGCAGCGGCTTTCGCTGCAACTTCTAATCGATCTTTAACGATACTATTAATTTTACTTTTATTCTCAGCAGTGGCTTTCCGTTGAAGCTCTTCATTTTTACGACGCTCTTCTTCGAGTGCTTTCTTACGAATCTCTTTATCATAGAATTTATCAGCGTCGTTTACGAGGAACGCATAAAAACAGCTAGGGAAATCAGATTTCAGACGTCCGCGTTTTTCAACGCCTTTCGCCTTATTATAATAATACTCGATATAGGTTTGGGAATGCTTTTCAGCCATCATAAGACGATCTTTTTCCATAAGGCAGTCGAGGTATGGATGAATATCTATAGAACGCTTAGACGAACTAAGAACCTCAAACATCGTTGTCTGCTGTGAGGGCTCTCCAAAATCAAGAACCGCCTGTTCGCCGTCAGAACGCACAACATCTCCGGCAAGGAGGTCTACAGATACAAAATCACTGAACTGAAGTGCTACAATATTTCTGCCGTTCTTTTTTAATTTCAAAACGAAACGAATAGATGTTTTCTGGGTAATTTCTTCAACAGACGGGTCGACTATTCGATTTTTAAGATCACACCAGCGACTGTATTTTGAATCATCAATACCGAGTTTAAATCGAAAATCAGCAATTGAAATCTCAAAAGAGCCTGTCTGCTGTGCTTTCGGATGGTTCCGATTTAGGGTAATTAATTCGTATAGCCTTTTCGAATATGCACTTTTCAGTTCATACACTTCTTTAAAGACTAAGTTCGTGTACCCCGATCGAACCATGTTTGTGAGATAGGGGATTACTTCAACATTGAATCGAACCTTAATATCAGATGAACCTTCGACCACTTCGGCAAATCCGAAAATGGGAACGTATTGTGCCCGTTTGCCATCAATGTAGGTAAGTTTCTGCTCCACCAGCTGCGACACTTGCCCACGAACCAGATCATACGCTCGGCCGCCCTTTACCGAATTAAAATTCGGATAAACTTCACGGATGGGAAGCATGTAGTTCTCTTTTGAAATATCCTCGACATCCTTAGTTCCTGAAAGAAACATGAATCGCTTCAGCATGGAAAAGAGAATGTTCTGCTGCATTGCAGTTAACGATTGACCGGCTTGAATCATTTGGTTCGGTTTACGAACATGCGGATCTTTAGAAATTTCAGCCATTTTAAATCAACCTTCCATACAAGATATAACAACACAAATAATATACACAAAACGCCATAACACGACAAGTAGTATCGCCACCAAGTGTCGTGTTATCAAATAGCGACCAACCAAACATGCAGGGGGTACTTCTGTCGTGTTATGATAAATTCATATTCGCAGTGTAAAAACTGGAAAGTGGTACTTTTGTCGTGCTATTAGATGTTTTGGGGGTACTCCTGTCGTGCAATAGGGGTATTTCTGTCGTGCAATAGGGGTACTTTTGTCGTGCTATTTATCTGTAAGATGTTGTAATAGCGGTTATTGCGTAGGCTGTAAACTATGAACTGGTAATTATAATAAACAAGAAGAAGAAGGATGGTATTTATAACTTCGCTAATAAATGCAAAAGCATTCTAAATCAAATGTACGAGAAAAATATACTGCGCATATTTGCGTAAAACTGTGATTTTCGGGTATATATACACACCGACTCTAAATTGTATTCAGACTTCACGCATCAATCAAATATCAGTATATATTTGATTGATGTAATCAAGAATGTTGAAATTGAAATTGTTGAGGTAAAAATGAAAGATGTAACACTATTACTAAAAATGACAAAAGAACAAAAAGAGGAAATCCGGAAATCATCTGAACTAACAAACATATCAATGACTGAGTTAATGATGAATGCGTGGAAGAATAATTTGGTAGGTTCAACTGAAGTTGAAATCCTTCAAAAAGTTCTAAGAAATGAAATAGAATCAGTTCAGACTATGATCAATTTGTTCAAACAAAAAGTAGAAACATCAGCCATCGATGAAATTGAAACCATTAAAGAATCAGTCGGAAAAAGCATCATTTTTTTGAACGATTCACTTTTTGAAATCCCACAAAAAGTTGAACTCAAGATCGGACAATTAACTTCAGCGGCACAGAAAAATTATGTAGATACAATGAGAATAGGAGAAGCATATCTCATAAAACAAGGTAAAGAAAACCTAAAACTATTTGGTGATATGATTGAAAAACAAAATTCTAAAATTCGATCTGAAGTGATAATTCCACTTGTTCAAAAAATTGGAGATCAAACTATTGTAGAAGAAAAACTTAAACAAGCAACATCTACATTGATCTCAGAACACAAACGGCATAATATGCAAGAATTGCTTTCTGAGATAAAGTTGAATATTGTAATAGTTACGGTGTTTCTCTCGATCACCGGAACATTCTCGCTAACCACTGGATGGGTACCAGTAGAATCAACATCGTTCAAATTGTTTTATATTTTGACCGCTACACTGTTTACCTCCCTGTTTGTGGCCAAAGAATCGCAAAAAACATTTGTTCCGGTGTTCACCATTCTCAAACAGAAATTCTCTCACTCGTGATTTCAATTGCTAAAGGAATCGCAGCTCAGGGAGCATCATATTTTTCCCGTGATGATGTTCCAACCTCCATCGAACATCCTGAAACGGGTGATCGATCGGATTACTATTCTCGAGAAGCAGGAGTGTGGTTTGGAAAAGGTGCTGAACGGTTAAATCTTTCAGGGGCGATTAAACGGGACGAGTTTGAAAAAATTCTAGGTGGATTTTCACTTGATGGAAAATCGCTTGTACAGAATGCAGGCAGTGAAAGTCGCGTAGCCTATTCAGATATGACAATTTCACCACCAAAATCCGTTTCACTTATGGCGGTGATTGATCCTCGAGTTGCCGAAGCACATCGTACAGCAGTGGGGTATATGCTCGAAGAGATTCAAAAAAAATATTCTCTTACCAGAACTGGTAGGAATGGGGTGAATCAGGAAATTACAGGCTCCTTAGTGGCTGCTGTATTTGAGCATCTCGATTCGCGTGAAGTTGATCCCCAACTTCATACTCATTGTGTTTTGGTAAATACACTTCCTCGATCCGATGGAAAATGGGGAGCGATGGAGAACAAGTTAATCCTTCAAGATCAGAAAATGTTGGACTTAATGTATCAGGCCCGACTTGTGAAGGAACTTCATAAACTTGGATATGAAACACGAAAAAGTACACGCAAAGGAATCACCAATAAATCGATTGATGCATTCGAAATTTCATCGATAAGCAATGATTTGATAGATTCTTTTAGTAGAAGAACAGTTCAAGTTGTTGACGGTGCAGAATTTCATAAAACTGCTTGGAAGGATATTGAAAGTAGATTCAAGAGTGGAGGTATTTCTAAGAAAGAGTACAGTCAGACAAAGCGGGCATTGATCGAAGCCGCAAAGCTGAGCACACGAAAAACTAAAGATATTGAATTCGCAGAATTAGTTCGACATGAAATGAATCTCTCTGTAAAAGAACGATTATCGTCAATTACAATTCCGAAAAAACCGATTACAAGGGGTATTTCGGCATTAGAAATAGTGCAGAAAGCAGTTGCTGAACTGGAGGAAAACGAGGCTGTTTTTGATCAGAAAGAAGTTCTTAAAACAGCATTGAAAATCAGTATTGCCACGGGAATAACTTCAGAAGAACTTATTCAAGAAATACCTGCAGTAACAATTAAACTCTCCCAGAATCTATGTACTACAAACCGTTTGTTGCAGGCATCCATGAATGCTGTTTTAATTGCAAAAAACAGTCGTGGAACAGCCGTTCAGTATGTCGAATTTGACGAGGTTCAGTCATATATAAATAGGGTAGAGGCTGATGGTGTTTCATTTGCACAAACTCAAAAACAGGCAATCGTTCAACTCTGCCAGAGTCGCGATCTTGTCTGTATACTTCAGGGAAATGCCGGTACAGGAAAAACGTTTGCAGTTGAACACATGAAAAATATCCTTGAACAAAAGGGATTTTCACTTCGTGGATTTGCCCCAACTGGTAAGGCGAGTGGTGGATTGGAAGAAGTTGGTTTACACTCTTCGACACTTGACTCTCTCTTTATAGATGAATGCTCCATGATCGGGAACATTGCCATGGAAAAATTACTGACCATGGCACAAAAATATCATGCGAAAGTTGTACTACTTGGTGATGTGAAACAACTTCAGGCGGTAAGTGCCGGCCGTGCATTTCAGGAACTACAGGAGTATTCGACAGTTACTCGAAGTGATATGACCGAAGTGATTCGGCAAAAAACAGATCACATGAAAACCATCGTTGCCCATTCGACGGATAAGCGAGGTGATGAAGCGCTGGCTGTACTTTTCGAAAAGTCAACGATTCATGAATTAAAAGACGGGAATGAACGGCTTGATCGAGCAGTTCACGAATTTGTTCAAGCAAAGGAGTCGGGTAGGAGTGTGGTGGTTCTTGCTCAAAATAACTGCTCTCGCGAGCAGGCCAATAGTTTGATTCGTGAAAAATTGGTAGCATCGGGAAAGGTCGAGCAGGGGAGTGGTATAACGGTGTTATCTCATGCTGGAATTCCTGCAGTAAAAAGATTGTTGGCTGAAAATTATTCCGCTGGAATGGTTATCAATCTGAATCGCCAGATTGGAAAACTGGAGCGAGGAACACAGGCTCTGATTACTTCCGTTGATGAAGAACAAAATCGAATTATCGTTTCGTATCGCGACAAATCGACGGGCTTACCAATTGAGGCGGGAATTTCCCTTCGAACGCAAGGAAACAATATTCAAGTGTATACTCAAAAGGAAAAGCCATTCGGTCGTGGCGATGAGGTGATCTTTCTGAAAAATGACAAAATGCTCAAAGTCGCTAATGGTGATTCTGGCTGGATACGTACTATTGCTGAAGATGGAACCATTCAGGTACAGATGGGGAAAAAGAGTGTGATGTTCAAACCTGAACAGTACCCGTATTTTGATTATGGATTTGCCATGACAAATTATAAAGCTCAGGGAGCGACGTATGATCAAGCGGTGATTCTTTGTGATAATTCAGATCGTACAAATGCTGAAGAGTGGTATGTCGGCGTCACTCGTGCCCGCTATGACATTACTGTCATTACAGATAATATCCACCAAATGGCAGAAAATATTGGTGTGAATCAGGTTAAAAGTTCTGTAATGGATTTTGTCACCCCTGTGAAAAGTTCTGAATCACCGTTTGGTACAGAGGAGTTTCATAAGCAAGAGTTGCAACGAATTTCTTTAGATGGAGAGAGGGTTCGTAAAGAACTTGAAGAGCAAGTAAAGCGTGAAGAATTTGCGGTTATACAGAGAGAGCAAAAGCTACAGCAAGAAAAGATTGAGGCCGAAAAGCGGCTTCAACAGGCAAAAGCACAAGCCCTCGCTGATGAGAAGCGAATTCTTCAAGAACAACTCGCACTTTTAAGTCAAATGGTTATTGGACAGCTTCGTAATTGGAATTGGTTACGAGATACCGTAAAAGTATATGGTGATGCCGGATTGCATGGATATAAACAACACGACATTGTAAGATCAAAAGTCGGGACTCTTGTGCAGGATATTGTTAACAATGACAGCAAGTTTCGAAATTCTTACGGTTACGTGAAAAATGCAGAATGGGTCAACAATTTGAAAAATCAATTACTCGTTGCAATATGGGAGGATGTAGCAAAAGATCCGGATTATCAGAAAAAAACGAGTCTCGATTTGGATAACGGACCTGATTTATAAGGCTACCTATGTTTAGAAAATGGGTGAAACACCGAGAATCTCGGAGTTCCGCCCATTCATTTAGACAACAGATTTGATTGTATTATTGCACGCTTTCTGAAATGCTACCATCGATTCCTCCCACAGTTTTGGTGATTGAGAAACCAATGCAAGTTTTCGCTGTGTCGTTTTTAACGAAGTAATGGATATTGCGATATAATCGTCTTCGATTGTATCCGTTCCACTTTTCTGGATCATATCAATAAGAGTGTTCATTAATTCGATGACGACTGATGTCTCATCATGAGTTAGGTGGAACCCTTCGTACACAACAGGGATTTCAGAGGATGTTTCCTGAGATTTTGAACAGAGTTCAGAGATAAGAGCTAATTCCCGCAACAACTGTTT
>JAIFMU010000033.1 GCA_020048285.1 bacterium | reverse complement strand
GCATTTGCCGAAAAGGGTGAGATGCTTTTTTGTAGATTGAAAAGGGGAGCGCTCGTTGCTCCTTTTTTTTATCAAAAATATTCATGGATGATTTCAAAGGAGACTCTGTGGAAAAGAGAGTGTGGGGGATTTTTATTCCTCCCGTTGGAGCAGCGAGATCGGTTATGGAATCCTCTGTCGAAGCATTTCGCTCCTATGGAGAATCGGTTACTGCCATTGATACGAAAAAATATGCCGAAACATTTGAAAAGTTCCTCGCCCCAGAATCAAAGGATTTGGTGGATGATATTACCAATCAGAGTTGGGTCTGTAAAGCGGTGGAAGAGGGGTGGAACCATGTGCTTGTTGGGGCGCTGTCTCCGGTGACCAATTGGACTCTCAAGTTATTAAAAAAACTCAACATCGTCACGGTTTTTTGGTTTTACGAAGATTATCGTAAAGTTTCCTACTGGCAACAGCAGTTGGGGATGTACGATCTCTTTTGTGCAGTACAAAAAGAGCCGCTTGAATCGGTGGTTGGAAAATCGTTTCGATTTCTTCCGACGGCGGCATCGACGGTTGTAAATGATCCTATTCCCGATTGGAATACTCGCCCCTACGACTGCGCTTTTGTGGGGATTCCTTCGCCATATCGAATCGCAATGCTAACCTGTTTGAAAGATGCGGGGTTAAGTCTCACTATTGCCGGATCGGGATGGGAGCAGGTGCCGCAGTTGCGCGAACAGTGCGCTGAATACGGATGGATTTCTGCAGAGCGATCGGCTCAGCTCTATAGTTCAGCTCGATTTGGGATTAATCTGTCGCAAGAAAACCCTTTTGAAGACGACCTCCAAGCGTTTCAGATTAGTCCGAGACTCTACGATATGGCCTTGGCTGGCACACTTCCTGTGACAGAACTGCTTCCATTGGGGGAGACATTATTTCGCGAACTATCGACGGTTTTGTTTGATTCTGCGGAGAGTATGATTGCGGGGATTTGTGAAACAAATAGTCTCGATATCGATCAGGCAATTCTCGAAGATAATCGTCAGTGTATTTTGGCCAAGCATCTCTATCGCCATAGAGTTGAACAAATTGTCACGTGGACTGCATCGCTATAAATAAAAAACGCTCAGATTTTTCAACTTGAGCGTTTTGGTATAACCATCAGAGATTCGGCAGGTTTTCCTGATCGCTCTCTTTCCAAAGATCTTCGAGCTGATAGTGCTCGCGCAGTTCTGGAAGCATGATATTCACCACGATATCGGTGTAGTCCAAAAGAATCCAGCGGTTGTGCTGCTGTCCTTCTTCATGGAAAGGAAGTTCGTTGAGAACTTTTTTGAAATGCATACGGACTTCGTCCGCAATTGCCCGCACGTGAACAAAACTATTACCTTCACAGATAATAATCCAATCCGCAACGGGAGAGTTTGCACCACCATTGATAATGGTAATGTTTTCAGCTTTTACTTCCTGAAGGGCGTTGATCGCCGATTCAAGATGGGGGTTGTTACCGGCTAGCCGGGACTTGTTGCTCATTCGTGAAATCTCCATAATCATGACCGATAATGACGGTCACATCAGATTCATTGTAGTCAGTTCTTATAAATACGGGAGGTTCTGTTTGGAGCAGAGTTGCAACCTCCTGCGCAAGTTGCATATCTTTTGTGCGCGATATGACCATTGTTTTGCTGTAGTTCCAGATCGATGTGTTGTTGACAATGACGTTGCCGGTCTTTTTAACATCGAAGCGATTTTTCCGGAGAAAAGACGCATAGATATCGCTCAGACCTTTTTTCCCACATCCATTGAGAATTTCAACACTTCCCTTGTTTGGGATCTGTTCCTCTTGCATCGCCTGCAGTTCTGATTGATCGTGTATCCACTGATCACGGTATTTACCCACAAAAACTGCGGGAACCATGATCAAGAGGATTACGAAAAGTGGAACTGCGTAGTTCATCGGTTACCGGGTTATAATCGTTTCAGCGCGATCAGGGCCCACAGAAACCATGAGATACGGAAGGTTGTAGCACTGTGCCTGAAGAGCTGCGACATATTTTTTCGCATTTTCCGGAAGCGCATCGAAATCGCGACAACCGGTGATATCTTCAGTCCATCCCGGAAGGGAGATGTAAACCGGTTCAACTTTCGCGAGATCTTCGAGTTGAGTCGGGTACTGATCGGTTACTTCGCCATCGATTTTGTAGTGCGTACAGATTTTGAGCTCTTCAAAACCGGTGAGCACGTCAAGTTTCATCAGCGCCATGGTGGTAAATCCATTGAGCTGAATTGCTTTGCGGAGCAGTACTGAGTCAAACCATCCACAACGGCGTTCTCGACCGGTGGTTGATCCAAATTCAAAGCCCTGCTGCTGCAGTTTGTGGCCCGTTGCATCGAGAAGTTCTGTTGGGAACGGCCCGTTGCCTACGCGAGTGGTATATACTTTAACGATGCCAATATAGTCGTCAATACAGTTCGCATTGACACCGGTTCCGGTTGCTACTGAACCGATTACGGTATTGGAACTGGTAACGAATGGATAGGTACCGTGGTCGATGTCGAGGAATGTTCCCTGAGCACCTTCAAATAACAGCGTTTTTCCTGCTTGTTTGGCAGTGAAAATGTACGCTGCGGTATCAATAATAAACGGTCTCAAAATCTCTGCGATTTTTTTGTAAGTGGCAAGCATCTCTTCGAACACGAGATCGAATGTCGCACCGTAGAATACTTCAACGAGGCGCTTCTTTTCATCGTAATTTGATTTCGCTTTTTCAACAAATGAATCCCAGCGGAGAAGATCGCCGAGGCGAAGTCCACAACGAGTTGCTTTGTCGGCATAGGCTGGGCCAATTCCACGACCGGTGGTGCCAATTTTTTGCCCTTTAGAGAGATACTCTTCGCGAGCTTTGTCGACGATTTTGTGATACGGAAGTACCATGTGCGCCAAATCGGAAATGAACAGGCGACCGTTGACATTAAATCCGCGCTCTTTCAGTTCTTCGATTTCGATAAGGAACTGTTCAGCATCGAATACAACACCGTTTGTGATAAGACAGGTTTTGTTTGGATACATGATACCGGATGGAACCATGTGGAACACAAACTTTTCACCGTTCACTACAACAGTATGGCCGGCATTTGCTCCACCTTGATAGCGGATTACGAGATCCGACTCTTCAGTGAGATAGTCGATAACTTTAGCTTTTCCTTCATCGCCCCACTGGGCACCGATAATAACCGAATTTGGCATGGATACTCTCCAAAAAAAAGAACCCGTTCAAAGGCTGAACGAGCGATTCTTACACAGGGCTTAAATGTAGTTTCCGGAGTGCCCTTTTGTCAAGAGAAGAAACACTCCGTTTTAAGACGACTCAAATGATTTCTATTCAATGAACATTGAATCGCCGTAGCTGAAAAAGCGATACCGTTCGTCGATTGCTGTTTGATAAGCAGATAAAATTGATTCGCGATTGTAAAACGCTGAAACAAGCATCATGAGCGTCGATTCGGATAGATGGAAATTGGTAATCAAAGAATCGATCACCTTGAACGTATATCCCGGGAAAATGAAAATTTCCGTGGCTCCCCGACCGGCCATAACGGTTCCGTCTTCGCGGGAACTGCTTTCGAGCGTGCGCACCACCGTGGTTCCCACTGCAATAACCCGCCCGCCCGCCACTTTGGTAGCGTTGATCTCTGCGGCTGTGGTGGCGTCGATTTCAAACTCTTCGCTGTGCATGAGATGATCGTGGATGTTATCAACTTTGACCGGTCTGAACGTGCCGATTCCCACGTGAAGTGTCACAAAGGAGATATCCACCCCTTTGGCGCGGATTCGTTCGAGCAGTTCTTCGGTAAAGTGAAGTCCCGCGGTAGGAGCAGCCACGGCGCCGCGTTTTTCTGCATAGACGGTTTGGTATGTTTTGTTGTCTGATTCGTCGGCGCGCCGTTCCATGTAGGGTGGAATTGGCATTTCGCCGAGCCGTTCGAGAATTGGCGTAATCGGTTGATCACAGGTGAGATTGCGGCTTCCATCTTCACAGCTTGCTGAAACGGTGAACGCGACCGTTGTATCTTTTTCAAGGAAAACAACGGTGCCCTCTTTGAGTCGCTTGGCTGGTTTGGCGATAGCGTTCCATTCGGTGGGTGAAATCTCTTTCACAAAGAGCAGTTCGATTTTGACGCCGTTTTCTTTGAGCGCATAGAGTCGTCCGGGGATCACGCGGGTGTTGTTGAACACGATCCGGTCGCCGGGGTTGAGAAATTCCGGGAGGTCGGAAAAGATTCGGTGGGTAAGTGAACCATCGGCGCGGTTGAGGTGCATGAGTCGTGAACTGTCGCGGCGATCAAGGGGGCGGTGAGCGATCAGTTCATCGGGAAGGTCAAAAGAAAAATCACTTGTTTTCACGGCGTTCCTCACGGGTGGGGCGTTTTGGCGGTGAAGATATATTGCGCGAGGGATTTTGTGATTTTGAGGATAGTGGGATATTTACATTTAGAAATAAGAGGATGCCGCAGGATGCGGCCGGTGCCGAGCCTCCTTCGCTTTTACTTCTGCCCCAGCCGCTTTTCAAGTCACAAGTGCCTCTGCAAAGCTGGCGGGTCAGCGCGTAAAAACGTGCGGGTATCTCGTCACCAATACGCGCGCCACCGGGTTACCTCCGTTCCAATAGAAGTGTCTACAGTCTCAAGGTTGCTTCTGAGATCCCTTTGCTACTGCAAAGTCACTTTTTCTCAGCGGGTGTGCTTTTTGTAGCACTCTCTTTCATTTTTTTAAGGTAGACCTCCGGGTTCTTTTCAAATTCAGCAATGCAGGGATTGCAACAAAATTTGACTTCTTGCCCATTGTAAATTTTTGAAATGGGATCTCCCATGGATCCAAGATCGTTGTCGGTAATAATACAGGTTGTAAGAGGATACTTTACAATCGCGGCATTACTTGCATTTTTCTTGCTCTTGGCGTCAACCGCTCCAACGCAAATCGCAAATATACAAACTGTTTTCAAAATTGTAGACCGTTTCATAGAACCCTCACTTTGATTAATCATTTACAATTGGAAACCGATACCGGCCGAAAACTGATGTTCTGTAGAATATTTACCATTCAGATTAAGCCACTTGGAGACGTTTACGCTCAAACCTCCCGTATATTCCCACCCCGTCGTGGTATGATAGCTCAGTTCATTACACTGCGCAACTCTTTTGCTTATTTGAAACTCTTTGTCAATCACAACAGATAGGTCGACACTGCTGTATACTTTGGCAGTGCCGAAAAACATAAAGGGAAACCGGTATCTCACACCGCTTATAGCCATGGGAGTATTGTAATCAGGGTCGGATAATCGCGTTGCAAAGAGCACTGCCAGATTGGGCGAGAGGTGAGAGTTGAGTCCAACCTCAATTTCCGGGCGCTCTATATCTTTCGAATCCTTGTGATGCGATGTGAAAATGTCATACATAAATTCCGCAGATCCATATAAATCAAATTTATCAACCATCACCATTGCCATAAGCATACTCATGCCCGTTTCGATAGAACCGTCGAGCATGAACATGCCGACATTGGAGTGGCCCTTGCTCATGTCCGGAACACTCTTTTCCGCAAAATCAGTGTAACTCAACACTCTTGCCATACCCGCACTCATGTGGTAGAGAAGATGGCAGTGTAAAAACCAGTTTCCCTCTTCGTTCGCTTCAAATTCTATGACTCGCTTGCCCATAGGAGGGACATCGACCGTGTGTTTCAAAGGTGCATTTTCATAGTTCCCCGGCGAAATGACGCGGAAAAAGTGTCCGTGAAGATGCATGGGGTGGTGCATCATGGTGTTGTTGATAAACTCCAACCGGAGAATTTCCCCTTTTTTCACTGCAATCACCGACTCTTCACTGATCGTTTTATCGTTTATTGACCATTGATAGCGAAGCATGTCTCCTGTGAGTTTGAGTTTGATTTCTCGAACCGGGTGCGTCATCGTATCAAAAGACGTGGGCGTTATCGATTTCAGCAGTTGATACGGTGCGTGAGGTCGTTCGCGGAGGGAATCGTAGTTCGGAGACGAAGTGGCAATTCCCGATTCCATCGTCTCTTTCATGGAATAGATCTGTGGTTTTGGTGGATCTATGGCTTCGTGAAGTTCGCCGGAGCCGAGAATGATTGAAGCGTGGCCCGATCCATCCTGGGAAGTTGCGCGAATTTCATAGCGGCCTGCCTCTTTGGGCATCTCAACAATCACGTCGTAGGTTTCAGCCATGCCAATGAGTATGCGGTTAATTGTCACCGGCTGAACATCAACGCCGTCAGCGGTGACAATCGTAAAGGGCCCTGTACTGGAGGTGAGATAGAAATAGGTAGCAGCTCCGCCGTTTATAAAGCGAAGTCGAACACGTTCCCCCGGAAGTGCGGTTAATTCCTGTTGCGGTGCCCCATTTACCCAGAACTGATCAAAGGCAATATCGGAAATATCCATGGGAGGCATCCGCGATTTTGAAGCCGCCACGTAATCGCGCACGGCACTGTTTTTTATCGCGCCACCCATCGAAACGGCACTCCCTTTTTTGAGTGCGTAGTATTCCGAACCGCGCATGAGTGTTTTCATTACCATGGAAGGTTTTTCATTGATCCATTCGGAAAGAAGGACCACGTAATCTCGATCGGTGGCGACCAATTCACCCTCTTTGGGCGAAACAACAATTGATCCATAAACACCCTGTTGCTCCTGAAGATCGGTGTGAGAATGGTACCAGTAGGTTCCGGAATGCTTGAGTTCAAACTCAAACAGGTGAGATTTCCCCGGAGCAAGGGGAGGTGTGGTGAGATTGGGTACGCCATCTTCTTTGAAAGGAACAAGCAATCCGTGCCAATGAACGGATGTTTCTCCCTTTTTGAGGCTGTTTTTGAGTGTTATGCGGGCTGTGTCGCCTACGGTAAAACGAAGTTCCGGTGCGGGAATGCTGCCATTGACCGCCAAGGCTGTCCGCTTTTTCCCCGTTGGAGCAATATCCAGTTCATCCACGGTAAGGGTGTACTCTACTATCCGTGCGGTGAGCAAAGATGCCACAAAGATGAGAAAAAGTACCGCTTTCATAATCAGACACTCCCTTTGAGATTAGTGTGCGCTACACAAACAGTGTTTGTTTACTAGTTTAGTGCATAATAGGGCGGTTGTCACTCTTTATTTGGGAATCTCGGAAGGTTTAGCGGCTATGAGGGAGATTTTGAGGGAGTAGGGAATCTTTTATGAATTAAGAGGATGCCGCAGGATGCGGCCGGTGCCGAACCTCCTTCGCTTTTACTTCTGCTCCTACCCGAGAGCGAACCCTTGGCAGGGCCCGGCGGTGAGCCTAGGCGAACCGAAACGCCCAGACTTGAACTTACTCCCCTAGCAACTTTGCTCTAAGCGCCTTGTAGTTCGAACTGTAGAACACCGGAAGTTGGCTTTCGCGAACGTCGTAGCCGAAACTACCACGACTCATGATAATCACCGGTGGACACTGGATTCGCTTGAACACGCCTCGCTGAAAACAGCCGCAGAACCATTCGAGATCGGCGATAAACGCTTTCGGATCGGTCAGCCCCCACTGAACCAGCAGCGATTCGGGAATACTCAGTTTTTCTGCCAATTTGCCTTCGGCGTACCACACCAGTATCTGTTCGGCGGAGATGCGGCGGTACTCAGTGAAATGGCGTACCAGCGCATCGTGATAGCCCCATTTCATCGGATCGATTTGATTATCTTTTAGTTCTGCCGATGGCGGCATGACAAATCGGAATTGCTCGTCGGGAATCAGTTCCGCCGGAACCACTTCACGGCCGAACACCGTTTCGTTGAGAAATCTCGCCATGTCAAACACTTCAGTCTTGAGAAGATCGCCCAGCGGAGCGATTGCGCCATTTACATCACCGTAGAGGGTGGCGTAGCCGAGAGCCACTTCGACTTTGTTCCCATTGTTGGTCATCACCCCGTTGAGAATTCCTGCGGCGTTGGAAAGAATCGAACTTCCCCGCACTTTCGCCTGAATGTTTTCGCGATTGAATTCGGTGGGATTAAACTGATCTAGCACTGAACTGTTCAGCCCGGCCATCTCTTCGATAGAGATTGTATGAAGTGCAATTCCCAGCGATTCGGCACAGCGCGCGGCGATTCCCTTGGTCATGGCGCTGTTGTAGCGGCTGGGAAGATTGAACGTCACTACTCGATTCGGCCCCACGGCGGCGGTGACCAGACCTGCCACCACTGCCGAATCGATTCCGCCGGAAAGTCCGATAATAAAGGGGAACGCGCTGTTTCCCATGATCGTGTCGAGTCCGCGGATCCCCGCAACTGCGGCCTGAAAT
Source organism: bacterium (assembly GCA_020048285.1). Lineage (GTDB taxonomy): Bacteria > Fibrobacterota > Chitinivibrionia > Chitinivibrionales > Chitinivibrionaceae > JAIFMU01. Next base: position 2,082 of record JAIFMU010000033.1, on the reverse strand, counting down.
TTGGCTTCGATTGCGGAAATGCGCTTCGGTTCCTTCGCTGTTGTGTCGATTTCGCTGTCGAATACTACCAACTCCTGAACGTGCGGTGCCGATGCAATCTTGATCGCCGAACCGTCACTTCCATAGACCGTGGAGTCGCCGTCGAACGTGACGATGTTTTTGCCGTTGTTCTGAACGCCCACGCAGTTCACGTAGACAAACGGAACCAACCGGCCCGATTCGCGTTTCACATCGAGAATACGCCGATCCCGGGCCTCGCTTTTGCCGAATGTCCACGGTGAAGCGGAGATATTTATCAGCAGATCGGCCCCTTTGTCCATGAGAATTTTGGAAATATTGAACGGTTCCCCGTTGCGTCGATAGTCGTTAAACCAGAGGTCTTCACAGATTTCGAGTCCGATTCGAACAGTTTTTCCCTCGATTATTACGGAAAATGGTTCCACCAATTGTTCTGCGAGGCATCCTTCGTCGAACGCCGCGTCGGTGAGTGATAAAAAGTAGCGCTGATCATCGAAAATTCGGTAGTTCGGAAGGAGTCCCTTGATAGCGATCGATTGGCCCACGGGAACCGATCGACTCACGGCGTTCCCATTTTGGAAACAGTACCCGGCGTTGAACGTGCGACGGCGGCCATCTTTGTTCACCGCGCCTGGTTCGATTGCCGCGTTGCCGTAGAGCAGGACGATTCCATCGGAAAGCGATGCCAGTCGATCGTTTGCCGCGATCAGTTCGTCTACAAAACTTTCGTCGAGCCAGCGGTCGCCGATTAGGTAGCCGCCGACACACATTTCAGGAAATGCCACAACGGCACATCCCGCCGTTTTGGCTTCGGTGATCATGGTGGTCATGGTGGCGATATTGGTTTCAATTGCGCCGGGAACGACACTCATCTGGGCTACACCGATTTTCATACTCTCTCCTCACACCGATTTTTTTCCGCTTGAAATATACAGAACGGCATCGGCCACGTCCATTGAACTTCTTTTGATTCTTAAGTGTGATATTATTCTCTTTTTTGTGATGAGTGTTTGCATTTAGTGTGATAATTCTCTATATTGTGACCGGTGAAACCTTCGTATCAATTTAGAAAAGGGTAGTATATGAAAATCAGAATCGCTCTCGCTGTTGCCACACTGTTCGCCGCCACCGCTTTAGCTCAGACCACCATGAACATTCACACCAAATCAGGGGTGCAGAAAATTGCCGTCACAGCTATCGACAGCGTGACCTTTACAATGAATTCTGTTATTCCTTCAGGGTCAATTGATGGGACGTGGAAATTTGCCTATTCATTTGATGCGACCGATTCTGCGGGAACTGTTATGACAGCGAAAGATATTGCCACTTATTCGAATATCGAAATTTTCTATCAATTTATTTCTGCTACTGATACATTGAAATCGGTGGTGGTTGATGATGGTGTCACCAACGTAGTTGCGGGTAAATTCTCTGTTTCTAAAGATACTCTCGTTTTTTACACTGATAGCACTCGCGATACTTCAACCTTTACCATCGTCGGAGAAACTCTTCGCATGGCAATGGAAGGTGACATTGTCGTCATGACCCGCTACTTTGGAACCATTCCCGGTTTGGCCACAACGCGCGCCACTGCCGATCCCCGCGGATTTTTCATTCCTCGTCGCTAAAACTATTTCATTCGATCCATGGCTGCCGTTGATTGAAAGATCATCGGCGGTCTACCCAAAAATAAGGAAATTGTATGAAAATCAGAACCGCTCTCGCTGCTGCCACACTGTTCGCCGCCACCGCTTTAGCTCAGACCACCATGAACATTCACACCAAATCAGGGGTGCAGAAAATTGCCGTTACAGCTATCGACAGCGTGACCTTTAGTCTTCCCGCGGTTGTTTCTGAAGGGATCCATGGAAATTGGAAATTTGCCTATATGTTCGCAAAAGCGGACTCGGCGGGAACCGTCGAGACCAGCGAAGAGTATGAAGCTGCAGGATTTGCCCTCTATTGGTCCTTTGATACTATTAAGCAGACTGCCAAATATGGATCTGCATGATGTATTTTAAAGCATGAAAAAAACAATGCTAAAATCGGTTTCGTCAGATATTC
>JAIFMU010000043.1 GCA_020048285.1 bacterium | reverse complement strand
AAGCTCATATGACTATTATTCGCGAAATAAAAATGAGTTTTCTCAGGCGATGTTTGGAATTGAAACTATCGGTTCTCGCGAACAACTGCGTGCATTGTCCCGTTTTACGGGGGATATTTACCCCAGCGCGGGTTTTTTGTACGAACCGTCTCGCCAAAAAGAGATTCTGTTTGAAATGAATCGGTTGCGCCTAACAGGAATCGCTCCTGTTGCGGTAACTCTTGCCGATTCAGCTAGTAGTGTAGCAGTGAAAAAGGCAATAAACGCACTCTCTGAACGGGGCGTTACGATTGTTCAATTGGCTGTGTCGGATTCGGTATATCGATTGCTTGAGTCGGATCCCATGCTTGTCGAGATTGTGAATCAACATTTTTCCGCGGTGCTTTCTGAAAAGCATGCTTTGTACTCTACGCTTGAAAATACTCCCGTCGTATCGATTAATCGGGATTACGATCGCTACAGTTCGATCATTGCGCTAGGATCGGGGATCTATCTCAATCAAAAAAAGAGATTGCCTCACTTTACATTTTCTCCTCATGCAAGAAAACTTCACTACGGCACGGTGAGATCTGAACCGTTAGCCACTAGTACTGATCAGCGTGATAATCTTGCCGGTATGATTCGATCCGTTGACAGATCCAGTGATGATTCTATTTGGAAAATGATAGAGTCGTCGCTCTATACAGAAATCGATACAAATGTAGCCGTTCCCGCTGAACAGTTTCGCACTATCGCAGGAATGGGGAGTGGTCTGGATCAAGCTGTTCTTTTTTCAATTACTATTCGCGATCTCATGATATTTGTTGCTGGTGCAATTTTGATTGTTATCGGTGTGGATATTTTGAGAAAAATTGCGAGCGCCCTCTTTGGTGTTCGTTCTGTGGCGATTCTCTATCCATTTCACATTGGGAACATTTCTATCGAGCGAACTAATCGGTGGTCTATTCGGCTTAAACGATTGTTGATGAAAGAGAAATATCGTTGTAAAAGTGTGAAAACATTAATGCAATATCGAAATCTTATGGCAAAAGAAGCGGCGGGGATTCATTGTATCGAATGGAACGAAGGTTCAGATGTGATTATGTACCTTCAGCATATTTTTGACAAACGAGATGACAAGCGAACTGAACCGGTGGTTATTTTTAATATACCTCGGAAACATCAGATTGAACTCTTTCCGCGATTCAGCAAAACTCCTCTTTACTTGTATGAATTGATCCCTACATTCGACGACTTGGAACGAGTCTTTTACGGCAGTGGCCATCAGGAGATTCATGTGAGTTCGATTGCTGGTTCACTCGCAGAAGAGTCTCTCCCACAGCTTCTTCAAGTGTTGGAAAATAATCGGGTTTCAGGCGCTCTTTTGATCGAAGATCCCGAACCGTTTGCTGTTATCTTTTATCGCAAGGGCGTTATTGTGAATGCTCACGATCGCTACGGTTCTTCTGTTGAAGAGTCTATCTATCAATCGTTGAGTAAAACAGACGGAACTTTCCGGTTTGAAAAGAATCGCCATGCGCCCGCAGAAACGGTTCAGTTCACATCTATGGATGTTCTCATGAGCTGGTCAGCTCAAAGTGAAGTGTCTGTTCCATGAGCACTGTAGATTTTCTTACACCACTTACTCAAATTGCTGGTTTTGGTGAAAAAAGATGTGCCCTTTTGCGCCAAATGAATATTGTAACTGCCGGTGATTTTCTCTCATTTTTCCCTTGTGATTATCTCGATACCAGTTCTTCATTGCCAATCGCTGAATTTCACAATCATCCGTATCCAAAATCAATACGAGGTACAATTCAATCTGTTTTATTTCCACAGGGAACAGCGCTGGTGCGAATCACCTTAAGTGACACTAGCGGTGAGCATACTTCAAATCTATTTGTTCATCATAGTGGTTATCGAGATCTGCGCAATGGAGTGGAGATCAGTATTCACTATGATGCGGAACAACGTCCTGACTATCTGTTGTGTCGAAATGACTTTTTCACAGAACTGAACTGTATTCCTCGATATGGGATTTCTCAATCGATGCTCGAAGTGGGAATCACACAGGATTTCTTGCGGAATATGAATCACAAGTTACTGAACATGAGCGGCGCGTTTCCCGAACGCCTCCCACGGAGTATCGAAGATGCTTACCGATTTGAATCACTTTTTCGATCGTTTAGTGAAATTCATTTTCCTCGGAATCTCTTCAAACTTCGTGGATATTACCATCGCGTGTTCTACGAGCGATGCTATCAACAGGCTATTGCTTTGCGTTGGTCACGGAAACGATTTGCCTGCCCTGGAGTTCGGGTTGAAGTAAAAGCTGAGTGGGCCGATTCGTTTTCGTTCGATCTTTCTGAAAGTCAATTGAGTGCCATTAACAGTTTTCACGGGGTGAAAAAATCAGGAGGGCGAGTTCATTCGTTGTTTTGTGGTGCGCCGGCTACTGGCAAAACCGTTGCGGCTCTTATTGCGCTCTGTTCAATTAAAACTTCGGGGCAGCAAATTTGGGTGTGTCGATCAGAACGGGCTCTTGATTATTTTATTGCTAGCTATCAGCCACTGCTTGATCAATTTGGTATTGTCCCGGTGATCTTTAGCGAAACGTCGTCGCTCTCTGAACAACGAGCATCTGTGCGATCAATCAAACTAGGTGAAGCAACCTTTGTTGTCACGACAGAATCTCTTTTAGAACGGATTCGAAAGGTGATGTCACTTGCCACCGTTGTGATGGATCGACCTGACCGATGGTGCGCCATCGGGCGAAAGTTGTTGCACCATTGGGGATTATCGTTTGATCTTATTGTTATTCAGGATCATCAGCTTTCGGAACTGGAACAGCTAACTTGCGGTGATCTTACGTCTGTTCATTTTACGGAGATTGTTGAAATGAATAGACGTTCTCATCGGGGAGTGGTCGAGTCCTCTAAAGTTGACGATCTGTTTGCATTTATTCGGTCTCGAAGAAGGGGGGGAGCGAAAGTTCTTTTTCGTATTTCCGACGAACAGTGTAGTTCAGAACAGATTGCGTATTTGGAAGGCATGAAACAGATAGATTTCCTAAAAAAAAGGCTTCTTGGGAATGATGTTGATCACGCTCCGGTCGTTATAAATCTCATCTGTGACGGTGAAACAATTCTGCCTATAGAGTCTCACGTTGAATCTCCAGTGGTGATCTGCCGGAAGGGCGATGAATTGCGTCTTGGTGGCGGTGTGTTTGATATTCTCGTAGTTGTGGATGATGGAGAATGTAGTGAGCGTGACTTAAGCCTCCTGCAACGTGAATACGTTAAGCCATCTGCTGATTCATGGTTGTTTCTATTGCGAAAAACAAACTGTTCAAGTCACCTCGACCAATCTGAACTGACAACGCTTTTTCACCAAGCCGTCGTTGATTTAGAAAAAGTTCTCATCCTGGAATAATGCAGTTTCTACCCGATTCTTTGCCGTGATAGAGAGCCTTATCTGCCAAAGATATCACTCTTTCCATTATTTCCTCTGCTTTTTCAGAAGAGTGCAATTCTTGCAAGGTTGCTATGCCACCACTTATCGTAACAGCCGGTGTGTCCTGTTGATCAGCAAGAAGAAGTGATCTTTTTTCAACTTGTCGGCGAATCCGCTCCGCAGGAATTCGTGCATTTTCTGCTGCGGTTTGTGGAAATATCACCAAGAACTCTTCACCGCCGTAACGGCAGGCAAAATCTAAGGGACGAATAGAATCCCGTATTATTGATGCAACCATGCGGAGCACATGGTCTCCTTTAAGGTGCCCATAAGTGTCATTCACCTGCTTGAAATGGTCAATGTCGATCATCATAATTGATAACGGTTCTTTGCCGAAAATAGATCGGTTTATAAGTTTCGGTAGATTGAGATCAATCCATCGGCGATTGTGAAGACCAGTAAGCGGATCAAGTGTTGTTTGGAGTTCAAACATATTCTTGGCAATTATGCTTTCCTGAAGCAAGGTATTGTCCGTGCGCATTCGATGGGATAACAAGATTAACATATTGCGTGCAAATTCGTGAGAAACATCGATCAATCGCCAAAACATCGCTTCGGGAACAACGAGGACGCGAGTAAATTGTGCGGCAGTTACGAGAGCTGATGATGAATGATGATCAATTACAGACAGCTCCCCAACGGTTTGCCCCACATTTAAAACAATGGGAGCAGTAGAGCTGTCGTTGGCCAGAAAGACTTGTAGCTCCCCCTCGAGAATGAGATAGAGGTGATCGCTAATTGTTCCAGCTTCAATGAGGATTTCTCCTTTGCCCAACGAACGCATTTCGCAAGATGAAAGTAATCCCTGCACTGCTTCTGGAGCCACGCGATTGAGAACATCGAGGTTAGAAAAATCATTGGAAGAGAGAAATCCCCATTCGCTTTGTTCACTCATAGTAACACCCTTGTTATTATTTCTATAAGCAGTATATCATAGTTTTACAGGATTTTCATCATGATAACAGCAGTTTCTCCATCGGGATAGTACTTTTTTCTTCTGCCTGTCTCGAGAAAACCACAAGAATTGTACAGTTTTAGTGCGGGAGCGTTGTCTGCTCGGACTTCTAAAAAAAGTCTTTCTTCCGGTTGGCTGCGAGAAAAATGATATGCCAAGAGTGATTTTCCAATACCTTGTTTTCTGAACCGTGGATTGACGGCAATTCTGAATATTTCACACTCGTTGCAGACAACTTTTGAGACAATGAGATAACCTCGAATTTCACTTGATTCACCGACCTCTGCGTAGATTGGATTGCCTGAATCAAAGTGATTTGAAACTTGTAGAAAATCCCAAGGGTGGTCGAAAAGCGAAGCTTCAAGCTGGCTTATCGCGGGAAGTTGTTCTTGACCAATTACACAAATCATGATGTGCTCCACATTTTTAGCTAAACCACTTCTGAAAAACAGCCGATTAGATGAGTACAATTTGAACATGGAGGTTCATAATGAATTTACTCAAGGAAAAGCTTGTGCAGGAAGCTAAAGAGAAGTACCGGGAAATTTTCCCCTGCAGCAATTTTGATTCGCTTGCAGAGTGTTTTACCATTATTGACGACACCGTCTTTTTTTGGTTTAATACCCCCGACCGATCAACCCATATGCTGTCTGCACGAATCTAACGGGTGAGTAAAGGGTTACGCAAGGATGCGAGGCAGGAATGTCTCGCTTTTTTTATTTCTCAACGTCGCTCTGGTGTGCACGGTTTTTGGAATAAAGAACAAATAATCCTACCACCACAATTGCAATAAGTTCAAAGATCCTCAGAACCCAAGTTGCAGATCGTTCCAACTCTATCACTTTGCCAAAGCCGACAGGTGTAGGTTGTTCGGCTGAAAATATCATATAGCCGCGAAATCCCGAATGGCCAGTTTTCAGCTCGAAGAAATCATCCACAAAAGGAGTGGCCACTGTTTCGACTATTTTGCTTAAAAAGTCAGGAGTCGATTCCGGGAGAAGGTGTTCTGAAATGTTCTGCTTAAAATCATGATACTCGCCAAAATGCTTTGTGAAGTAGGCCGTACAACTCATTAGTACAACAACTATTGATAGTAATAAAGGAGAGTATCCTTTTGGAAATGCAAGTGATACCGAAACCCCAGCGAGAACTCCTGCTAATAGTGGCGCGAGCAGCAGTATCGGTGCTATTTTGCCGAGTAGAAACATGCCTCCACCTATAAGTGCACCTACACCGAGTGCGAGTGCTAGTGGTGAAAGATAATGAATGAGTGCGTTGTTCTTTGTCATTGAAATCCTTAATCTGTTGGATCATACAGTTGTAGCTTATGAAATATATGTTTATTTTTGAACATTTTTGGACTTATTCTAAACGATTATTAGTTGCGAATATGTGGTGGATGGCTAAATCTGCAATTTGTCTCCTTGGAAAATACAATGTTCTTCGGTATCGTTTTATACCCTGGTTTTTCCATTTATTGAGGAGGCTTTTAATGTGCAAAAGGTACTGTTTTTGTTGTGGAAAAGGTGTTCTAGCGTCAGTGTATTTGCGTAGGAATGATGGCTAAATGGTAAAAAGTTGCGAAGTCTTTCTTGTAGATAATATCCTTTTGTAAAGCTATTTATGCATAATTAATGACAAAAATTTGTGGGCTGCAAAAAAAAGAGAAGTGACTTGCGAATGTTTTGGTGGAGGCATTGTAGCTAATAACAGGAGTGCCATTGGAATTTGAAAAGCAAATTGGTACTTTTTAGTGTATATTATGATCAAGTAAATAGTATGCATTCCTTTTAGTGTGTGATTGCATCTTGTCGAGACTCAGAAATATGGAGGCCTTTATGTACCGTAAGTCTTTAGCCGCACTTGCAGCGGTAGTAATGTCAGGAAGTTCACTCGCTGCTGATTATAACTTCCCTTCTCATGCAGTTCCTGGAAACAAACCACTGAGCGAAGTGAAGCAGATTGTTTCATTTGTTTGGGATGATAACGCATATTCTGGTTTGGAAATGACCAACTATGAAACTGCTCCAGGGCAGAGCTTTGCGGATCAAAGCTGGATTGGTGGAAAAAAACCATGGGGAGCAACTGCTCCAAATGCGTTAAGCATTCAACCGGGGCAGATCGGTATGAGTTGGGCTATCACTGAACTTGCTGGTCGCAGTATGCCTATGGCTGAATACAAGGCTGATGCTACCTATACCACAGGTATGCAGGTTGTTTATAATGGGAAAATTTGGGAGTGTAAATATTGGACTAAAGGAACTGCTCCTGCTGAAGGTGACAGCCCATTTAAATTAGTAGGGCCTTATACCGAGAATTTCACTAAGAAAAATAGCGATGGAACGCCGATTCTCTTTACGTTCAACGTGATTTCAGGACTTGTGGTACCTCTTATTGGACCTGAAGATGGTGCCCGTGAAACGAAATATGGATATTGGACTGTTAATGCGAAGGACGTAGAGGAGTTCCCACATCTTTCTGCATATTTTGGAAATGGTAAGAAAATCGCAGCTTGCTGGGGACGTGAAATGATGGTTAAAGCATCAAAAGATGCTACCGGAAACGTAAACGGTGAAACATACGGTCAGATCAATGAAGTGTTCAAAATGACCACTAAGATGGGGCATGAAATTGGAAACCATACACTTGACCACATGGAATCGAATTCACCACTTCCGAATGATGACCGTGGGTATGGCCGTTGGGGTGGTGAAGGTTTTGCTGCTAATATGATAGAAACTGTGAAATGGGGTAGTGATGCCCTGGGATATACAGAAAAAACAGTTGATGAATCGGTAGAGTTTGGGAGAACTGCTGGAATATCGTGGCATTCTATGGGGTGGAAACCATATGCTGGTCGCATTCTTTCTACAAAAGCGTGGAAAGGAATTCTTGAACTTGGTGAAGTTGATATGGATATTGAACTTGGCCTCAAACCACTTCGTAAAGGTGGTACAATTGCCGGTTTCCGCGCTCCTCGTCTCGAAGTTAACTCAAATCAGTTCTTCGCTCTCGCAGAACTTGGCTATATGTACGATACGGGCCTAGAAGATGGACTTGATGCTACTAAAGATGGTACAAACTTTGTATGGCCGTATACTATGGAAAATGGTTCGCCCAATACCTTTACCATGAGAAAAAATGGATATACGACTGTTGCGATTGATTCAATGCCCGTGGGCACTGGTCTGTGGCAGTTCCCTGTGAACAATGTGATTGTTCACCCCGATGACCGCGCATCAGTTTTTGAAGCTTACAAAGGGATTCAGGCGGCTCAGAAAATTGATGTAAGTGGCGACAAAGAAGACTGGATCAAAAGTGGTAAAATCACTGGATTCGATTTCAATATGTTTATTCTTTGGGGAATGACTGGTGATCAGGCTACTCGTGCGCTTAAGTATACACTTGATAAACGTATGGCTGGTAATAAAGCACCTATGCAGGTTGGACTTCATACTGACTACTTTACGCCGATGTATGATATCGCAACACTTCAGGCCCCTGAAAATCTGAACTCCTTTGGACAGGCCCTGAAGTACAACAAATATCCTGATCGTAAGAAAACGCTTATTGATTTCCGTGATTATGCCATTGACAAAGGTGCTCTTTTCAAAACTGCTAAAGAGACAATCGATTATGTGAAATCGTTGCAAAAAGATGCAACTATCGGAAGCACAGTCGTTGCTGTTGCGCCATCTGAATGGACTCTCATGAAAGATGCAGAGGGAACTTCTGGGACTGCGAGTGTTAGTAATCTCGACAATGCGATTCTGAGCCTTGCCGCTAGTGAAGGTGCTTGGGGAGGGTACTATGGTGATCTCACTGGAAAAGGTGCTTCATTCAAAGGGCTTTCACATGTTGAGCTTGATTATAAGACAAATACACCTCTCTATTTGACACTTCAGTATGAGGGTGGAAAACGTCGCGATGTTCTTTTGAATAACCTGAGCTACGATGTCCCATCAGGAAAAATTCCAGTGACGGCGTTTGCTGATCTCACAACAGGTGAATCGAATATGCTTGATGCTGAAAAAATAATCGGTATTGCCGTGTATCCACAGAAAATAGGAGACAAGGCTTCGACAGCTAAGTTCTCAGTTAAAAATGTGAAATTCTACACAGGTGCTCAGGTTTCAATTAGAAATCTTGTTACTACTACTGCGAAACCGTCGATCTCCATGAACGGGATCAGCAATGGTCAGCTTAATCTTGCAGTAACCGCTTCTGGTACATATAGCGTGAATCTCTACTCGACTACCGGTCGAATCGTGAAATCACTTAACAGTGTGGCTCTTACAAGTGGAGCCAATGCTCTTCAACTTGGAACGGTTCCTGCTGGTATGTACATTGTTAAGATTCAGGGTGCTGCTGGCAACCTTGTGTCTAAAGCGGTTGTTCGATAATTTGGGAATTGTGGAGCCCTTCCGGGCTCCATTTCCACTTTTTCAGAGAGGTGATATATGAAATTCTTGATTATTGCTATGGTTCTTTTTTTCTGTGCCTGTGGTTCACAATCAGAAAAAAAAGTATCTGTTAATGGAGGTGGGGCGCAATTAGCTGATTCGCTGAATTCTGCAGTCGATTCTATTGCAGGTGCTCGCAATATGCATAGCAAGAATGCCGGTATGCACCTTCACAAACCTGGCGATAATTTAGCAACAGTCGCCCATCAGGATCCTGAAAGAGATAGGATGATCCGAGCGAATATTGCCAAAAATAGAATGCGAGAGTTAACAATTCATGAACAGCAAATGGAAGCTATGGCGGAAATTGCTCGTAAAAATCGTGAAAAGGCCCAATCTGGAGTTTTGTAGTTTTTACATTGTTCCCGTGTGTATCAAAGGACGATCGAAAGGTTGTCCTTTTTTAATAGGCACAATGAATAAATTATAGCATATTTAAAGTGTTTTTTACTCTGCAAGAGGAGTTTAGATGGAGTATCAAGTGGGACAAGCTGGGCGCGTTATTGTAGCGCGATTATTTGAAAATGATCCTGTATATGAATCAATCGTTAATGTCTGCAGCACAGAATCAATTCACTCGGCTGTATTTTGGATAATTGGAGGTGTAAAAAAAGTTTCCGTTGTCACAGGCCCCGAAGATTATTCTGCACGTCCTTTGCAGGCTATTGTTGCAGATTTGCCCGGCGTGCAAGAGATTCTCGGAACCGGAACCGTTTTCCCCAACGGTGATAACGAGCCGACAATACACATGCACGCATCTCTGGGCCATGATTCTCATACGGTGACTGGATGTCCGCGCATTAATCTCGATTGTTGGCTCATCTGTGAGTTGATAATTCAAGAGATCACCGGCGTGACTGCTCAGCGGGTTAAGGACGATTCTAGTTATCAACTATTGAGAGTTGGGGGGGAATATTGATCCTGCCGATAGAATCCGAATTCGAATTAGCTGAAGGTGTGAAGGAGTACTACCAAGCAATTGATTTTGTCGTGAATCAATTGAGTACAGGTAAAGAGATCGCTTGCAAGTCAAATTGCTCATTCTGTTGTCATCTTCACATAACCTTAAAGCCCTATGAATTGCTGGCCTTGGTTCGACATGTTGAATCTCTGTCTCGCGTGGAACGAGTGGAAATCGAATCAGTCATTGACCAAAATCGGCAACTTCTTGCAGAAACGAGTGATTCAGAGTTGCTTGCGGTCAATTTTTCCTGTCCATTTTTGAATGATGGAACATGCTTGGTCTACTCAGTGCGTCCTCTTTCATGTCGGGCCGCTCATTCGCGAAGCAAACTTGTGTGTGAACAGGCATATTGTTATCCTCATTCTGAAATTGAAGCTGACCATTTGCCCGAACTAACAGAGTCGATACGCGCAATTGAAGATGAATTCGAAGAGGTGCTTGGAGAGTATTACGATGTCTCGGATTACAATATGAATGAATCTCTGAACGAAGCTCTAGGGGATTCAACCTGGGTTGAGAGATTTATTGCCGGTGATGAAGTGTTTAGCGATGCTGCCTTGAGTAGAGTCTAAAAACGAAAGGCTC
>JAIFMU010000210.1 GCA_020048285.1 bacterium | reverse complement strand
GCATCAGATCGAATTTGTCCCAATTGCGACATTCAGATGGAAACGGTCAACGTAGGAATGGGTAAACCCTTCTTTATTGAACACTGTTGTCGCTGTGGTGGGCTTTTCTTTGATAACGGTGAACTCCATACGCTTTTAGATGAAAAAGTAGCTGCTGCTGTTCAGATTGATTTTGGAGGTTTAAATCGCCTTGCCAATTCTCCACTTCAGGAAAATACAGAAGTCAGATATCGCAAATGTCCCGTCTGTCGTGATATCATGAATCGCGAAAAATTTGGTGAACGAGCGGGTGTAATCATTAATCATTGTCATTCTCACGGTATATGGTTAGAATCTGGAGACTTGTCGCGACTTCTTGAATGGAAAAAAGCAGGTGGTGAAATACTCGACGCAAAACGAAAGCTTGAGCAAGAACAGCAAAAATTAAAAGCTGAACGCGAGCGAATTCAGTATCGTTCAACCGGTTCAGCTGTGGGTGAGCGTTCAGGAATAGGGTTGTTTGATTCACCAAATATCAATAAAATGACCGGTACTTCTCTTATCGCAGAAATTGCTTCGTGGATTTTTTCGAGATGACAATCGCATTTGAATTTTACTCGGAGATCCAACATGGCAAGTTGTAACAAGCGGCACTCATCTTTTTCAAATATGTGCACACGTGCTATGTTTTGCATTCAACACATTGATTATCAAAAAACAGGGATTATAGGATGAGTACACGGGCTGTACGTTTTATCGTTTCCGGTCGAGTTCAAGGGGTGTGGTTTCGTGTGGGAACACAATTGGCTGCACAAAAACTTGGTGTTCGTGGCTACGTTAAAAACCTTCCCTCTGGACAAGTTGAATGCGTTGCTTGCGGCGATACAATCGCAGTTGAAGCACTGATTGGCTGGGCCCATTCTGGAACGCCTTTCGCACGTGTTCAATCTGTTGATGTCGAGGAAATCAATGTTCAGCAAGTGTTTACCAAATTTGAAATTCGTTGAGGATATTTATGTCTCGGAAAATCGCCTATTTCATTACTGCACACGGTTATGGTCACGCCGTAAGATCTTCATATTTAATTAGCGAACTTGGTCGTTTTGTTGAAATAACGATAGTCACTGATATTCCGCGATCATTTTTTGATGAAGAGTTGACTGTACCTTTTGGGTATCGTCAAGCATCGTTTGATTGTGGCTGTGTGCAAAAAGATGCGGTGACTATTGATTCCACTGCCACTGTTCACGAATACGCGCGGATTTCACTTGAAAATGACCAACATTTGGCAGAAGAAGTTCGATGGGTTGTTTCACAAGAATTTGATCTAATAATATCTGATGTTGTTCCTTTCGCAGGGGTTATCGGTTCGAATGCCGATATTCCTGTAATCTCGGTAAGCAATTTTTGGTGGGATGATATTTATCGAGATTTTCCTGACTCTGACGGGAAACGGTGGTTATTGAACCGTGTTGAAGGTGAGATGTCATGCTTTTCTCACCACGTGTTCCTTAATCCTTCAATGAAAAGATGGGAAAATGATAACAATGTTCTCAAAGGAGTGAATCTTCTTCGCGAAGCACGAAACCGAGGTGAAGAACTTCGCACCTGCCTTGGAATTGCAAACTCCAAAAATATTGCGCTGATTTATACTGGAAACTACGGCATGGAGTCAATCGATTGGTCCAAATTGACCATGATGAAAAACTGGCATTTCATTGGACTATACCCGTTGAAAAATGCCCCACATAATTTTACTCAGATAGATAAATCGCAGTTTACAATGCAGGAATTTAATGCTTCCGCAGATGTAGTGATTTCCAAACTGGGTTATGGAACCGTAACAGAATCACTTGCATCGGGAACACCACTTCTCTATATGCCCCGAGTAGGATTTTCTGAATACCCCGTTCTTGAAACCTACATTAAACGATTTGGACATGTTTCATTTATCACTGAAGCAGAGTTTTCAAAAGTGGAATGGGTTAACGAAATCAATGAGCTACACCGAGGTGGAAAAAGAGGTATTCGTCTCTCTTCAGATGCAAAAACTATCTCAGATTGGATACTCGCAATTCCCCTCACATAAAATATGATCACAACTATCTTCGGTCGAGATCATCGGTTCTATTTGAGAGAGTCTTTTGTCGAACAATCTACTTATGGAATTGAGTCAGATGCATTGGATTTGCTAGAAGAAATCCCGCTTTCAAGAAGATAAAATGGGGTAGCTATAAATCCAAGCAGAAGCAGTGAAATGACAAGGATTGTGTTCACGAGCATTTTTCGTTTCATACAAAATCCTAAATCTTAAATTGTGCACAAATATACGTGCTAATTTCGATTTACTGTGATTGTTAAAAACCGCTGGAAAAGCTACCAATATAGCAATGTATTGGTATTTAAGAAAAAGCTGACAAGCTACGACTTTACATTACTGCTTTACTCAATGTAAATCGAGAAAAATGTTAGTTGGATTATTGAAGTTATCTCTCGATTAATGTTCTCGGTTTATGAGTGAAGCATGGATTTTAGTGCTTCTGCAATCGCTTTGGCAGCTGCGGGGGAAATTGTTTTTGGTTCATCTGATGCGCGTTTGATCATTTTCCGTTTGCGGTCAATTTTTTTAGCGGGAGTAGTTACGAGAGTGATTTCCTGTCTTGATGTACTGCTCTTTGCCTTTTGAGACTCGTTTAGTAAACCCTTCTTTTTAGTTTGGTCAACTGGGTGCGATTCTTGTATTTCATGATTTCCTTCGTGTTGATCGGTAACTAGGTGGAGAGGTTTCGATTTAGCAGAAGAGGATGGTTTCTTCTTGCGACGTTCCAAACCAGTTGTGGTATAGTATTGAGGATATTTGTTGCTCATAGAAAAACTCCTGTTTATACTCGTATCGACTGAGATTATCAT
Source organism: bacterium (assembly GCA_020048285.1). Lineage (GTDB taxonomy): Bacteria > Fibrobacterota > Chitinivibrionia > Chitinivibrionales > Chitinivibrionaceae > JAIFMU01. The sequence continues at coordinate 7,597 of JAIFMU010000210.1, read as the reverse complement.
TGACATTAGAGATATGTGATTCTAAAATAGTTCAGTGTTGAAATTACGAAGGGAGTTTTGTATGTCTGAAATGACAATAAATGATCAGCTTGCAGGATTTATGAATGAAGAAGATGAAAATACTATGGATGGTAAATTTCTGACGTTTCGGTTGGGGAATGAACTCTATGGACTTCCCATTGAAAATGTAATCGAAATTATCGGCGTTCAGCAAATTTCTCGCGTACCCGATATGGGAGAATACGTAAAAGGCGTTATTAATCTTCGCGGCCAAGTAATTCCAGTTATCGATGTGAGAATTAGGTTTAAGATTGAACCTCGTGCTTATGACGACCGTACTTGTATCATGGTTACCCACTTACGAGGTATTTCAATAGGGTTAATTGTAGATTCTGTCGATGAAGTGCGCGATATAGAACCGAGTTCTATTGTATCTGCTCCAGCTGTTGCGACGACTCAGAGTGGAACGTTTATTGAAGGAATTTCACATCAGAAAGATAACTCAGTTGTTATAATTCTCAATCTTAACCGGTTTCTTTATGCGGAACAGATTGACGAAGAAGAGGGTGAAGAGTAAACATTCAAAAGTATTGTTGGCTTATAATAATGCGGTTAACGAAAATAAAAGTGGGATATTTCAATAATGAAATATCCCACTTGCAATTTTATGCCTAGTGATTTGGAGTTACAAATAGCAGAAAATTATTTATTGGTTACAGTTTCTGGGCTCTTTTTGGCAATAATGCCGTGGAAACCAAGTTCGAAGAAATGTTCTGTTAGAATCTCCTTTTCTGAAGGAGCGGCAACAGGTGCAACTGTAAACAGTGAATTGTAGTTGTCATAACCATAGGTGACATTGCCGTGATAGTTGAAATAGAATCGAGTCATAAACTGACTTGAAATTTGTTTGTCCGTAAAAATACCTGCCCCCCATGAACCACCAGCGCCAAAAGTAGAGCCACTGCGTCTCATTTCCCGAATCGTTGATTCTGTTTCTAATTTGAAATAGGATAGAGGTATAATACCAAAAAGAACGGAAAATCCAGTCGCATTGACTCCAGAAACAGAAAAGTATGTTGGTGGAATTCGAAACTGCAGTTCGCCGGAAATTTCCGCTTGATGGTGAATGATTTTCGAGTCAGTTTCATTTACAATTGCTCGAGTTGTGTCGCGAAGGGCAACAAATGTCGAGTGTTGTTTTCTGTATGAGTAGTGGGAATGAAGAGAAAAGGAACGAAGTGAATCTATTCTATGGAAAAATCCTAATGAAACAGGAAAGGAAAAACTCTGTTTTTCAGGTTTCATTAACCACGAAACCGTAGCGGGATATTTTAGTTCTCGAATTGTTTCAGAAAGCGAATTCATATAAGTAGTTTGCTGACTAACCCAATCCGCGAAAACATTTGAAGATGTAAAACTCCACCGAGCTCCGAAACTGAACCCTTTATCAATGGAAATCAGTGTGCTATCTTTTGATTTTACACTATCCTGATTTACTGAATTCTTTTCAATGGAGTCGGTGGCGAATCCTGGAATGGGAACGATTGCCGATTCTGAGTTGAGCGGTATAAGCGAGTTTGAAGGAATAGGAGTGGTTATTTCCTGTGCCGAAACAAAAGACACAACTGTTCCCAAAATGAAAAGATCTGAAATATTCATGCTTTTTTCATCCGTTCTGCATATGATTCCTGCATATAGTTCGGAAAAATATCGACTGCTTCGCACCAATGATCAGAATTACAACGGATTTGCGCGAGACGCGCCGCTGCGAGCCCTGTTGATAGGTTAGCCGATTCGAGCAATGTGGCTGAACGGTTAGCCAAGCTATTGATCAATGGAGAATTCTGGTTTCCAGCGGTGTCATAGATAACTACCGATGATTGTTCTGTTTGATTGATAAATTGGGAGCAAACAAGTTTTTCGTCTTCGGACTGTCGAGAAATTGATCCATCTTTTTTAACGAATGTTGCACCGAAAACGGAATCTTGTCGGGCATCAAAGACCACAGAAATTATTCCGTCAAGGGGCCATGAAAAAGCAACTGTTTCCAGCGTTGAAAGAGGCATAACCAGTGTTTCACCGGATGCGAACAAACCTTTGATAAATGATATGCCTATACGAAGACCAGTGAATGAACCGGGGCCGGTAACGACTCCGCAGTGAGAAATATCTGATGCGGTTATTCCTACCATTGATTGAACTGATTTTATGGCTGTTGTAATGTGTTCTGAATGAGCATTTTTCACAAAACGAGTGAGCGAAACGTGCGATCCCAAATCATTGACAAGCCCTATACTCATAAATGAAGAAGAGGTGTCAATTCCCAAAGTCCAGTTCATGGCGTTTCCTTTATGGTTCAATGCGACGGTAAAATATATCCCGACCTCAACATTGCGCAGAACCTATCCGCGCAGTTTGATCATTCCCTATTAACTCTGTCAGAATAGTGAATCAATCATATATTTTCTTTCGAAATAAGCAGTTCCCGGAGGATAAATATAAAAATGAATAGATCTGTTGAAACAATTCTTGCCCATTTGGCCGAAGAAGGGGGCGTTTTTGATCCATTTGGCGCAACGCATATGCCTATATATCAAACAGCGACCTTTGATTTGAAAAAACAATCCGGTGAAAAAATTTACGACTACACTCGCAGCGACAATCCTACTCGTGAATCCTTAGAAAATGTATTCACCACGGTTTGTGGCGGCGTCGGAACAGTCTGCACTCACACAGGACTCGGTGCCGTTGCCCTTCTTTTTGAAACCGTTTTAAAAGCTGGCGACCACATTTTGGTTGAAAATGACACTTATGGAGGCACCTTTCGGATGCTTAAGGTGTATCGCGAACGGATGAATATCACCGTTCATTTTGCTGATTTCTGTGATCTTATATCGGTGGAGTCACTCTTGAAAAAACATTCGATTCGATTGATATTGATTGAGTCGCCGACCAATCCGGGGTTGAAAATAATCGACCTGAAAGCAGTGGCTGAATTGGCAAGAGAGTCAAATACAATTTTTGCGGTGGACAACTCATTGGCCACGTTTTATTCGCAAAAACCGATAGAACTAGGCGCTCATTTTGAACTTTTTTCAACCACGAAATACATTTCCGGTCACGGTTCGGTGATAGGTGGAGCCCTTGTCACTGGTGATGAATCACTTCTTGCAAAACTGCGCTACACCGCCAATGCGGAAGCGCGTAGCCAGAATCCTCTAGACGTTCATGCCGTTTCACTAGGACTGCCAACTCTTCCACTTCGGATGAAAGCCCATCAAGAGTCGGCGTTGAAAATCGCGGAATGGCTTGAAAATCACCCTCGTGTAACTCGAGTTGTCTACCCGGGATTACAATCTCACCCACAACACGCATTGGCGAAAACACAGATGAAAAATTTCGCCGGTGTTATCACCGCTGACCTCGAATCGGTTGAACTGGCAGAAAGACTGGTCGCGCAGTGCCATCTATTTGGCGAAAAATGTTCCTTCGGAACAGCTGATTCGCGCATTGAGATTCCTGGGAAAATTAGCCATGCGTCGTTTTCCGCCGAAGAGTTAGCTGCTATTGGAATTTCCTCGAGCACGGTGCGACTTTCCATTGGCCTTGAACATGTAGATGATCTGATTGCCGATTTAGCGGAGGTGCTCAATGGATAATCGTTATTATGAACCGATTCCCTGCGGTGTACCACTGCCCCTGGATACGCCTCACGCCTTTTCTGTTTCAATGCCAACTTACCAAGATGTCGTCGATTACGAATCAGAAATTAATAACATTTTCGACCGGATTCGCACTGCATACCCACGAATTATTACTCACCCATTCATTAAACAGGCAATCGCTCACATCAAGGCAGAGTTGGATATCTCAAGCGGTGTTTCGTTTTTGCTTCCCTCTATGGACGCGGCGTTTCGGGTTGCGTCACTATCAAAAACTGAACCGATGGTATTTCTCTACGAATCGTATGCTTTGGTGCATTTTCCTGAGAAATCTGAAGATAATCCCGCTGATTTCTATTCCTTTATGAAACACTGCGGCTACATGATCTTCTCGCGTGAAGCATACACCTTCTTGCGAATGCACGAAATTACGGTAGAGCCCTTCAAGGAAATTTACTGCAGTTCTCGAGCAGAACAGCGCATTTTAGACGTGTTGGCTCAAGGATATGGATCGCAGGAAATTACTCTGACGAATTGCGGCATGAATGCGATTTGGGCTGCCTATATGGCCGTGCGTGATCAGCAGGGGGATCGTGATATTTTTGTTCAGTTTGGATGGTTGTACACCGATTCTATTCATATTCTTCGCAAAGTGAGTGGCGAATTTAAGCAGATTGGCAAGGTGGATGACTTAGCTGAACTCGCTCTGTTTTGCCAAGAGAATGGATCGAAAATCGCGGCAATTTTAACTGAAACAGTTTCAAATCCGCTGCTTCACGCTCCAGACCTGAATTCAATTTACGCACTTTCTAAAGAGCACGGGTTTCTTGTTATCTTGGACAACACATTCGCTACACCTTGGAATGTAGCAGTGTCCGACTATTGTGACATAATTGTAGAAAGTTTGACCAAATTTGCTTCGGGAAAAGGGGACTGCATGTCCGGTGCAATTATTATTCCCGATGGATCTCGCCTTGGAGAGGTAGGAAGAGAAACAATCCGCGAAATGATTGTTCCACTCGAAGGGCGAGATCTTCAACGTCTTGCGGCAGAGATTGAAGAGTATCGAGAACGAATGGTGCGAATTAATGGATACACAAAGCAGGTGGTCGAAGCACTTCAGGGGGATACTCGTATTGAACTATATCACGTATTTCATGGTGTTGGGTCTGAAAATTACCGCGCTATCGCCCACGATGAATCCTGTTACGGCGGCGTAATCTCCTTTGTTCCCGTTGGCGATTTCGCGTCGTTTTATGACAACCTGAATCTTCCCAAAGGACCAAGTTTGGGCGCAGATTTTCCGCTTGTCATGCCGTATACGCTTTTGGCACATTGGGATTTAGTAAACGAGCCCGACCAGAAAACGCTGAAATCTATCGGGCTTTCCCCGTGGATGCTTCGGTTGTCTGTGGGCGATGACGATCCCCTGAAAACGATCAATGCGATTCGCAAGGCATTGGATTGCATGAAATAAAATTGAGCGTGGTAGCAACTGCTACCACGCTGAAATATCATACATCGATTCTATAGAATCGGGCACACCGGCAAAGAAATCGAATCCCGTTACTTTCTCAATTGAATCAACAGAAATGGCGAATGAAGCGAGCGGTGCTGTGCTGTTTTCGTGTTTCATCAAAAATCCAATTGCCTTTGAACTGTCACCGGTTAGAATTACTTTGTAAAATGCTTCTGGTACTGAAACTCCATTGTTTCCAATTGTTTCGATTGGGTTGTTTAGCACGGGACCAGTCACTACAAAAATGTTCATATTTGAGACGGCGTAGTCTCGCACCTTCTCTTCGAGATCATTCCAGATTTCCCGATTGAAATCAGCTTTTTGTGGTGAAATATTGCTGAGAAAAAACGATGCATCCATCTCTTCGGATGAAGCTTTACTGTCCGCTGCCGGTTTCAAATGTCCGCGGTCGTAGCCCGAATTTTTGTAGTCCGCCAGTTGCGCAGATCCGGTTGAAATGGTGGAATCTTCGCGAAAGTTGTCGATGCGTTCAGCCGTTCCACGAACCTCTTCCTCGCTGAGTTCATAAGCGACCCAGTAGGGTTGTTCGTGCAATTCGCTGTAGAGAAGTGAGTATCCGCTGTGTGAAATGAGTGTTGGAGTGTCGCCAATCTGAACTCCCGATCCATTTTCAACAGCAAGCGCACCTGTGAACTGATTTTCCGGTGCGCAGTGCGAGGTTAACAGTGCTAAGGATGCTAAAGCAACTTTGAGTATTGCAAAATCTGTTTCCATCGATGTTCCTTAAAAAGCAGAGACGCAATTGCTTGCGTCTCTTGTTTGAATCTATCGCGGCGTGGCAACCATGCGCGCATTAGGGTCTTTCATGTTGTGAACGGGCTTGATCTTAGCGATAACCGTAGCTGTAGACTGGATCGCATATTCAATAACCGATGAACGCTTGTATACATCTGGTGCTTCATCGATCGTGCCTTCGCCGACAGAACTAGAGAAGATTCCCTCCATCTGCTCTTTGAATTTTTCGAGAGAAAGTTCCTGTTTAGCCTGATTGCGACTCATGACTCGACCAGCTCCATGAGGTGCCGAGAAATTCCACTCAGCATTGGACTTTCCTTCGCAGAGGAGAATACCGTCACGCATATTGATCGGAATGATCATCTGTTCACCTTCATAGGAACGAATAGCCCCTTTTCGAATAATAAAATCATTGAAATCGATATAATTGTGAACGGTTTCAATTTGATTAGAACAATCCAATCCTATTATTTTCTGGATGATCCGCATCATTTCGCGGCGGTTGAGCGACGCGTACATCTGCGCAAAGATCATGTCGAACAGATATCCAGCAGCATCGGCATCGGTGAGCGCTGCGTATGCTTGGGTTTGGAACAGCAGATTCTTTTTCATGCGCTGCAGCTCTTCTTTTAGTTCCTGCTTGCGACCGATAAAGTTCGATTTGATACGCTCTTTTTCGGAATCGATCTGATCCTTGATCCTTTTTTCCTCTTTTTTACCGGCTATCCCGCTCCAGTAGTCGCATACGCGTTTCCCGAAATTGCGCGATCCAGAATGAACGGTGATCCAGTAATTATCAAATTCATCTTTGCCTGTTTCAATAAAGTGGTTTCCACCACCAACAGTACCGATTGCACAAAGTGCTCGTTTGTAATTGATACCAATTTGCTTACACTTATCGGTGAACCAAATTTCGTTGTACTTGGGAGGTTTGATCGATGCGCCAAATTTTTCATTGTAACGCGCGGCAAATTTTTCGGCGAGAACCTGTGTTTCGCTCCAAGGGAAATCGGTTTTTAGATGGATAACCTCTTTTTCGTGAACCTGATCGCCAAAGGGTATCTGTTTGCGAATTTTATAGTCCAGTTGGTTCAGTTCTACCGGCAGGCGTGGGCCAATTTTAGCGGACAACATGCCGCAGCCGATGTCAACTCCAACAACATTGGGTATCACTTCGGCGGTCATGGGCATGGTAAACCCGATTGCGGTGCCGATTCCCGTGTGAGCGTCGGGCATCATCGCAACAGGATTGGTGAAATGTGGGTTGTTCACGAACGTTTGGATCTGATCACGACACGAATCTTCAATCTGATCGATCATCACTTTTGCCGTGGTATAGAGTCCTTCAATTTCAAACATGGAGCCTCTTCTTGAACGATGAACAGGAACTATCAAGCCTAGATTTAGCTGAAAAGCTCTCTAAATCAGGACTTGATGACACTGTTTCACCTGATAAATAGTCTATTATTTCATAATTTCGTGCTGAATTTTCATCTGGGTAATTGCCATTTTTGTGGCAGAATCAATGGCGGCCAAAAGGGAACTTTCCGATGCAATTCCTTTGCCCACAATGTCAAAAGCTGTTCCATGGCCTACTGAAGTTCGGATCATGGGAAGTCCGATGGTAATATTGACACCTTTTTCGAACTCTCTAGATTTC
>JAIFMU010000036.1 GCA_020048285.1 bacterium | reverse complement strand
TTATGGCGACAACGGCACGGGAGGAGTTGGCGAAATGGTCATGGGTAACGAAGTTCCGCTCTATCTGCGCGGGACCACAGTCAAAACGATTCAGTATAGACTGAGTTCAAACTCCGATGAAACCTGGTCGTGGTATATCCCCGGCGAAGGATTAGCTGTTCAGATGGAGTACAAGAACGGAGTGCGCTATCGGTCGATTGTGCGGTTGAAATAGAAAAGGGGACAGTTTCCCGTCCCCCTTGAACAATCAGATTTTCATCGTCTACTCGTTAAAAATTCCCGCTTCGATCGCATCTTTCAGAAACTTCTTTTTTTCATCGTCTGCGCGAGTCGGAATGGTCGCCTTGGGAAGATCGATTCGAATCGTATCTGCCACTGTTCCCAGTTTGTACGCCAGTTTGACCGCTTCGGTGGCAGTGAACTCCGTACTGTACGCCACGCGGCTGAACAGATAGAGTCCGGCAACCCGATGTGTGGCCAGATTCATTGATCCGTTGGGGCGCACCGCTTGTTTTGTTCCCTTGGCGATGGTGAAACCATCCGCTTTTGTGGCGATCGGTTCAGCGCCGGTGGTGTCCATGCCAATCAGAACTGCCATGCCATCAAATTTTGCATCGCCGCTGTTCTCTTTTGAATTGTCCGCAAGAAGATTCACGGTGAACTCTGCGCCGTAGTTCGCCGGTGTACAATATTTTGCCGAATCGATTGCTTTCATTTCAGCAAAGGTTTCCCCCGGTGTGAACTCCGGAATAATCAATTTGACAGTCACCGGATCGGTAGATGCATCATTTTTGATTTCCACGTTTTTGAGATTTGCCAGTTGATTCGCATCGGTGGCGGTATCTTTCACGGCATCAGTGACGCCACATCCGGTAAGTGCAATGGTCAGAGCGGCAAGTACGAACTGTTTCATGGAAACTCCTTGTTTAGTTGGAATCAAAATAGGTGATTGCATGAAAGAATGAAAATGGGATTTGTTTGGACGGTACACGTTTCACGTCCCTCGCAACAAATCTTTGAGAGTGTGAAAGTATTTACAATAAAGTACAGAAATCGTAGATTCGGCCCTATGTGGCCGACGTAAATCAGCGTAACCGATTGATTTAATCTTTAAAAAGATGCCCACACAGGGGCATATCTACGGAATATTTTGATTCTTGCACACTATCTTTGGTTCACGTTCACACTCCCACGGATGTTTCGTGGGCTGATTTCGGATCGTCCAAGGACGCAAAACGAACAGGACAGTTCCCTTCCACCCGCAGTTTCGTTGCGTCGTTACGTCGTTTATTCCACCGAAACTGCGGTACAAAACCGGACAGGTCACACTCACTATCTGCAAGTGCCGTGGCGTGAACCGGACAGGTCACACTCACTATCTGCAAGTGCCGTGGCGTGAACCGGACAGGGATTTCCGGAGGCGTAGAGTGCCGTGTCGTGAACCGGACAGGGATTTCCGGAGGCGCAGAGTGCCGTGACCGGAATCGGACAGGGATTTCCGGAGGCGCAGAGTGCCGTGGCGGGAACCGGACAGGGACTTCCGGAGGCGTAGAGTGCCGTGTCGTGAACCGGACAGGGATTTCCGGAGGCGTAGAGTACGTGGCTGTTTTCCGTAGGGGCAGATCCCGTATCTGCCCGATTGCCTCCGAATAACGTATATTCCCCGCACAAAATGGAGGGTCGATGAAGAGTGCCAAAGGATTTCCCTTTCTTCCTATGAATCGGGAAGAGATGCATGCAAAAGGGTGGGATCAGTGTGATTTCATACTGGTAACCGGCGATGCCTATGTGGATCACCCTTCGTTTGGCACCGCTTTGATCGGCCGTCTGCTCGAATCGCGCGGATTTCGCGTGGGAATAATCGCTCAGCCCGACTGGAAAACCAACGACGATTTTACTGTTCTGGGCCAACCCCGTCTTGCATTTTTGGTCTCCGGGGGAGCCATGGACTCCATGGTGAACAACTATACCGTGCGCCGCCGTCCTCGCCACGACGACGTTTTTTCTCCCGGAGGAAAAGGGGGAAAACGGCCCGATCGCGCCACGCTCGTCTATGTGACGAAGGTGCGCGAATCGAACAAAGAGGTGCCGATTATTATTGGTGGTCTCGAAGGTTCACTGCGACGGTTGGCTCACTACGACTACTGGTCTGACAAACTTCGCGGATCCATATTGCTCGATGCCAAAGCGGATCTTCTCGTCTACGGCATGGGTGAAAATCAGACAATCGAAATCGCCGATAGACTTGCTGCGGGTGAACCGATCTCATCGCTCACGGATATTAAAGGAACGGTCTTTGTATCGCGAGAACTTCCTGCGGGCGAACCAAATCGCGATTTCCTCGTGCTTCCAGATCCCGAATTGGTACGCAAGGATCCCAAACTCTTTGCCAAAAGTTTTATGATCCAGCAGAGCAACACCGATCCGATCGTGGGGAAAATGCTCTGTGAACCCTACGGCAATCGCTGGGTGATTCAAAACTCTCCCGCCGCCGCGCTTTCTCCTGATCTGATCGACCGCGTACCGCTTTTGCCCTACACCAGAACGTGGCATCCGCGCTACGACAAGGATGGGGGAGTTCCTTCGATCGCCGAGGTGAAATTTTCCATAACTCAGAGTCGCGGTTGTTTCGGCGGTTGTAGTTTCTGTGCTATTACCTTTCATCAGGGACGGCGGATTCAGGGGCGTTCCCACGAATCAATTCTCGAAGAGGCGAAAATTCTCACGAAACTACCCGATTTCAAGGGGTACATTCACGATGTGGGTGGACCGACTGCCAATTTCCGGATTCCTTCGTGCGAAAAACAGATCACTAAGGGGATCTGTCCTCAAAAGCAATGTTTGTTCCCGAAACCGTGCCCCAATCTCGACGTGGATCATTCGGACTATCTGGGACTCTTGGTAAAACTTCGCAACCTTCCCGGCGTGAAAAAGGTGTTTATTCGCTCAGGCATTCGGTTCGATTATCTACTTCAGGATAAGAATGAAAAGTTTTTCCGCGAACTCTGCGAACACCACATCAGCGGGCGACTCAAGATTGCACCGGAACATATCGACGATGCGGTTCTGGCCGCTATGGGTAAGCCGGGAAGTTCGGTGTATGAATCGTTCATTAAAAAGTATGCGCAGATAAATAAGCAGTTGGGCAAACCACAAAAGGTGGTGCCGTATTTTATTTCTAGCCACCCCGGATCGACCTTGGCATCGGCGATTGCTCTGGCTGAGTATATGCGCGATCACGATATCGAAGCGGATCAGGTGCAGGATTACTACCCCACACCAGGAACTCTCTCCACTGTCATGTACTACTCGGGCCTCGATCCGCGTACCATGCAACCGATCTTTGTCTGCCGAGACGAACGTGAAAAAAACATGCAACGCGCACTTCTTCAGTATCGCGATCCTCAAAACCGCAAACTCGTTCAGGAAGCACTGGTCAAGGCTGGTCGCACGGATCTGATCGGGTTCGGCCCGAAATGCCTGGTCAAAGGCGATGGCAATTTCAAGCGCGAGACACTGCCTTCATCCACGCGTTCTGCAAAAGAGAGTTCCCTACGATCGACTCCACGCGGATCAGGTCGGGAATCAAAACAACCAGCTGCTCCGGTGAAAGCAGGTGCGAAACGCAAGCGGAGATAACCTTTGCAAGCAACTGTTTTAAAATGTATACTTGCTTCTTAACCATTGATTATTCACAGAGGTATCTATGATAAATGGATTGTCATTTCCAGCGTATATCGCCGCTTCGGTTATCATTTACGTTGGCATATTTCACCTGTTTCAGTATCTGAATCGAAGATCAGAACACGCCACAGCTCCCTTTGCAGTTCTTTCATTTGCCACGGCGTTTTATCAGATTTCTTGCGGACTCTTGTATGCAAGCACCACCGTTGAACAGGCGATGGCGATTCAACGTGTCAATTTTTTAGGCGTATCCCTTATCACCATTAGTGTTACTAGTTACGTCTATTCATTGCTTCGTCGCCCCGCTGATTTCGCTAAAAACCTTATACACGTTTCAGCGGTTCTGTTTGCTGTTGCGGCCTTTTGGGATTCACCGGCAACTCTTAATCTCGCCAATAAAACGAGGGAAATGATTCTGTGGGGGATTACGGTAAAAGAGGTGGAACCGGGAGTTATTCTCATGGTTCAAATTGTTGCGAGTATGATTGTTATGGCATATCTCTTGATATTGATGATTCGGAGCAAAGAGAAAATGCGCCGCCGCAGTGATCGATTTATTCTTTGGTCATTTTCGCTCTTTTTTATTGCAGTCGTAAACGATATGTATGTGGCATCCCATGTCTATTCGAGCATTTATCTTATGGAATATGCATTTTTAGGGATAATTTTGGCGATTACCTATTCGCGATCGCTTCAGTTTATTCGCCTCTATGATGTTATCACTAAACTGAACAGTTCCCTGGAACATCGTGTTGTCGAGCGAACCCGAGAACTAGAGGGAGCTCGTGATGAAGCTCAGCGGGCAAATCAAACGAAATCACTTTTTTTGGCAAATATGTCACACGACATTCGTACGCCTATGAATGGTATTATCGCCATGAATCGATTCCTTCTGGAAACACAACTCACAGAAGAACAACGCAAATATGCTGAAGTTGTCGATTCTAGTTCACATCAGTTACTTCACTTGCTCAATGACATTCTCGACTACACCAAAATTGAAGCGGGACAGTTGACAATGGAGCACGCTCCCTTCTCTCTGAACGATCAAGTGGATCGCATGAAACAGCTGATCCTTCCACTGTTAGAACCAAAAGGCGTCGCTTTCGAGTATGAAAACCGTTCACAACTCGATTGGGTTGTAGGTGATGCGGCTCGCGTAAGTCAAATTATCATGAACCTTCTCAGCAATGCTGCCAAGTTTACTCACGAGGGAAAAGTGCTCTTGAGAGTTGAACGGCGAGTGTTCGACACGGTTCGATTTATCATTGAAGACACTGGTATTGGAATCGAAGACGATGCGCAGAAAACGATTTTTCAATCATTTACTCAAGAAGATGCTTCCACTACGCGAAAATATGGCGGAACCGGACTTGGACTCGCCATAACAAAACAACTTCTCGAACTCTTGGGTGGTTCCATTCAGTTGGAGAGCAAAAAGGGAAAAGGGACGCGGTTCACGCTGGAGTTTTCACTTCCTGATGCTGATCCACTAGAATCAATCGTAGAGAGTTTGGATGAAAAAACACCACGCCGTTCATTTGAGAATAAAAAGATCCTTCTCGCTGAAGATAATCCTGTGAACACGTTGGTGGCTCGCAAAATAATCGAGTCGCTGGGGATTGCGGTATTTCACACTGAAGACGGTGCCAAGGCACTGTTGGAATCGGAACTGCATCTGTATGATCTGATATTTCTCGATATTCAAATGCCGGAACTGGATGGGATGAGCGTGGCGAAAAAGATTCGCGAAGGCGCATCGATAAACGGGAAAACTCCCATTATCGCTATGACAGCCAACGCCATGATCGGCGACCGCGAACGCTATCTTTCTGTGGGGATGAACGATTATATCAGCAAACCCATTTCCAAAGAGAGTGTGCGAACAATTCTTGAACGCTATCTGAATTAATCTCTTGATCCCATGCCCATTGTTGCTAATCATTGAAACACATATCTAATTTGCCAATTGCATTAATTATCACGCGACTTAATTCACAATGAAATTCATGTCGATTAGCTTATTTTTGAGAAGTGATTTCTCTTCTGAATTGAAATTGAATCGAGTGCAAAGTCTCTATTTTGAATGAGTTGGCTTTTTCATCGATAGAAAGAGCGCGCTGAAAATTATTGCCATTCCCGTAATAAATCCCGCATCAGGCTTTTCGTTCAGTATCCAATATGCGAGGATTGTGGCAATAATCGGCTTGAGATAAAACATGCTGGATCCGGTGGCGACAGAAACTCGCTTAAGCCCATAGAAATAGAGTAAATAAGCAATAAATGTCGTAAATACCGTAAGGTAGATCAAGATAGGGATGGCTCTTTGCGGATCGGTAATCTCAAAGGATCCGACAAAGGGGAGAAGTGTAACTGCCGAAATGACAAAAGTTATCCCCGTGGTGAAGACAGCCCCGTGTTTCATAACCATCTTTTTGTTGAAAACTGTATATCCGCCAAAGGCCGCCGCCGACCAGATCATCAGGAGCGTATTGTTGAGTGAATCAAAGCGAATCGGATGAAATCCAAATGAGACCACATAGACACCGGCAAATCCAAGAATCAACGCAATGATTTGATTGATCGATGCTTTTTCGTGCAGAACAACACGGGCGGTCAGAGCTGCAAAAACAGGGTTAAGGCTGAATATCAACGCCACTTGTGATGCCGGAACATCTTGTAAAACAGCGTGATAGGGACCAAATGTGCCAGCAAGACCAATGACTCCAATGCCGATGCACCCCAACCAATCTTTTCGAGTAAGATTTGCGAATTGTTTCATCTGAAGCAATACCATGAGTAGACCGGCAAGGCCAAAGCGAGTAACCGCAAGCAGGTACGGGTCAACAGCGGTTCCGGAAAGTTTCACCGCAACTTCGATAGTACTAAATAGAACGATGGTGGTAAAAATGGCGAGGTAGGCTTTTAGCTGTTCCATGTTCATTCCTTGTAAGAGGCGTAAATATACTCGATTTGGAACGGCCTCTGTATCAGTCGCATTGTTTATTTTCCCGATCACTTTGAAGGAGAATTGATATGAACACCGATGCGATATTGAACGATCTTTTTTCACGGCAAAATCGCGGGATTAAACCGGGGCTTGAACGTACTTTTTCTGCGCTAAAACGTCTTGGAGATCCTCAAGATAGATGCGCCGTTGTTCACGTTGCCGGAACGAACGGAAAAGGATCTACTTCAACAATGATCGCAGCAGTTCTTCATCAGGCCGGTTTTCGCACGGGATTGTTCACTTCGCCTCACATTCTGGAGTTTCGCGAACGGTTTATTATTGATGGAATCCCTGTTGCCGACGAAAAATGGCTCGCTGTGTGGAACGATATTCAACCGCTCTGCGATGAGTTAGAACTTACTTTTTTTGAAATTTCAACCATTATCGCCTTTAAACTATTTGCCCGAGAAAAGTGCGATCACATCGTTCTCGAAACAGGCATGGGAGGTCGACTTGATTCGACCAATGTGTGCGATCCTATCTTGTCGGTAGTGACGGCAATTTCCTTGGAGCACACTGAATATCTTGGTGATACGATTGAAAAAATCGCCGTTGAAAAATTGGGAATAGTCAAACCGAACCGTCCTCTCGTGATTCAAGGAGAAAATCCAGAAGAAGTGTTGGATTTGGCTCGACTTCGCTGTGAATCCACGGGAAGTGAACTCACAATTTCAAATTCATCGCAGTTTGCACGGTTGTCTGATAGTGTTCAAGGGCAGGTTCTTTCCTATGGTGCAAATGAACTATTTGTACCTCTCTTGGGAGATTTTCAAATCCAGAATGTCGCATGTGCGGTCACGGCATGCGAAAAACTGGGCATTGATGAACAAATTATTCGCGAAGGCATTGCCAAGGCGTTTATTCCATGTCGCCTTCAATGGATGACTATCCGAGGAAAAACGTGGCTGTTCGATGTTGCTCACAACCCACAAGCGATAGCAATTCTCTGCGAATCGCTGACTCAAAAGGTTCACTTTTTGACCGGGATGATGAAAGATAAAGAGTACGATCTCATGCTGAAAACAATGATACCTCACTCAGAGTCGATTACTTTGGTTCAGCCATCGATTCCGCGGGCTGCTCGTGCAGAAGATCTTGGGGAAATCATCAGAAATGAAGCGCCGAATTGTCTGTTTGATGTCGCGGATTCGGTTGAACACGGTGTGAAACTATGCGCAGAACACGAAGGAATTCATGTTGTTACCGGATCGTTTTACACCATCGCAGACGTATTCACTGCACTTGGCTGTTCACCGTGGAATCGATAATTGAATTTAGATTAAATCATCAAACAAAGCCTGTCTCGATCGGCTTTTTTTAATGAACTCACCACGAGCCGATAGGATTCGTCCACGCAGTGTCTAATCAGTTCATCGGTGAGGTTTTGTGTGAAATCGAGCGTGTTCCAATGAACTTTATTCATGTGATATCCCGGTGTGATCTCAGGAAATGATGCTCTCAATGCCGAAGCCTCATCGGGTTCACATTTCAGATTGACTCGATTGTCATCGCCAATGAGCGCAAACATTTTCCCACATACTTTATACACCGCAGCTTCGGGGCCAAAAGGAAACTCTTTCACTGTTTCTGGTTTTGAAAGTATGCAAAGTTCTAGGTCATTGCGATTCATGATAGTTCCATTTTGCTGGTGTTCTTAGCGCCGCTCGGCAATTTCACCATTGCGGTAGGCTGCTAAAAGTCGTTTTAAATCATCAATCTGCTTTTGAAGATTTGCACCGTTGTCAGTATCGCGAATGCTAATTCGATCTCTGTTAAATTCAACAATATCCCGAGTGCTTACAATGTCTGAACCTTCGCGGATTGCCTCGGCCGTTGAGGAAAAAGGCTCATGAGAAATAAGCGACATTCCCCATGAATTGAAAATTAACGTGTAGCCGCCGATTCCGGTAATTCCCTGATATGCGCGGGAAAAACCACCATCGATAACCATTAGTTTGCCATTGGCTTTCGATGGGCTTTCGCCCGTTTTAACTTTCACCGGGACGTGGCCGTTCACGATATGAGAATAGGAGGGATCCAAGCCGAACTCGCGAAGAATCATATCACTAATTTCTTCGTCATCACGGAATTTGTAGTAGGGATTTTTCGATTCGTAATGGGTCTCCTTATTTGCGATGAAATATCGTTCAAAAGTTGCCATTTTACTTTTGGCGAACAATGGTGATTTGCTCCCCGCCCAAAGATACCAAAGAACGTCGCGACCATACTCTTTTTCTTCGCGGTCTGTGGCGTAGTATCCCTGACGAGCCAGTTGATCAAATCGATCTAAAAGAGCTTTCCCGGAAAGTTTTTCACCCTCCACATCGACTGTTTCAAATGTTTTATCTTCGTTGAAAAGAATACATCCGTGATAGAGAAGATTGTCGTTTAGCACGAGGTACATACTCCCTTTTGCATAGAGAAAATGGATGTGAGCTTGCAATTTTTCAGAACGCTTAAATGCTTGTGTCAACTGACGAACGACCTCGAACTCCGCTGATGTCAGTTCATAAGGATTTGTTGGATCAATGGTGGGGAAATTGGTATCGTTCAGAGGGTAGGTTGCTCCTTCAAGTTCAATCGTCCCCAGTTGGTAATCAATTTTATCCAAGAGAAGACGATGTGATAATCCCCAGTCATCTCTTCTCTTGTAGAGTTGCCCTTCGAGTTTTAGTTGAATGACAAGTATCGCTTTGTGCATACGAGCCAGTTCTGATATTTCCTTGTCTGTGTAGGTTTCATCGCCAGTCTTGGGTATAAATTGCTTGCAAGGATCATCTGCATATATTTCTGATGCAAATGTTGAGAGTGATCGCAGTGAAATACCATACCCCTGTTCAAGAGTTACGAGATTACCATAGCGCAGTGAAACTCTTAATACGTTCGCAATACAGGATTCCGAACCAGCTGCTGCCCCCATCCAAAGTATGTCGTGGTTTCCCCACTGTACGTCAATGCGATGGTAGTTTGAAAGAGTGTCCATGATTAAATGAGCGCCTGATCCTCGGTCATAGATATCGCCAAGAATGTGCAGATGATCTATCGCAAATCGCTGGATCAACTTGGCAAGTGCACAGATAAATGCATCAGCACGATCGAGTTCGATAATCGTTTGAATAATATTGTCGTAGTAATTTTGTTTTTCCGCGCCCTGTTGCTCATAGAGAAGTTCATCGATTATGTAAGCAAATGCTTCAGGAAGCGCTTTGCGGACTTTCATACGTGTGTACTTGTCTGATACCACTTTGCATAGTTTAATCATACGGTAGAGAGTTACTTCATACCACTCATCGCCAAAATCGGGTTCAGCCTTGACCAATTCGAGTTTCTCTTCAGGATAGTAAATGAGTGTTGATAGATCGCGAATTTGTCGCGATGTCAATTCTCGTTCAAACAGTTTTTCTAATTTACTGCGAATAACGCCGGAACCATTTTTTAGCACGTGATGAAAAGCTTCGTATTCACCGTGAATGTCGCTGAGAAAGTGCTCTGTTCCCTTCGGGAGATTTAAGATCGCTTGGAGATTTATGATTTCGGTACATGCCGAATTTGCCGTGGGATAAGTTTGAGAAAGTAGCTCTAAATATTTGCGCTGTGGCACGGAAAGACGCATCTTTTTTTCTGTCATGATAACACTCACTTAGTAAGGCTGATATGTTCAAGCTAGAATATAGTTCCCGAAGAAAAAAAAACGATAGAATATATAGAGTAGTCGCTCAGTTCTTTACCACACCGAATTTCAAAACGATACCTTTTTACAATTTAATCATTCCTGTCCAAAACGGCAAATGGTATAAAAGAGAAATGAGGGGTTTCCCTATTGTAGTTTTACGGTTCCTACGCCAAGAAACTATAC
>JAIFMU010000185.1:10640-19317 GCA_020048285.1 bacterium | reverse complement strand
AAAAACCTTTGTAGGTAATTCCCACAGAATTCAAGATGGTTTGCTGGGTGACACGAGGGTACATCTGCTGATGTACTTTCAGAGACTCCTCAAGAAATACGCGGTAATCTAAATATGAAAACACATCCGGCTGAGGATTTTGCTGAGTTACAATTTTGGCCGCACGTCTTTTGGGCTGTTTTTTGATTTCTGTGCTATCATCACTGTTCATATCAATTTTCATACAAACCTGTATCTTGGCGTTGATTGTTCTGTTCACTCCGTGTGATAGTCTCATGCAAAATAACAATGAGACTATGACTGGTTGTGCATTCGTTATATGCAAATCTACAAAATAAATGGCAAAGGTATTACTATTATATTTCGCTACATTTTAATTGTATTGGCCATGTTCATTATTTAAAAGCAAGTTATAGAGAATTTAATTTACCAGTATTTCCAATTTTAGTGTTCCTTTCGGCTTGTTTACATGAACAATGACAATCCCTGAAAACACGAACCAACCAGTTTTGTGTTTTATTGTTCTATGCGGTGAAAAGAGCTGTTTCATGGAGAGAGTATTGAGGATTTTCACGTCAACCCAAAAGCTACATTCTTCATTTTTGAAATCAGAACAAAGAAAATTCCTGTTATTTGGTAATATTATGGCGTTATAGTTTGTTGATTTTATGCAAATTAAATCTATATAAAATTTGTATTAAATTTTCAGGTAAACTTTTTTGAGCGATTTTAGTAGTTTGCGGTATATTATCAAATGCAATGGGACGGCAGATTGAACATAGTGCTTTGATCGATACAAGAAATGTTCCCACTGTTGAGAACTACCGAGAACAACAAAAGTGGAGATTCCTATGAACTTTTTGAACGGTGCCTGTATGACAATCGTTGCGACCTTGGTGATCGGGTGTGATGACACTCCCGTTGGATCATCTTCATCTCGTTCGATTGTGGGTAACTGGGGTTCTACTATTGTACAAGAAAGTGCAACGAACACAGCAACCATGGATGTGGAATTTGGATTTAACGATGATCTTTCTATGACCACCAAACTCTTACTGAAACAGTTAATCCAAGATACCAACTATGATGGTACACCGGATACGCTGAATCAGGATCAGATAACAAAATCATACACGGCATTTGGAATGACCAATCCAACAATCCTTGCTGGTTCTTACACAACAACAGGATCAAAATTGTATATGACTTCGCCGAATGGAAACACTTCCAAGACCGATAGCAGTTCATATACAATTGCGGGGAAAACACTAACGATCACGTACAATGGAGAACAAACCGTTTTTACGAAGAAGTAATAGACCTTTCAGTTTGCCGTTAACATCAATACTGAAATAACAATAGAAACAACCCTTGAGGGACAAATGCGAAAATCCTTACTGGTAGCCGGACTCTATTCATTGACACTGCAGGTTTCTTCTCTTGTTGCGCAAGATGTGAGGGCTTCACTAGACTTTACTGCATCTCATCCGATCAGTCCGCTTATCTATGGGTTTAACCAAAACCATGTGGCATTAGCCGATGTGGGCTTGTATACATCCCGGCGTCTCGGCGGAAATCGTCTCACCGCACACAACTGGGAGATAAACTCGGAGAACAGCGGTGCGGACAATCAAAACAAAAATGGATGGCTCCTTGCTCAGACCATCGTTGGTGTACCATGGGGCGAACTTACCGTTCCCGGAGCAGCATATAAGATCTTTCATCAGAACAATCTTAACAACAATCTTACCTCAATTATTACCGTTCCAATTCAGGGATGGGTCGCCGCTGACCACAATAATGCGGCATCGGTACCTTCAGGTCCTCAGGGCTCCCCCGACCGGTGGAATCAGCTGGTCTACACAAAAGGAAGTGCCTTTTCCACAACACCGGATCTGACAGATAAAAAAGTCTATCTCGAAGAGTCGATACATTTCCTGAAAGAGACTTTCGGCGGAGCATCGGCACCCACCGGTGTGAAGTATATCTCCCTTGATAACGAACCGGATCTGTGGGATGGAACGCATCTACTCATTCAGCCCAACCCCGTGTCGATTGCCGATTATGTTGCAAAAGTGATTGAGGCGGCAAAGGCAGTTAAGGCGGTCGATCCCGATGTGAAAGTGATCGCCGGAGAGTTTGCAGGTATTGGGATTTTCGATCTGGAAGCACCGGACTGGCAAACGATAAAAAACACTGGGTATGACTATTTTTTCGAATACTTTCTTGCGGAACTGAAAAAGGCCTCCGATACAGCGGGGTACAATCTCATCGACATCATTTCGGTTCATTTCTACCCTCAGCATGCAATTGATATCTCCGGTAATTTTCAGAGCGGAATAAAAGGTGGAACGGTTGTCAGAAATTCAACGCTCACTGCTGACCACATCCGCCGCTGCAGAATGGATTTTTCACGATCACTGTGGGACGACACCTATTCTGAACCCAGCTGGCTTACTGATGGCAAACTGAATAACCAGCCGCATATGCTTATCAAGCGCTTGCAGAGTGCTGCTGATACCTACTTTCCCGGGATAAAGGTGATGCTTGGTGAGTTTGGATATGGTCATGATGCAGATATTTCTAATGGAATCGCCACAGCGGATCTTTTGGCGGTTCTCGGAGACCGCGGCGTTGAAATCGCGACCAAGTGGTACAGTGATGTCGATGCCAGTTCCTACTCAAAAGCCGCGTATGCACTGTTCAGAAATGTTGATGGCAACGGCGGAACCTACGGTGATCAGACGATCTCTTCAACTTTTGACAGCCGCGATGATGCTTCGGTGTGGGGTTCGGTGGATTCCGATGACAAAGATCTTCACCTGATCATTCTCAACAAAAATCTGACCGCGGCCCAATCATTTTCCGTTGTCTTGAATGACAAAGGGTTCAATCATGCCATGAAAGGGATTTACGCCTTTGATCCCACAAGCAGTACTCTCAAAACCGTCAATTTTACGGGGTCATTGACCGATGCGTCACTGAACATAACTGTTCCGGCTCTGTCTGCCTATCATGTCATCATTAGTCGCGACAGAGCGACAGAAGTTACTCCCATAGCAACTAAGATGACAAGAACCATGAACATACAGATTCGTAATGGATCTCTTTTGGTAGAAAATATCCATGAAAATGAACAGGGAACACTCAACATATACAACCTAAACGGCAGGATGCTGAATTCGGTTGCCGTAACAGGGAGAGAGAATCAATTACAGATTGATGTGTCTGGACTTTCCTCGGGCAGATATGTTGTTCAGTTCAAGGGAACAAGCACGAATGTGTCAACGAGTTTTAGTAAATAGTGAAGACGAGGTGAAAAAGGAATAGACTTGCCACGTTTGATTTTTAACATTTTTTTTCAAGGAACTTTGCAATCCGTCTCGAAAGGACATTTTATGAAGCAGTTATTTATCTCTATTTTTCTCTTGGTCGCAGTCTCGATACTACCGGCCCAAGACGCTTATGAACCGGATGAAACATGGGAAGGGGGTGTGCAGATCAAATCGGGAGACACGCTGACACGAAGTATTCATATCTCTTCAGATGTTGACTGGTTCCGTTTTGATATTGCCGAAGGTCATCATGAGGTTGATTTTGGAACAGTTGTTACTGGTGGATTTCCTGAAATGACTCTCTATTCTATAAATGGAACAAATCTGACACCTATTACTAAGGCTCAGTCTGAATCTTCAAACAAATGGAATGTTTGGATCAAGGAAATTCTTCCTCAAGGTAGCTATGCCGTCAAGATGGTCGATTTGATAAGCACTAATGCAGAGTATAAATGGGCATTCACTTCGACAAAAGTTGATGTTTGGTATTTCAATAGCACAATTAGCGGCTCTGGCGAAGTTCTCTTGGGAGGTGTTAATGTACCATATAAGGAAGGTAGTAGCCCTCATTTCAGTATCAGTCCTGCCCGTGGTTTTTATGTTGATAGTGTCTTTCTTAATGAGAGATTTATTGGTAAACCCACAAGCTTGAACATACCGGCAACAAATCTTCGAAATCAGGATCTTCGTGTTGTCTTTTCACCAGTGAAAGACAGCTATGAAAAAAATAGTAACCCTTGGAAAGCCGCTCCAATTCTTCCGGGAACTTACAACGATCTCTCGTTATACAACGGCGATTATAGTGACTATTATAGTTTCACTCTGGATGCTCCCATGAGAGTGAGAATTCAGGCCGATAATACATTCGACGGAACAAACCTCTCGCTCGGGCTCATGAAATTTGTGGATAACAGTGCGGTGGCTACGGCAAAAGTGAATAAGTCCCCCAGTGTTAAACTGGATATGGATCTTGAAGCGGGCACGCATGTTTTCGGCATCGAAGGCGAAAGCGAAATTACCAAATACAAATTACTGCTCGATGTCAGACCGTTAGTTCCTCAGAATGTTACAATTACCGTGGAGTCATCTGCTGGAGGTTCCTGTGATAAAACTGGCTCGTTTGTTCTTGAAGAACGGGACAGTATGTCCGTCGCTATTCAGCCCGATGAGGGACATGTTGTAGAGTATTTAATCGTTAACGGCGATACACTTCACGGCAATTACTCGTTATGGGAATGTAATGATGTGATTAAGAATCATGACCTTTTTGTTAAATTTCGTCCGCTTCGCAAACATACGGTAACCATTACAAGCGGAGCAAATGGAACGGTATCCAATATCGGTACGAATCAAATTGTCGAAGGTGATTCGATTTCTGTCGCTTTTTCGGCAAATCAGGGCTATAGGGTGAATGCAATTATTATTGATAACGAAGATAGTATCGGTATCAACCGTGATGGCCTTACTTTCTATGATATACAGGAAGATATGGCACTGCACATTGAGTTTCAGGACATCAATGGTATCTCGGTTGCACAACCGAAAAGTCAAAAAATGAGTCCTGCGAATCTGGTTCAATTGAAACAAGGCGCTATTCATTACGGGGGGAACAGCCCCGCCCGATTCCAGCTCATGAGTCTCAATGGAAGAGTTCTTGCTGAGTTTACCATGGATGGATCGGGTGTACATCCGCTTTCCGGAATATCATCGCAAGTTGTTCTTGTAAAGGTGATCCTGCAAAACGGAGCTACCGTGGAGCCAAAGCGACTGATACTGCGATAAAAAATTAATACGGGGGTGGTCATACATAAATGGTGACACCCCCATTTGTAACATGAATGGATTCGACCTTTTAGTTAGGAATATATCGATGGCAGTGAACTGGTTAACGAACATACTCAGCACCATGATTCTCACCTTGACGATTCTCGGTTGTACCGATGATGTTGTAGAGACAAAAGGTAATGGAACACAGGGTATTTCTGTTCAAACGGAAGCGGATGATACTGTTTTTGTCGGCGATACCTTGCCGATTTCGTGGACTTTTTCTGACCAAAAAATGATCGACGTGAAAATAGAACTGTACCACGGCGACTCTTCCGTGGCAACTCTTTCTGAAAAGGTGGAAAATCAGAACGTGGAAGAGTTTGTTGTTACCACGGATCTGGCAAAAAGATTCGGAACGGTCTCGGGATATCGCATTAAAGTGAGCAGCATTTCCGATAGTTTGGTGAGTGGATTTAGTCGGTCATTTACCATTGCCTATAATCCAAAGTCTGTCATTGTCTACGCGCCTGTAGCGAATGATACGTTCTTTATTTCAAAAACGTGTGAACTGAAATGGATTGGTACGGGCCTTGACAGTTCAAAGGTGAAAATTGCGTTGTATCATCGCGATTCACTTATTTCAACTGTCATAGATTCAACTGATAACGACAGTAGTGAAACGATCGGTATTTCACTTGGGCATTTTGTTACTTTCGGTTTAAGCAGCGGCTATCGGTTTAAAGTCTCCAGCATTGCAGATTCCACGATTTTTGATTTCAGCGACACCTTTGCCATCTCTTCCGAACCGTATAACTCTTCCTACGGCGATTTCACCATATCGTCACCGCGCACCGGAGACACACTGAACGTGCTGTCACCCAATACAATCAGGTGGAGTTCCAAATATATGGCTGACTACTCCAGTGCAGAGTTAACTCTTCTCAAGGGCGGAAAAACCATCAGAACGGTTATCGCTCACACGGTTGACAATGGAAATTATACGTGGGTTCCCGATGTCAATCTTAAAACTGGCAACGATTATCAGATCGCCTATAAGCATTCAACTTACGCCTTTGGTACTGCCCGAAGTGCCTATTTCACGATAGTTGGGATCGAGAATGATTCATGGGAAAACAATAATGCTCGCGAACAGGCGACTCTCCTTGCTGTTGATTCTGTTCAAAATCATCTCTGTGCGCCCAGTGATACAGACTGGATCAAAACGCCGATTGATTCGGGAGAAATCTACACCGTTCGGATTTCTGCGGAAGATACCCTGAACTGGACAGCTTCGTTTGGAAATGGAACTCTCATTTCTGATTCAACAACCGACTCGATTGCGTACACTTTCTATGCAACTGTGGATGATACCTGTTTCAATCGAATGGTACATACCGGGGCAAGTGACTTGATTGTGCCGTATACTATTCAGGTTGAACAATTTGATCCCGTCGCTTTCCCCATTCTTAAACCATCGGCGATGAATCCGTGGAAAACGCATTCGGAATCCTATGTATCGCTCTTTCAGACAACCGAGTGGACCGTGAGTGATGCCTTTGGAGCAACCGTTTCGATCTATCTCTATAAAGACGGCGTTGAAGTTATGAAGGTCAATTCCGCTGTTAAAAATAACGGTTTTGTGCAATGGCGAATTCCTTCAAATATGGAACTCTCGGATCAATATCAGGTGAAATTGGTTTCAGATGCTCATGCGGAACTTTTCGTAATGAGTGAAAAATTTTCGATAGTTCCCTATTGATTATATGATGCTTTTGCCTGGATTAACTCACGCTGATACGAGTTCAATCTGTATGGCCGGAAATTGTTATTGAAATTATGAAAACAGCTCCGTATCTCCTCGGTGATCTTTTTATAAAGAACTGTAGAAATCCGAACCTGTGTGTTTTACCATCAACCCGAATCGTAGAGTAAGGAAATGCCCGTGTGCAAAAGTAAAATGTTCATTTTCCTCTGTTTTGTATGTTTGGCTGCCTGTGCTCAGAAGATAGAGATCGCCGACACTAGTACAGTCACAAAAGGAACAACAGCCATGGCAAGTGCGTTGATTGAACTGGAAAATTCGTGTGTAACCTCCATTTCGGTTTCTGACGGAAGTTTTATTCTCACCTCCGATGACGTGCGTATGGACCCAAACAAGCAACTCCTTTTGCCCAATAACCTTTCCGCATCGGTATCGAATGGCGATCTTTCGGTCTATCTTCCGGAAAATGGTGTGGTGAAAGTATCGCTCTTTGCACTTGAGGGAATGGAGATTTACAACATGGAGAAACGGCTGAACGAAGGTTTTCATTCTATAGATCTGCCACCTATTGCCTCAGGAGTTTATCTACTCAGAATTGCATCTCGAGGAAGAGAGGTGTTCTTGAAAAGCAGATTACACGACAGAATCGACAATTCTGTGAGAATTGTCAGTTCACGCTGATTGTTTTGATCAATCGAGCATCGAGAGGTAGTGATATGGGTATTGAGGCAAAAGAGATTCCAACTATTGAAATTGCCGTATTTATGGGAGACAGGAGAGTTCTTGAAACGTTGAAGTATATCGGTTGGAAAGTAAAAGAAGCGGATTCGCACTTAGCACTTATCGTGGGAAACCCTGAGTTATATCACACACTGGAAATCACTGAAGGGATTCTTGCTGTAAAAATAGTGCGTTTTTAATGGTATTATCAAATGAATATGTTTTTTAAAGTCGTCTAAGGAGAATGTATGAAATCAAGTGTTCGAGGAACCCTATTGTTGGGTATGATCTGCATGCAACAGGCTGGGGCTGTGACAATTGCGGTTGATGCAAACGCGGGACACAAATCAATTAGCCCCAACATCTATGGGAGAAACAATGTACTCAAGCTGAGTGAAACTGATGCGGCAAAAATGCGCGAAGCCGGTGTGAAAATCCTTCGAGAAAACGGGGGGAACAACTCTACCAAATACAACTGGCAACTGGACATAAGCAGTCATCCTGACTGGTATAACAATGTCTATGACCAAAACTGGGATGGCAAAGCGGCCAGAATAGAATCAGAGTTTCCCGGAACGCAGGGATTTTTTGGATTCCAACTTCTCGGATTGGCTGCATCCAACAAAGATAACAACTTTGGTGACTGGGCATATAATCAGGCACAATGGTGGACCGGTGTTACCCAAAATCTTGCCGGAGGTGGCGTTGTCAACCCCGGCGGTGGGAATGCTGCCACCACTGAAGGCAACCCTCTTCTGTACCTTAAAGAGTGGCCGGCGGATTCAACCGTGGGAATTCTTAATCACTGGTTCGGAGACGGCGGTTTAGGCCTCGACAAGAACAAATTTCTCTACTGGAGTATGGACAACGAACCGGATATCTGGCACAACACGCATGATGACATCATAAAAGATAGAAACCCTGATCGTTATGTTGACAATTACCTGCAGGTGGCACCGAAAGCGCGCGCGGCATTCCCGGAAATCAAACTATCTGGAATGGTAGCGGCCAATGAGTGGCAGTGGTACAAGTTCGGAGATAATGCGTCAATCACGTACAAAGGTCGTTACCACTGCTGGATGGAGTATTTCAT
>JAIFMU010000185.1:0-10605 GCA_020048285.1 bacterium | reverse complement strand
GATGCAAAAACAATGGCGAATATTCACCGGATCTGGTTTGATACATCATGGGCGTACCCAACGAAAAATGATAAGGGACTCTATTCAATGAATGGCGGGTGGGATAAAACACTCCAGAAAGAGTATGTTTGGAATCGCTGTCAGGAGTGGCTTAATACATGGCTTGGACCAAACAATGGGGTAAAATTTGGTCTCACGGAATCCGGAGATTTGTTTAACACAACCGCTCAGCAGGCCGCCCACTGGTATGCTTCGCATCTCGGTGTTTTCGCGGATAATGAGGTTGAACTGTTCACCCCGTGGGAGTGGTATGCCGGTCAGCTTGAAGTGATGAACTTGTTCACGAAATCGGCAAAAAATACTCGTGTTGAATCGGTATCATCTGAAGATACACTGGTTTCTGCATACTCAAGTAGTAACGATGCGGGAGATTCGCTCACGGTCATATTGGTGAATCACAGTACCACTACTCAGCAGAGTGCTACGGTATCTCTGAACAATTTCGAACCGAATACCGTTTCGGCAGAAACGCGAACACTCAGTGGATTAAGTGGTGAAACCTTTGTGTCTGCATCGAGTAATGCGATGAAAAAATCCACTGTGCCGGTGATGCAAAAAACGTTTACCGTGAACCTTGAACCCTTGGCGATTACGGCGGTGATTCTCACAGCTGATGCACAAACGAAAGTCGTGACTGCAGTTAAATCCACTACAGGTTTTACCTACAAACAACAGGGAGAAATGGTGCGTATCGATGGGTACTCAACAGAAGTTGTAAAAGGAGATATTGTTCTTCTCAATGGTCGTGTGGTGAAAAATTTCGCCGTTCCTGCGATTGGTGGTTCTGCTGAGATTTCCCTTGAAGGGATCAACGGCGCTTGTGTGATTCGGTTTGAAAATGGTATATCGCGGAAACTGATTAGCGCCAATAATTAGACGGGTAACAGTATCCCCGCTTGTTAGATTATTTCCCCACTGGAGTATCTCTCTGGTGGGGATATTTGTTTCGATAGTGAGTGTGCAATAGTGTGTGCACCACTAAGTCACTGGTCATAGTACTAATGTGTCAGGATTTTTGTCGGATCGGTGAAAAAAGAGGTGAAGTTTAGCCTCGCCGATACGTTGCATGTTTTAAATAAAATCGGTTGCCTTATAAACAATTCGATAGTAGCATCTATTTCGCAAGTGTGAACTTTATTTTTTTATTATGAATAAGTTACGGCGAGATACGTTTTAAGACTTACCGGAGGGTAAAATGAATATTGGAAAACAGTTTTCGCTGACAGCGGCAATAACGGCAGGAGTGACTGCGACGGTACTGGTGTGTGTTGTCTTTGTACAGATGGTGCGCCTCGGAGGAACGGTTACCAAAGATATCAAGGCGATGGTGGCAAATCAGCTCACCGGAACAGCTCACGACCTCTATGCTCTTTGCTTGTCACAGCACGAAGCGGTTACGCTTATGGTCGAAAGCGGATTAAACAGCGCAGAGAAAGTGTTGCAGACCTACGGATCTGTGCAACTTTCCAACGAACAAATTCAGTGGAAAGCAACGAATCAATTCACAAAATCAAGCGAAGATATCTTCCTTCCCGCCGTACAGATTGGATCAACGATCATACACGAAAACAGCTCATTTGAAACGCCCACGCCGATCGTGGATGAATCTTACGCATTGAGCAAGGGGACCTGTACGATTTTTCAGCGGATGAATAGTGATGGCGATATGCTTCGCGTAGCCACCAATGTTCGCAACAAGGAGGGCAAACGAGCGATCGGCACATTTATCCCATCCACCAACGCAGACGGTTCGCCCAATGCGATAGTTGCGGCGGTTTCAAAAGGGAAAACCTACTTTGGCCGTGCTTATGTTGTTGATTCGTGGTATATCACTGCATATAAACCGCTGTTTGACGGAAGTAAGAATGTCATTGGTATGCTCTATTACGGTGTGAAACAGGAGAGTGTCGAATCACTTCGATCTGGAATTGAAAAAATCGTGGTGGGCAAAAATGGATACGCATCGGCCTGTGAAACCAAGGGAGAATACGCGGGAAAAATGATTCTCCACAAGGATAAGATTGCCGCAAGTGACTCACTGTTGACGATCACCGATAAAAATGGTGAACAGCCATTCAAAAAACTTGTCGATTCACTGAAAGCGTCATCATCCGGAGTAGAGGTGGTCATTCCCTATAATGTAAAAGGTGAAAAGGCCGGTTTTCTTGCGGCTATGTACTTTGAACAGTGGGACTGGCTTCTGTTTGTTCACGCGTTCGAAGAGGATTTCTACGGGCCGGTAGCTCAGGTGAAACAGTCGATACTATCGATTCTCGTGATAATACTTCTCGCCGCCATAGCAATTATCGGCGTGACAATTTCGATTGTAAACACCATTGCTAAGAAACAAATTACCGAACCTTTGACCAATTTGGTTTCTGCTGCGAATAAGCTCAAAGAAGGCAATATCGCCATTGCACTTCCCGAATCTCCTTCCAATGAAGTGGGAGAAGTGATCCACGCGTTTGGTGATATGATTGCCGATTTTAAACAGAAAGTGACTTCTGCCGAACTCATATCACAGGGGGTTCTCACCGAATCTATTCCATTGGCGTCTCCGGAAGATGTTCTTGGTAAGGCACTTAACCAGATGCAAACTCAACTTTCGTCGGTGCTTCACTCGATAACCGATACTGCCCATAGCGTATCTGACAGTTCTCAACAGGTTTCACAAGCGAGCGGTGCGCTTTCTGATGGTGCGATTCGTTCCGCTGCAGCAATCGAAGAGATTACCAGCAGTGTCATGGAGATCAAATCACAATTGAACAGTAATGCTGATCACGCCGAAGAAGCATGCTCGTTGGCTGAAGCTTCACGATCTGCAGCTGCCACAGGAAACGCAGATATGAAGCGGATGCGTGATGCTATGCAGTCAATCAATGAGTCGGGAAATAGTATTGCTGCTATTATCAAAATGATCGATGGTATTGCCTTTCAGACAAATCTCCTTGCACTTAATGCGGCAGTCGAAGCGGCGCGAGCAGGTCAGCATGGGAATGGATTTGCCGTGGTTGCCGATGAAGTACGTTCTCTTGCGGCACGGTCAGCTAAGGCTGCTCAAGAGACGGAGCAATTGATTGCAGAATCGCGTCGCCGCGTGGATCATGGTTCTTCGATCGTTTCGCAAACCGCTTCTGCGTTGGAAATAATCACAACTCATGTGGGGGAAACTGCCACGTTGGTACAACAAATTGCCCAAAGTTCACGGGAGCAGGCAATTGGGGTTGCGCAGATTTCCGAAGGACTTCACGAGATCGATGCGGTTACACAAACCAATAGTGCCACTGCGGAAGAGTCTTCGGCGGCGGCTATGGAATTGGCTTCGCAAGCGCAGGGACTCCTCGAAGCGGTAAGTCAATTTAAAATAGCTGATACCGGCAACTTCGCCTCGAACACGGAACGGCTTACAGATAAGCCCGTTGGAATCGCCCCGCGTCGGATCGCGAGGGAGATAGATACAACCCAACGCAACCGATCAGAACGAATCGGGTACGGCGACTACTAATTAAACACCCCAGGGAAATCGAGAGATTGCTCTGGGGTAAGTAGCACACATCACCACATCTATTGCTGTGCAACACTTTATGCAACGCTCGTTTCACTTTCAATACCGCTGGTGTCACTTGTTACCACTGTGGCGCAACACTTTTTGCAGCGTTACTCTCACTTTAAACCCTGTTGCTGCCACTTTTACCTGCCGTTGTGCAACACTTCGTGCAACGTTGTTCACACTTTGAACCCCGTTGCTGTCACTTTGCTCTCCCGTTACGATCACTTTTGGGACTGTTGGGGGCACTTTGCCCTCCGTTGTACGCATTTTTGCGACTCTTAGGGGCACAGGCCTTCGACCTGTGCGGGGATAAGTCGGACCTTCGTCCCTCAATTCACGAGGCTCGTGCATGGTAAATCGTGTTGAATCCATCTTTGTTATGCTTGCGGTTGAATTTGCCGTGGTTGAATGGTATCTTTTGCCGGAAATCAAAGAAATACAAGGAGTTTACATGCAAAAAATGATGGCGATGGTGGTGTTTGTGGTTCTGGGTATGGAGTGTTTTGCCGAACCATATCGTAACAACGTTCCGCCAATCACACGCAGTACCGGCATATACAGCGAAAAACTTGATAGCGTGCTGATATATCAGACTGGTGGTGATATTAATAAAGAGGTTATGTTGTACGACGGGGCGGGGAACATCAGTTCGCGCAAACTCTTTGAATGGTTCGAAAACGAGTGGTCTCTTTTTGAAAAACGAGAATACACCTATGATCAGTCCGGTAACTGTACTAGCATGATTTTTCACGAACTGAACAGCACCTACGATTCGGTGGTACCAAAGTGGCGATCTGACTATACCTATGATAAAAGCGGTTATCAGATCGAGGTGGTCAATTCGGCCACTGTGAACGATCAGTGGGAACAGAAGTCACGGGAAGTTAAGATTCCTGACAGTGGCGGTAATGATTCTATTTGGATCTCTTTCAATTGGAAAGGGGGCTGGCTTGAAAGTATGAAAACTGTCTACCAATACAACAGTTCAAACCGGATGATCGGCTATACAAATTTCAGTTTTAGCATGAGTGAGAATCAGTGGGAGGAAAGAGGGAAACAGAGTCACCGGATCAGCGATGATAGAACTCGTGAAACGGTAGAGACCTTGAGCCGTAGGGATACGGGGTGGGTACTTGATGGGAAATGGGAAAATGTGTACTCTTCAACGGGTAGGCTGGTTACATCGACTTATTATTCGCTTGCTGATGCTTCACCGTACAGTCGAACTGATTACGAATATGACCGTGATGGAAATATTGTAGCCATCGAGTCCGGTCGATTTGAATCGGGTGAACGAATTACCGACGGCCGTGAACTGTTCATTTACGACTATACAACTCCACTATCCAAGATTGCCGTGGGAAGTTTGCTGGATGTATTCGGGAATGTTGATATAAATGCAAAGCTCACACAATCGACTCATTCGTATTGGGACAAGGCAAGTCAGTCCTATTTGAATAATACAGATATGAATCTTTATTATTCACCGTTTACGCAAACCCCAATCCTCGAAACCACTCTCGCCAAAATCATACCACTCACGGCGACCATTTCCGGTAAAACACTTACCCTTTCCCACTCAGTTCCTGCGGGAAGTTCGATTTCTCTCTACGATCTCAGTGGCCGAGTAGTGCACAGTGCTTCGGTGGTTGGATCATCAGTGGCGGTTCCTTCATTGGCAAAGGGAATCTATATCGCCGAAATTATGGCAGGAACGAGTTCCTTGGTTCAGAAGATTCGGGTTGAGTAATCGGTCATAGATCATAAGAAAAATCACGGGTGGGACGAACAGTTCCGCCCGTTTTTGCACGAGGTTTTCGCGGCACGGGGAGCCCTGGTTGGAGCACTTGTATTCCCGTTGCAATCACTTTTCGCCTGCTCCTTGCACTTTGCCATCCTTAGAAACTTTCAACACTGAATAGATATTGTTCAGACTGACTTTTTAAATCGAATAGGTAACTTAAAATTTTCTGATTTGAGGGACTATTATAGGTCTCCTGTTCACACTTGCCTCCATGTTTTTACCATGAAACTCATTTATAGTTGGCAGGCAGTAAAGGCCTGTAAAATTCCGGTTGATCGAGCAAAACTCTTGAAATTTTCGATAATATTGGAGTGTCGTATGGGAAATTGATCGTATATTTTTATTGATTTAAATCATTTAATTACTTGGTGTAACAGTAATATCTAATTCGATCACGTTTATCATGAGCTATTTAAATGCTCAGCTAGTGGCATCCAAAAACTGTCACGCCACAGAACTGGCAAAACCGGTTCAAACAGAATAAACGAGTTTACAGATCAGCAATGGTTTGCCTCTTCTTCTTTACTATTCCTCGGCATTTCTCTATTTTCACTGCAACAATCAACAGGAGCTTTAGTATGAAATTATCAACAGCACTGCTTACTGTCTTTAGTTTAACACTCCTCCTCTCAGCAAAAGTTTTTTCATTTGAAAACTATCTCCTTCAAGGGGCATTCTACGGAGAAAACTGGAATACCAGTTCAGCTTTTGTTGGTGGCGGATTCTGCGGGAATTTCTATCTGGAAGATTTTTTTTCCTGCCAGTTTGTGGTTCAGGGGGATCGGGAAAAATTTGAAATGTCACCGGGAGTTATATTTGCACCACTCGGTTCGCTGATGATATCTCCAACCAGCAGTGACGGCAAGTTTAAAACAGTTCTAGCGGGCGCATTTTTCCTTCTATCAGCTCTAGAAAATCCCAATTTTCATGCAGAGCTGACCGATCACGTGGATCTCAGTTTGTCAGCTCACTTTTTGCGGATTCAGTTCGGCGAATATCAAAATTATCCCAAAGCGGGAATCGGGTCAGCACTGAACATTACCCCAAACAAACATTTCACCATTTCGCCCTATTCCGAACTGAGTACGCGGTGGCAAAAGCATAAACCAATCGGCCTTCAGGGAGGAATTCGCCTCGGTTGGAAATTTTAAAGAGAAAACCAATATAGATGAATAGTTCATCTGTCGATAGAATAGTGAAATTCACCGAGGAAATCTGATGAAAATAATTGTTTTTTTAGCCGTCATTTTTTGTATATCTCTTGTCACTTCCTGTGATCGTTTCAAAGAGATTGTTGCCCCATTGATCGATTCCACACCGGGGAATCGACTCTTTACCAAGCGAATGTTCACAGCAGCAACAGCAGATACACTCATGCTGATTGAAAATCTCTACGATGATCACGGCGAACGATGCTTTGTAAAACCCGGTGATAAACTAGAAATTAGATATTATGACAGCGCTTTACCGTATGAGTATCACGAAGCTATCATTACAGCTGCAACAACATTAGATACCCTTTTGGGACAGATCGCCGGTGCAGCGGGAGTATCAATGCGACTCGATACGGCAGGAACGGGAACAATCATAATAACCGATCCGGGTACACCAAAAATGAATCTCTATGTAGATAATCTCACGCATCCCGAATCACATATCAATTTACAAAAGGTTCTTACCTGGGGTGGTGAAGTCAAAGTTGGATCGCGGTCAGAAGGATCTCTTTTAAAAATAGCCGATATGGACTCACCACTTCGGACTCTTCGCGACAGTTCAGGAAATTCGCTCGGTCTTGAACCTGATGACCCCATAACTATTTATGGAAGTACACCAGATGGTCCAATTTCCAGATTCTACTCATTAACTGTCAGCGAAGGTACCTCGATGAAAGCTCTATCTGACTTACTTGATTCCGCCATTGAAAAATCGGCTCCCTCTTTTGGAAATACCTATGCTTCTAGTGAAAAAGGAAAGCTATCCATTGAAATGAAAAGTGGTACTGCACGCGATTATTCAGTTAAACTGATGGCGGAAAACAACGATGCAGATATTGTCAGCCCTGCGCGATTCAACAGTGTATTCATATTCAATCCTCTTACCGATTCAATGTGATTTTTTTTCGCATGTTTCACTGGGGAGTGATATATTTCGGCGCCCATTGAAAGGATTGAAAATGAAACTGTTAATTTTGTCTTTTTTTATACTTGCCGGATTTCTAAATGCAGCGCCTTCGCCACTAACAACTACCATGGCGAAAAAAGATTCTAGTTTTGTACTCACCGCCACGTTCACCACTACCCTCTCGCGGGAAAAGTTTATG
Source organism: bacterium (assembly GCA_020048285.1). Lineage (GTDB taxonomy): Bacteria > Fibrobacterota > Chitinivibrionia > Chitinivibrionales > Chitinivibrionaceae > JAIFMU01. Next base: position 2,871 of record JAIFMU010000185.1, on the reverse strand, counting down.
GAGGTGCTGTTCACCTATGATCACACCACCAAATACGTGAAACAGCCAAATCTCAAAATCTCTTTGGTCGAAGAAAAACCGCGGATCAATGTTATAAAATATCACTACAACTACTTTGTTGCCAAAATGGACATGGCCATTGAAAACAAAATATCACCCGATTATAACCATTTTATATTCAAACAGACTGGCTATTCACGAACTAACAAACTGATCCCACTGATTCTCAGTTCCGGCGGTCAATACGATATTATCAACGTGGAAAATGGAAAAGCCACCGTGAAATACACTCAGTATGGAAAAATGGATCAGAAAATTTCCGGCATTTTTGAAAAAATGATTGTAATGGAATCAGTGGGATTTATCAAATCACTACTGAAATACATGGCAACTCTTGAAACCTCCACCACCGTGGCCACAAAAAACTAGACATCTACTAAATAAAAATAGAAAAGGCGACTTCCTCAGTGGAAATCGCCTTTTTGTTTTGATAACTATTTTACTTACGCGGTCATTCCACCATCGATAGTAAATACCTGACCGGTGATATAAGTAGATTTGTCAGAGAGAAGATAAGAAGCGAGATTTGCCACTTCTGAAGCTTTTCCGAGGCGTTTCATCGGAATCTGTTTTTTCATCTCTTTGAGATACGCTTCATCGAGAACTGCGGTCATATCTGATTCGATAAAGCCCGGAGCGATCGCATTGATACGAACTTTGCGCATCTCTTTTGCAAAGGCACGAGTCATTCCGATAATCCCATGTTTGGAAGCACAGTAATTTGCCTGACCAGCAATGCCGATCAATCCACTAACTGAAGTAATGTTCACCAGTGATCCCTGACTTTTCATGAGATCCATGGCCACATTGCGCGTAACATTGAAATAGCCTGTAAGATTGATATCGATAACTGAATTCCACTCTTCGGGAGTCATCATGGCAAGGTTCTGGTCGCGAGTAATCCCCGCGTTGTTCACCACGCCATCAATAGTGCCACCAAACGCTTCGCGCGCCTGATTTATAAAAGTTTCAGCTGCTTCAAATTTAGATAGATCAGCCTGAAAAGCCCATGCTTGACCACCGTTGGCACGTATTTTTTCAACAATTTCATCCGCAGAAGTGCTACTTGCATTATAGTTAAAAACAATCGAGTTACCTTCAGAAGCAAGCAGTTCTACGATTGCTTTTCCGATTCCCCGTGATCCGCCGGTTACGATAATATTCTTACCCATTTCAGCCCCTTACTTTTTTGCTGTAGTTTTTTTAGTCGTAGTTTTTTTTGTGGTTGTAGTGGTTGCTGCTTTTTTAGTTGTCGATTTTGCCTTCGGGCGAACCATGGTCATAGTTTCTTTGCTTACTTCCATAGAGTCGCCGTTTACTTTCAGCGATTTAGTGGTAACTTTCACTGTTTCGCCAGCTTTTTTGTAGCCATATACCACTTCCATGATAGTGCCTTCGTTATTTAATTTCGCCGAAAGCTGAGTATCAGTGAATTTAAATGTTCCGTTTCCGCTGATTGTTTCATCGCTAGCACTAGAAAATTTCACTGAATCTTTTCCAGTGAAGGTAAGTGTTAACCCTTCTCCCTGAACAATCCATGAACCGGTAAATAATTTTGCATCAGCCGCAGAGAGCATTGTTACCGCAGTAGCAAGAGCCATGATCATCTTTTTCATACATCCATCCTTCACATGAGGAAAATTTCCTCGCCAAATATAACACATGGAACAGATTGTTCTGCCCGAATATTGATTCAAAATCATTGAAAACAGCTACATTGAAAACTCAGACACAGAATATACGAAATCAAAGTTTAAATAGTGTAAACAAGCCAATGAGTGACACTTTTCAACAGACCATTTATTCATTTTTTTTACCCCGTTGTTAACCGGTTACACCAGTTGTTGGCAAAATGGTATTCTATTTTTGCCTCTATATAATTCAACATATCTTACACAGTATCAATTTAACTGAACAAAAGGGATTAGACCATTTATACACAACTACCAACAGGTATAGATTAATTATTGACAATGGTGATTGTCAGTAACTCATCTCTTTTATAGTTCCATTTATAGTTCCCTATCCACATAAGAGCCTCATATTGCTGTTAATCAATAGTTAGTCATTACAATAATCGAATAGTACACAGTTTATAACTAGAGTTTCCAATGGTTAAAAAGACTCTTTTTATGTAGTGATAGAGCGGGATTATAGATTTTCCAACAGCAATCAACAGATGTAATAATAAAAACTAAATATTTAATAAAGAATTAATAGTTCTTTTATCTTACTTCATAGGATATCTGTTGACTCTTTTTTCATTTTCAAATTTTAGCTTTGTAAATGAAAAAATGAAACAGTGCTAATTGTGTAGAGCAATACAATTTGTTTTAAGATCACTAAACTAATTTTTACAACATTTTTGTATCACTAAACTATTTTTAAACACATTTTTGTTGCATATACTAAAAGAATTATTGCAATTTTTCACTCATAATACACTTACTTGACATCTTGGCACGTTGATTGGTAATATAGGACAAATCAAAATTGATTCTTTTATTCTTTAATGAGGAGAACGAATGAGTTCAGAACTGAGACAGAGTGCTATTTCAAGTATTGCCCATTCAACGTATGATGCGGAATCTGCTTCCGGAAGTGATGCTACGATTGACACCTATGGAGTTGATAGTTTTAGTATTCGCACCATGCGCAAATATCTTTCAAAAGATGTATACAAATCTCTGATCAAAACAATTCGCACTGGTCAGTCACTTGATGCGGCAATCGCTGACGAAGTGGCAAATGGCATGAAAAGTTGGGCAATGAGCCGTGGTGCTTCGCACTATACTCACTGGTTCCAGCCTC
>JAIFMU010000025.1 GCA_020048285.1 bacterium | reverse complement strand
ACGGACGACTTTTTCTACTGTTTTTAAATTTAGTTTTTCCATGCCCTAAAATATATCAATGTGTGCCATATTTGGGGCGCGACTTAATAGCCGTCCGCTAACTAAAACCACCGGACATTGACTAAAATCCCTGCCTGATCACTAAATTCGCCGTTCGCGAGATTACACAAAATCAAAAGACGGAAAGATTGCTCTCTCCGCCTTCGTTTTGTCATGTAATCGTTTCTTCGTCTATTCCACAGTAACGCTCTTCGCCAGATTTCTCGGCATATCAACGTCATTTCCCTGTCGAACAGCCACTTCCATGGCCAAGAGCTGCATGATCACCATCATCTCAAAGAATTCTCCCATGGGATGCGTGAGATCGCTGGTGCGGATCATGTCGTCCGCCAATTCAAACGATTTCGGCGATATCGCACAGATCGTCGAATCGCGCGCCGAAAGTTTGCAATCAATCTAATGAATTAACCGAACCAGCAGATCGCTCTTTCATTCGATATTCCCCATACCTATTGAGTAGTAGAAAACCCCCAATTGAACAAGGCACTCTCGCAACAGGAAAACACCTTACGCACAAGGATTTGCATTTTATAAATCCACCTACGTTTCAGTGAAAAACATCATAATCTTCCCTGTTTCATGGTTGATAAAACAACCTATTTTCTTCGCAACCAAAGCGAGGAACCATGGACCTTCCCATTGAACAGATAATCCCGGATATTATTGCCAAACTTGCAACATCTAACCGGCTGATTATTCAGGCTGAACCGGGAGCGGGGAAAACAACCGTGGTTCCACTCAAGCTCATGGGTCAGTCGTGGGCGACAGGTAAAATTCTCGTGCTGGAACCGCGGCGGCTTGCGGCGGTTAGTTCGGCGAGACGGATGAGTTCTACGCTTGGCGAGTCCGTGGGAAAAACCGTGGGATATCGCGTTCGCCTTGACACCAAAGTGAGCGATTCCACCAAAATTGAAATTATCACCGAAGGAATCTTTATTCGCATGATTCAGAACGATCCAGAACTGAGTGGCATCAATGCTGTAATTTTCGATGAGTTCCACGAACGGTCGCTGGACGCGGATCTCGGGCTTGCACTGGCAATCGATTGTCAAGAAAATCTTCGCGACGATCTCAAGATTATTCTTATGTCTGCCACGATCGACGGCGAACGGTTGGCGGAAAAATTGTCCTGTGATACGGTGAAGTCGCAAGGGCGATCGTTCCCCGTGGAGATTCGCTGGAACCCTCCGCGGGACCGTGAATGGCTTGTGGATCATACTGTTCGCACGATCCGCGAACTGGTGCGATCCGAATCGGGATCGATCTTGGCGTTTTTACCGGGCATGGGCGAAATTGTTCAGGTGGAAACAAAACTGCGCGAATCCGGATTTGATCCATCAATAAAAATCTGCCCGCTCTACGGAACACTTTCGCGGGAAAATCAGGATGAAGCGATTGCTCCGGCAAAAGCAGGAACGCGCAAGATCGTGCTCGCCACCAATATCGCGGAAACATCGATAACGATTGACGGAATCACCGCCGTGGTCGATTCGGGTGTCCACCGCGAACCGAAATTCGATCCCGGTTCGGGGATGACTCGCCTGATTGTATCACCGATTTCACGCGCTTCGGCGGATCAGCGGGCAGGGCGCGCGGGACGAACAGCTCCGGGAATTGCGGTTCGTCTTTGGAGCGAACAATCTCACGCGGGTCGTCAGCCGTTCCACAAACCGGAGATACTCAGCGCGGAACTGAGTTCGTTTTTGCTAGAGTTAGCGCTTTGGGGGACAACCGATTTGAACTCACTTTTTCTTTTTGATCTTCCCCATCCAGCAGTCCAAAACGAATCAAAATCACTCTTGGTAATGCTCGGCGCGCTCGATTTCAATTACAAAATTTCAAAATTAGGAAATTCGCAGAGTGCTCGCGATCTCGCCGCGATCCTGTCGGAACGGGATTTCATGAAGCCGAAAGATCGATTCGAACAGGCTGATCTGGCGTTGCGGATTGGTCAGATTGAACGGTTCCGCCGCGGTGAAACGTTGCACGAAGCGGGATTTACAATAGATCGATCAGCGGTGAAACGGATCGTGGAGCTGGCCGATTCCTGGAGAAATGTAGGGGCGAATTCTATTTGCCCTGAAAATGGGGGCGATCGCAAATTGCCCGTACACATTGGTTCACTGCTGGCGTTGGCTTTCCCCGATCGGATCGGGATGAAACGAACGGGGCAGGCAAGCAAATATCTACTTTCCGGCGGAGGTGGAGCTTCACTTTGCGAAACTGACCCACTGGCAAAAGCAGAGTTTGTAGTTGTGGCCGAGTGTTCTGGTCGTGACCGCGATGCGAAAATCTTTTTGGCTGCGGAAATTTCACGGGCGGAAATTGAATCTCTCTTTGAAAATCAACTGAAACCGAAACGGGAACTGTTCTGGAGTGATCGCGACGAGAAAGTTCTCGCTCGTGAAACGGTTCGTCTCGGCGAACTCATTTTTAGTGAGAAACGGATCGACAACGCAGACAAATCGCAGATGGTTTCGGCGGTGATTTCCGGAATCCGTTCCATGGGAATCGATTCTCTGAACTGGAGCGACGAAGCATCGGAGTTCCGCGATCGCTTGGCATTTCTTCACCGTCACTTTCCCGATCAGTTCGATCCGGTGGATGAAGAGACCCTTCTCGCCACGCTTGAAATGTGGCTCGCGCCCTATCTCAATGGAATCACGCGAAAGGATCAGTTCGGGAAAATCGATCTGCTATCGGCACTCAGATCGCCCTTTGATTGGAACCGATTAGCCGAAATCGACCGACTCGCGCCAACTCGCATGGTCGTCCCCGAAGGTTCCCACATGAAAATCGACTACTCCGTTGAACCTCCCGTGCTGGCGGTAAAACTTCAGATGATGTTCGGATCAACGGTCACGCCAGCGGTGGGAGCGGGAACGGTTCCGCTGACGATTCATCTGCTCTCTCCAGCGGGAAGGCCGGTTCAGATCACGCAGGATCTGATCGGCTTTTGGGATGGTTCCTATGATCTGGTGAAAAAGGAGATGAAAGGGCGATATCCCCGACATCCCTGGCCGGATAATCCCCGAGAAGCGGTGGCGACGGCGAAAACCACGAAGCGATTTAATGAAACTAAACAGTAATCTACGGCCTCCCGTGATCAACTTTCCAAAGACCATATGTCCGACCGTGATCATCAGGATTTGTAGAAGTGAAAATCACTATAAACAAACGTTGACTACCCCTATTTAATAGGGTATATTCGATGAGTAATGACGTGAAAGGGGATTCATGAATCGCACATTTATTGAAACTACCGAATTTCAGAAGCGGTGGAAAAACCTGAAACTGACGCAGGAAGATCTGAGAGAGTTCCAAATCTACCTTCTTGAAAATCCGTTAGTTGGCCCAGTGATTCAAGGAACTGGCGGAGTGCGAAAGGTACGATGGGCTCGCAATGATGGTAAAAGTGGCGGTGTTCGGGTTATTTATGTTGATTTCCTCGAAGACGAAGAGACCTTTCTTTTGACCGTGTATGCAAAATCCGACAAAGCAAATCTTTCGGAGGACGAGAAGTTTGCATTGAAAACGTTCGTTCGAATTATTAAAGGAGAACTGTAATGAGTGAACTCTATGACTCAATTATGCGTGGATTGGAAGAGGTAAAACTCTACAAAGAGGGAAAAATCAAACTGAAATCACACCGCTTTCAGATCGAACCTATCAACTCCTTTTCAGCTACCGAGGTTAAAGCGATCAGAGCGGAACAGCGATTGTCGCAGAAACTTTTCGCTGATATTATGGGTGTTTCAGTTAAAACGGTCGAAGCGTGGGAATGTGGACGAAACGCGCCTTCCGGCACCGCCTGCCGCCTCCTTGGAATACTTAAAAAGGATCGCGATTTTCTGAAAAAAGAGGAAATATTAATCGAAGTATAAGGCTTGCACACCTTTTCATATATTGCATTCCCTAAAATCTCCCTGAACCGCACGCCTCTCGCAGAAATCATTTTATACTCAAATTGCAAAACCATCTTTATCAAGGAGAATGAATGGCTGTCGAACAAGAAAAAATCATCTATTCCATGTACAAGGTGAATAAATCCTACGGAACCAAAACGGTTTTGAAAGATATTTCACTGTCCTATTTCCTCGGCGCGAAAATTGGCGTGGTCGGTCTGAACGGTTCCGGTAAATCGACCCTTCTCAAGATTCTCGCCGGTGTGGACACCACCTTTGCCGGTGATACGCAGGTAACTCCGGGATTCACCATCGGATTCCTCGAACAGGAACCGCTGATGAACGAAACCAAAACCGTGCTTGAAGTAGTTCAGGAAGGCGTGGCGGAAACCGTGGCTCTTCTCAAAGAGTTCGACGCGATCAACCTGAAATTCATGGAAGAGATGACCGATGACCAGATGAACGCGCTGATCGAACGTCAGGGTGAAGTGCAGGATCTTCTCGATCGCCACAATGCGTGGGATCTCGATTCCCGTCTCGAAATGGCCATGGATGCGCTTCGTTGTCCGCCGGCGGATAGTTCCTGTGAACATCTCTCTGGAGGAGAACGCCGTCGCGTGGCTCTTTGCCGTCTGCTTCTCAAAAAACCGGACATTCTTCTTCTCGACGAACCGACCAACCATCTCGATGCAGAATCGGTTTCGTGGCTGGAACATCACCTTCAGAAGTACGAAGGAACCGTAATCGCCGTGACTCACGACCGATTCTTCCTCGACAATGTGGCGGGCTGGATTCTCGAACTGGACAACGGCGAAGGAATTCCTTGGAAAGGAAACTACTCGTCGTGGCTCGAACAGAAACAGCAACAGCTCCGCGCGAAAAACAAATCCGGCGAAGCGGACACCGCGGCAATCCGCACGCTCATGCACGAGTTGGAATGGCTCAAGATGAGTCCGAAAGATCAACATACCAAAGCGAAAATGCGCATCTCTTCCTACGAAGATCTTCTCACGAAAGATTTGGAAAAACGTGCCAACGACCTCGATCTCTTTATTCCACCAGGCCCGCGCCTCGGCAAATCGGTTATCGAATCAATCGGCGTGAAAAAAGCGTTCGGCGACAAAGTTCTCTATGAAGATCTCAACTTTATGCTTCCTCCCGGCGGAATTGTTGGCGTGATCGGAGCAAACGGCGCGGGTAAAACCACCCTGTTCAAACTGATCACCGGCGAACTGCAGCCCGATGAAGGTGAATTCCGCATCGGCGAAACAGTAAAACTCGCCTATGTTGATCAGCGTCGCAATCAGCTTGATCCGACAAAAACCGTGTGGCAGATGATCTCTGACGGACGTGATATGATCAATCTCGGCGGGCGAGAAATCAACAGCCGCGCCTACGTGTCGAAATTCAATTTCAACGGATCGGATCAGCAAAAAAAGATCGGCGAATGTTCCGGTGGTATGCAGAATCGCGTGAACCTCGCACTGCTTCTTCAGGAAGGCGCCAACGTGATGCTTCTCGACGAACCGACCAACGATCTCGATATCACAACCCTTCGTTCGCTCGAAGAAGCGTTGCAGAGTTTCGCTGGTTGCGCCGTGGTGATCTCTCACGACCGCTGGTTCCTCGACCGCGTGGCGACCCATATTCTCGCTTTCGAAGGTGATTCTACCGTTAAGTTCTTCGACGGGAACTACTCTGAATACGAAGAGGATCGCAAACGTCGTCTCGGTGCGGCGGCAGATCAGCCTCACCGTATAAAGTATCGCCACCTCACGAGAGCGTAGACGAAACACCGACCTTCGACAAGCTCAGGCTTCGGTCGGTGAGCGTGTCGAACCGAATAAAATCCCCGACGAACCAATTCGTCGGGGATTTTTTATCGCAACTCCTCACTTTTTTTCTCCCGAAAGTATCAGCACTTTATAATTTAATCTCGTTCATAAGTCCCGACACGATAGTGTCATTACTACTACCAAAGGAGTCCTGTATGAATTCGGTTACCCCCGAAAATGTCCTCGCCCGCATCCGTTCCACCGAACCAGAAGACCGCAAGAAACCGGTTGAACATCTGATCGCCGAACTGCGTCAGATCGACACGGCACTCACCGAAGAGACCGCGGCATTTGTGGCGCGAGGCGTGCCTGCCCCGTTCTGCAAAGTGGCGGGAATTATCGCCAACGAACTTGACACCTGTGAAACCGCGTGGGAAAACTCCCGCCGAGGAACTCCGGAACAGAAACAGGCGTGGAAAGTGGCCTATCCCGAAGTGACCGCACTGCGCGACGAATGGCTTGATCGCCTTGAAACGGTGCTGATCGACAACAGCGAAGCGATGAACATTCTCGATTCGATCCACGAAGGCGAAGGTCCCGAAGACATACTGCTCGATATTTCACGCCTCGCCGATACGGCTCAACGCTATCCCCTCGAAGCAAAAGCGGCGGGCTTTTCTGAAGATCGCATTGCAGAACTGAAACAGCTTGGCAAAGAGTACGCCGCAATCCACGCCAAAACGCTCGCTCTTCCCGGAGGATCGATCCCCGCAAAAACGGCTCGCGACCGCGTGCGCAATTTCGCGGAACTCTATCTCTCCCGCGTGCGATTCCACGCCACCCGCGCGTTCCGCAATGATGAAGCAAAACGGGCGAAATTTACTAGCAAATATTCCGCAAAACAGAGTGCCGAATATCGAGCGCGCCAAAAGGCAAAACGCGCAGCGGAACCGGCCGAACAAAACCCATAACATTCTGTAGGGGCGCCCCTTGTGGGTGCCCTTTTGCCCTCCGTCAGGGGAACGAAACCCTCCGTCAGGGGAACGAAAACCTCCGTCAGGGGAACGAAAACCTCCGTCAGGGGAACGAATACCTCCGTCAGGGGAACGAATACCTCCGTCAGGGGAACAAAAACACGCGTTAAGGGAATGAAAACCTGGCATCGGGGCCTTCATCTTCTCACTTGAATCCAACAGCCTACTTAACATAAAACGTCGTACACCCAATCTTTGTGGAGAAAAATAGTGAGAATACATGTACTGGCCATTTTCATAACCCTTGCACTTTTCGGTTCTGTTTTTTCTTCAGAGGGATTAGGCGATAGTTCTTCTGGCAGTCTAGGTCATGAACTAGGAAAACCAAGTTTCATATCTACCCATTCGGTAACAGCAATTAATGACGATTCACTCAAGTATCGGGAATCCCGATTAAAACAGAGATGGGGGGTAGTTTCTAAATCGGCGGGAATATCTGCGATCGCAACAGGTTCATTTTTTACGCTTTTTTGTATTGCTTTTGAGATGCCAGAATATGCGATGCTCTCGCTTATCGGAACGGGAACAGGGGTCTTTTTAACGGCAAAAGGATCAAAATTGATAAAAGAAGGGAATGCGTTGCGGTTGGAGACAGCTTACATCCCGGGTTCAAACGGGCAAATACGATTTGGAATTCAATACCAAACATTTTTGGCTGCAAAATTTCACACACCATACAGTTACTCTGAAGATTTGAGAAATGTACCTCGTCGCATTGCCTGTGAAATCGGCATTCTTACAGATCGTAATATGTTCTATGGCATCTATGGACAGTTCTTGGATTTTGGTGCTATGGCTGTTGTATTATACGAATGGCATCCCCGCCCAATTCTCTCTTTCTCTGCAGGCGGTAAAGTAGGATATTTGCAGGATCAATGGAAAGAAACGCTGCATCAGCAATTTGGTGGCCCTGAAATTCGCGTTGTTCTCGGCAAGGGAGTGTGGCGTATCTCTGCAGAGTCACAATTGTGGGTAGATAAAGTTGCTCAGTACAGTAAAGTTACGGATTATTATTATTCCTATAACCAAACGGTACCAAATGATTCAATTATCAAAGTTAAAGCGGAACTTGGAGATGTAGGACTGTCTCCCTCAGTTTCACTTAAATTTCAGTTGGCAATTCCAGTCAAAAAGTAGTCCCCCTCCCCACCAAAAAAGGCCCCGTCGCAATCGACAGGGCCTTTTTGTATCACTCATTTACTTCTGTTATCCATTCAGTTGATTCACCCGTCGCGCCAGTAGCCGCGCGAGGTAGAGCGTGTAGTAGGGGTATTTGCGAATCACGCCGATAAACTCTTTTTTACTGATCTTAATCAGTTGTCCACTGGAAAGCGCGGTGATCGTGGCACTGCGTCGCCCGTTGAGCAAAAAGGACATCTCCCCCATAAAAATATCGTCAGGAGTGAGTATCGACATGGGTTTATCATCAACGGTCACCATGAAACGACCCTTGATAATAAAATAGAGATAGGTACTGCGATCGCCCTGACGAAGAATGGTCATTCCCTCGGTAACATCTTCGGGGACGAGATGGTTGAGCACAGCGGGAAAGCTATTGCTCACCGGTTCCTGATGATCGATGGAACAGCGAACACGGTTCCCCTTTTCGTTGTACTCCAAGCGAGCCGTGGACGACCGCGCCATGATCACACCGCGCCCACTTACGGTGGTGTAAAGCACTTCGCTGTCGGGATTCATGTAGGTTTTCCAATCAAATCCTTCGCCCTGATCTTCGATGTAAAAATCAGAATAGTCGCGATTGATTTCGTAGTTGAACGCGATCACTTTCGTAGCATTTTCAGGAAGAGTCAGTTTCTGCTTGATCAGCTCGGTGATTTTCTTGCCCGATTCGAGCCACTCCTGTTTTTCTTCAAAGCCGATACCGCAGTTCCCGTGTTCAAGTGCGTTCACCAGTAGTTCCGTCAGTGCCACTTTGAGACGATTGCGGCGTGATACATTGATTCGGTTCGTGTTGAAAAGATAGGAACAGATTAGATTGATCAACGCTTCGATTTCGTGCAGTGAATTGCTGATCGTATAGCGACCGGAAATCTGATCGGACACCACTGTTTCGTAGCCGCGGTGAAACAACAACTGGCGATTGCGACGGATCAGATCGAGAAGAACCGGAAGATCTTTGTCCAGATCATAGCGCGAAACCGCACCGATCAAACTGATCGCACGATGCCCTTCGATCCGGTGAGCCACTTCGTAGCTACTGCAAATCGTGATAATATTCTGGTAGTGAAGCCACGGATCCTCGATAATCCGGTCGAGCACGGTGAACGCCAGCTCCCAGTTGGTAAAGTCGATGATAATCAGTTCCGGCAGTTCGATTGAAAGCATATCCGCTTCATCTTTGGTGGCAATGACATCCACCAATTCGTTCATCTGAAATGCGCGTTGAACCTGTTCAATAATTTTCGGATCATTGCTAATCAGGGCGGTGCTATTAATATGTGGAAGATCCATGAATACTCCTATTCGTTTTCGGACAGTGTAATAATTTCAATGTGATTAACCAATTTTTGGCAACGGTGAGTCACTTTTCCCAGTTGCGTCCCAATGCGGCTCAACTCCAGTTTCACCTGAGGCTCCACCGTTTCGTTGAACAGTGCCGCAATACAGCGATCAACAATCTCGTCACATCTGCTTCGTTCGAGTGAAAGCTTTTCACTTTCAGCAAAAATGACTTCGCGGGATTTTTTTTGAAGGAACAGGTGGCAAAAGGCGTTGGTCTTTCGCACCACCTCTTCGACGCTGGTCAGCAGTTCTGAAAATGCCGGTGCCAGTGTGGCGAAAGTAATGCTGTGATCGCGAAGATCGTAGAGCAGATGGGCCAAATCTTCAACGATTAGGTGAATCGTATGGGCCAAAATCATCAGATCATCGCGCAATTGCGGGAATGACGACGAATAGAGAAATACGCGAAGAGAATCCACGCCGTTGCCAGACTCAGACTTGTATTTGCGCAGAGAATCCACGCCATAGGAAAAAATGCCATCGTGAATTCCCTTGAGATGACGTGCAAAAGTCGATGTGAACGCCGCAATCGCCTGATCCGAAAGGGTCAGAAGGTACTCTACTTTTTCGACGAATTCGCTATTTTTTCTCCACGGCATCTGATCCTCCGAGTTTCAAAAATGATAGCATTCAAACCGTTACTGTTCAAGTGATTTTCCTTAGTCAAACGTTTCGAAGGTGCTATTTTTCACAAATTCAGGGTAGGATATGCAACCGATTGGTGAAGCTGTCAGTAGAACGCCCGTTCCGTCTGGTCGTTTCACCAAAATTTTGAGCGATGAAAATGTTCCTGTGGACGAAAAGCGGCGAGCGATCTGGAAGAGATCACTGTAGGTGCGACTCTTAGAGCTAGTGGTTTCCAGGACGAGCGATGCGGCAGTTCCTTTCAGTGAAATTTCGGCAACCGTGCCAAATTCGCGAGCAAACTGTTCCGGTTCCACCACCGATTTACCAAAAAGAGCAATCATTTCGTTTTCAATTGCAGAAGCTTCGGTTTCGCGATTCGAAAAACGCATACAGTTGAGCAAACCGAACCAGGCATTTTTGTTCTGGCGATTATACGATAGGGCAAAACGATAGAGTTGTTCCGTATCAGTTCCACCGGAAAAGCAGGTTTGATCCGCCGAATCGAGCAGTTTTTGTGATTTTTTCTCCTTGCCTGACTGCTTTCCAGAAAGCGGCTCAGATGCCGGTGCGCCACTTTCGGTTGTATCCGTAAGACTCAGTTCGTTCATTTTAAATTCGCGGCGATTTTCAGCGCTTTCCATAAGGAGAAAAAGGAGAAAACCGGTGGCTATGATTGTCACCACCGTCATGGGGATAACCAGTTTCGATCGCCGTGGCCGTTCGATCACCGTTGTGTGAAGTGGCGGCAGCCGCTGCTCCTGAACTGCCTTTGGTGTTTCCACTGCTCGTGGAGCGATCTCTTCGGGAACTGGGCGGGGAGCCAGTTCCGGTTCGAGTTCCTTTTCAACCCGATATTTCACACCGATTTCGTCTAGCTGATGTTTCAGCTGATCGGCCTGCGCTGCGGGAATCCCTGATCCAATTTTAAACTCTTCACTTTGGACAAGTTCAGTCAGTTCTAAAAAAGAGAGCCCCGCCGCTTTCGATTGCATTGCGCGAGCCAGCAGTTTGGCTTTTTTTTCATCGGCAAGAGGAAGTGTAGTTATCGTATATTTCATGGCGTAAAATTCCTTGTTCAAAATATCACTCGTTTACTAGAATTCTAAAGAAAAGTATAGCTCATTTCTCAGATAAGTGGTACTCTTTAGGTGTTAGATCTAAACAAAAGGCTCACAAATGAGAATTAACCGCATCATACTGGTTGACGATGAAAGCGTCGTTCGACTCACCACCTCGATGATTCTTAAAAAATTAGGATGTGAAGTCGTCGCGTTTAGCAACGGTCCCGAAGCGATTGCTTATTTTCAAAATAACAGCAATTCCGTTGACCTAGCCATTGTCGACAGCCACATGCCCGAAATGAGCGGAACCGAACTTTTCGCCGCTCTTCGCACGATTAATCCTTCGCTCAAAGCGGTTCTCGCATCCGGGTTTCTTGACGACGATGAAAAGGGTGCCTACTCTCACGACGGATTCGTCGCCATGATCGGAAAACCGTTCCACATTCAAGAACTTAAAGATCTGCTCGAAACACTCTAAGATCTCCGCTTATTTGACCTGATCAGAATCTATTTTTCTACGCTAAAAAGGAGTAGTAAAATGATTCAACTCAGTCGTCGAAGTTCTCAGATTACCCAATCAGAAATACGTGCCATGTCTCTTGCCTGCAGATCAGTCGGTGGAATCAACTTATCGCAAGGTGTATGCGACACCGAAACCCCAATGAATGTTCTGGATGGCGCAAAAGAAGCGCTTTACGCCGGGCACAACAGCTACACCCGACACGACGGAATTACGTCACTTCGCGAAGCGATTGCCGCAAAAGAGTTTCGCGACAAGGGTATTTCTATCGATCCCGATTCAGAAATAGTTGTCACCGGTGGCGCCACAGGCGCTCTCTATTCTGCAGTGATGGCACTGCTCGATCCCGGCGACGAAGTTGTTGTATTTGAACCATTTTACGGCTATCACGTTTCGACCTTTCAATCTGCCGGCTTGGGCATTCGCTATGTGCGACTCAGTGAACCGGATTGGCAGTTCACCGATGAACAACTCTTGAAAGCTATCACTCCTTCAACGCGAGCAATCCTCATAAATACACCTTCAAATCCCTCGGGGAAAGTGTTCACTCGCGAAGAACTTTTGCGGATCGGGAAAATCGCCGAGAAGTTCAATCTCATACTCATTTCAGATGAGATTTACGAATACTTTGTCTATACGGGATCGCATATCTCACCACTCTCGATCCCAGAACTTCGCACACGCACTGTTTTGGTAGGGGGATTTTCAAAAACATTTAGTATTACCGGTTGGCGTGTAGGCTACACCATTGCTCCGAAAGAGATTACCACCGCGATCGGTCATCTCAGCGATCTGGTCTACGTTTGCGCACCAGCTCCACTTCAGGCAGGTGTCGCTCAAGGGTTAATGGAACTTCCAGCGCAACACTACAACGATTTGCGGGATGACCATCGTATCAAGCGCGACATGATCTGTGAATCTCTGCGAAAAGCAGGACTCAATCCCACTGTTCCCGACGGAGCCTACTACCTTTTAGCGGATATTTCTCGCATTGAAGCGCCGACCAGTCGCGACCGAGCACTCAAACTGCTCACCATGACCGGAATTGCCGGCGTCCCGGGATCAGCTTTTTTCCATGATAATTCAGGGGATCATTTGATTCGATTCTGCTTTGCCAAAGATCAAGCAATTATCGAGGAGTGTTGTCGACGTTTTGAATCGATCCAGTTATAGTTTTTGCGTGGAACATGTTCGAGGGAAAGAGTGGATTACCCTTTCCCTTTTTTTGTGTCAATGGCTTCGCGTACTGCCGTGAGAAGTGAATTAATAACCACCGGTTTCTGAAGGAACCGAAAGATATTTTCAGTCTCGAGAACTGTTTCATTCATCTGCAAGGTAAACCCACTGCACACAATAACGGGGAAATCAGGGCTGATCGAGTGAATGGCGCGAGTCAATTCTATTCCTGTCATCAATGGCATGGTAATGTCCGTGACAACAATATCAAATGCCTGAGGATTTTGACTGAACAACTCCCACGCATCAAGACCATTTTCACACACAGTTACAGCATACCCATTTTTCGCAAATACCCGTTCGCCAAGACGGCGAATAACCTCTTCGTCATCCACAAAGAGAACTGACTCGGTTCCTCGCAACGTTTCGGCGCTTACAGACTTTTTTCGCGTCAAAGCTTTTCCGCCAATGGTCTGTTTAGGCATATAAATGTTGAACGTGGTTCCTCGTCCGAGTTCACTGTAAACGGTAATATCTCCGCCGTGATCCTTGACAATTCCATGAACCATGGCGAGACCAAGACCGGTGCCTTCACCCTCTTTTTTTGTAGTGAAATAGGGATCAAAAATTCGCTTAATTGTGGTAGAATCCATACCAATCCCCGTGTCACTAATCGAGAGTCTGATGTAACTACCCTCGGAAAGTTGATCACCAATTGTCTGATTTTCTGAAGAAATTTCGACTTCTGACAAGGTAACCGTTAACGTTCCACCACTTTCTCGCATCGCGTGGTATGCATTGGTGCAAAGGTTCATAACAATTTGATGTATCTGAGTTGGATCTGCCAAAATTTTCGATTCACTTTTTAGTGATACGACAAAATTGATTGTGGTCGGAATCGACGAACGCAACAGTTTGAGACTCTCCTGCACAACCGAAGCAAACTCAACGGATGATTTTTCTTTTGAAGATTTCCGGCTGAAAATGAGAATCTGTTCCACCAATCCTTTGGCGCGATCTGAAGCTTTCAGTACTTCGCCGATATACTCTTCAGTAGTGGCGAACGCCGACTTTTCTGCTTCGATAAGAGCCAGTTCCGAAAACCCTACAATACCTGACAATATATTATTGAAATCGTGAGCGACTCCACCAGCGAGTGTTCCAATCGCTTCCATTTTTTGCGATTGGCGAAGATTCTCTTCAAGGCGATTTTGTTCCGTTACATCGCGCACAAAGGCTATGACTCGCATCTGATCTTGAACCATTACCCGCCGAAGTGTTACGTTCACCCAAAATAGTTCATCCGTATTTTTCTTTGCCCGCCAATTAAACGTGGTCGAACCGGTATCAACGGCATTGATAACATGAATGCGGGCATTTTCTTGAGAATAGGGTGGAGTTCCACTGCTGAGGTCACTGATCGAAAGTGAAAGAAACTCATCTTTAGGGTATCCATAGAGTTCCACTGCAGCAGCATTGACATCGAGAATCGCTCCCGTTTCACCATCGTGGATGAAAATCGCTTCATCAGGTGCGTTGTAGACATGGCGATACATCTCTTCACTGGAACGAAGTAACTCTTCAGCTTGTCGAAGATTTTCAAAGCCGTTGGCGATTCGTTCGCCGTAATTATTAATTGCCGACACCAGTCTATCAAGTTCATCGTCATTATCAGTTTTGCGCCTTGAAAGTGTGAGATGTGTGCCAATATTTGAAAGCGTTACCGAATCGGTAAAAGAAACAATTTTCTGTAGGTGTCGATGGAAAAACCGGAAAAAAAGCAACATGATAATCGCGACTATCCCTAATATTTTCAGTAGTTCGCTGGTGATTACAATAGGCAATTCTTCAATCAACTCCTTGATAATTAACTTATTTGTGCCATATAAATGCAAAACGCCGATCGTGTCAATCTGAGTATCATTTTTTTTCAAGATTGGATAGTTTCGGTGGATCGGATTTACAAAGGCCGTATCTCCGACGCTGAATATCATATCATCTAGGCCGTCGATCGACACCGCGGAAACGCCATTTGAGTTTAATATGCCTTGCAGTTGAATATCAACAGCGCGCGTATCGAACTGCCACAGATTTTCACTCAATGAAGAGACTTGAGTCTCCTTAATCAATTGGAAAGCCTTTTCGAGCTCGACCATCTTTCGATTGTAGGTTATTGTTATTTCAATCGTTGTAATACAAATCGTCAAAATGAGAGAACACAGAGCCGTGAGCAGGATCATTCGAATGAGAAGAGGGAATTCTTTTAATACATTCACATTCATAGCTATACGCTTCCGAGAAAACCGGCAATTTCAATTTTACAATGGTACAATGGAACGAATTAAAAGTCAACGATTCTCACACCAATCGCAACGAAAAAAACAAGCGGTTCACGAACGGATCTTCTGAGAAAGAATATCTTCAAAACTCCCCTTTTCCACCACGCGATAGCCACAGCCATCTTCAAGAATAGCGCCCATTTTGAAAATCGATCGGTGAGGATAGGTTCGACAGAGTAGCGGACGAGTTTCGTGTACTGAACAGCGATTCCCTTGGACATATTTGCAGGTGAATGCGATTGGCATTTGTTCATTCTGAACAGCATCAGGAATAAACCGTTCGTAGGTTTTCCAATGCCAGCGAAGCAGTTTTTCGAACTGTTTCATTGTTCTCACCGGTTTTCGCATATAGGTGAGGATTACTGAACGACAACAGGTTCCACACATGCGGCAGTTGCCTCGAACTCGCGGATAAGGATCGCGAATTTCATCGATTATATTTCGGATTTTATTGAGTAGTTTCATAGATCAAAAATAAGGTGTGGTAAAAATGGATACAACGAAAAAGGGAAAGTCTCACATTGGCACACCCTTTGTTTTATTTTATCTCAAACAAAGAAAACAAAGGAGTTATATATGAGTGTTGTAATTGGGTCAGAATCCCGCCCACTTCGCGTTGCCATAATCGGATCGGGGCCATCGGGATTCTACGCCGCAGAATCCCTTCTTAAAAACAGTGAAATCATTTCCGAAGTCGATATGTTTGAATACCTTCCAACACCATACGGACTCGTTCGTGCCGGTGTTGCCCCGGATCATCAGCAGATCAAATCAGTGTCGAAAGTGTATGACAAAATTGCATCCATGGATCGGTTTCGGTTTTGGGGAAATGTACAGTTCGGCAATGACATCACTCGCGAAGAGTTATTAGACACTTTTGATGCGATAATCTACGCCATCGGTGCTCAGAGCGACAGAGCCATGGGAATCGACGGGGAAACAAAAATTGGTTCTCACTCGGCCACCGAATTTGTGGCATGGTACAATGGTCATCCTGATTACAAAGAGACTCTTTTCGATCTTTCTCACGAACGAGCAGTGATTGTCGGCATGGGCAATGTGGCACTCGACATCGCCCGCGTTCTCGCCTTGACTCCCGAAGAGATTGCCAAAACAGATATTCCACACCACGTACAAGAACAACTTTCTTCAAGTAATATAAAAGAGATTTGCCTTGTCGCTCGCCGTGGCCCACTTCAGGCGGCGTTCACGAATACGGGAACCAAGGAGATTCCCGAGCTCGAAGGCGCCGTTGCCGTTGTCGATCCCGAAGAGTTGAAACTGGAAAATAACACCGCAGAGATTCTTAAGGATTCCAACGACAAAAAAATGATTCAGAACCTCCAGTTCCTCGAATCGATCTCCGAAAATCAACCTGATCCTTCAAAACGAACTATTCGTTTCTTGTTCCGCCGTTCGCCTCAGGAAATACTCGGTGGCGATCATGTGACCGGTCTCTCCTTTGTGGTAAACGAACTGTTCACTGACGACGAAGGGAAAATCCATCAAACCATGACCGAAGATCTTGAAACTCTTGACTGTGGGCTTGTATTCCGTTCTGTCGGCTACAAGGTCAAACCGATCGACGGAATTCAGTTCGATGCAAAACGGGGAACGATCGCCAACGTGGAAGGGCGCGTGATTCATGCAGAAACAAGTGAAACTCAACGTGGTGAATACGTGGTAGGTTGGGCAAAACGAGGTGCTTCCGGCGTGATCGGCACCAACAAACCCGATTCAATCGCCACCGTTGATAAACTTCTCGAAGATCTTCCTTCGTGGACAGGTGAACCGCTCGTTCGGTCCCAGGCTGAAACAGTGAAAACACTTCTCGACAGCAAAGAGATTCATTATGTTCCTTTCGAAGATTGGAAAATTATCGAAAAAGCGGAACACGAAGAGGGCGCAGTGCGGGAAAAACCGCGGGAAAAATTCGTCACTGTTCACGATATGATCTCAGTGATCAAAGCAGAAAAACTGGGATAAAAATCGGTTAAAATATCAAAAGGCCGAAGAGCATACACTCTTCGGCCTTTTTCGTTGTATGTCTAAAAAGATTACTCTTCGATATATGAGCAGCAGTAATCGGTTGCTTTGGTTATGTTCAACTGAAATTTTGCATTAGCATGAACTTCAAATGATTCTGGCGGAGTAATTGTGCGCCAACCTGATTCCTGAGGTAGTTTGACCGTCAATTCACCAGCCTGAATCTCCATGATCTCTTTGAGACCAGTCCCAAATTCGTATTCACCGGGTAGCATGATCCCCAGCGTTTTTTTTGTTCCATCTGCAAAGATCACAGTTCGGCTGGTAACTTTTCAATCCTTTTCGTTACGTTTGTTTTTGAAAATAGTATTTGCGGAAAATTCCAATTTAATGAACTAGGCCATTTTTTCAAACCTCTCTACGCAAAAAGGTGCAGAACTACCGTTCCACACCCATTACTTTAGAAGAAACACTTGATTTACGGAACAGGGTGGATTTTCACCAATCGAGCATCATCACCTACGATAATAGTTCTGCTGTCAGGCGAAAAACCGATAGATCTGATAGATGATCCGCCATGATCATACTCTGCAATAGGTTTCTCCAGAGCCAACTTCTCAACATTCCAAAGTAGCACTCTTCCATCATGACCACCGGTAGCTAAAATCTTACCATCTGGTGAAAACACCACTTCCGTTGTTCCTGCCTCACCATTTTTACCCACTTCGGAATGAGCTTTTATTTCAGAAAGATACGCCTTGGTACTAAAATCAAATATCTTAATTTCTCCACTGCGATAACCGATTACCCCAAAATCTGAGTTACCTGCATGAAGTTGCGAACTAAGTACAGGATTCGTAGCTTCACCATCAACAACGAGAATAGGCTCTCGAGGATCTCCAACAAGCCAGAGGTACACATTCCCATTCAGCGAACTAGTCAACACTGTTCGACTATCCTTAGAGAATGAAATGTCAGACACAAGACTGGAAAATCCTGACATTTTATGCGGATATAGAAACGGCTTCAAATCGGGAACAGCGTAGAGTGCCGCGGTATCATTCCAGCAACCAAAAGCAATATGAGTTCCATCAGGAGAATACGCCACAGAGTTTACGGTGTTTGTTTTTCCACCTAAACCAGAGGACAACTCTTTAATAAGCTCACCTTTACTTGTATACAACGCCCCCGTAGAGTAGCCCTCCACTCCTATCGAATGGCGCCCAACAAGAATAGTATCGCCACTTGGCGAGAAAACTACATCGTCAACCCCAGCCTCAGAAGCTCTAAAATTAAGGTACTCTTTGCCGCTGCTAGGATCCCAAATGTGAACAAACCCATCTCCATCGACTCCGCCAGAAGTTGAGTAGGCGGCTTTTCCGTCGGGAGTAAACCCGACACTCCACACCGCAGAACTGTGAGCATCATATACTTCGAACTGCCACTGCGCATAGAACGTCATATCTGTCGGTCCAAAGAACACAGAACTGCCTGGAGAATAAGAAGTTCCTGTCCCATCAGCCGCAGTATTCCAACCGGTAAAGCGATAGTACTTTTTCCCAAAACCGGTGAGCGGAGAGGCTAGAGTAATGGCAGTACCCGTTTTCCCAAAAATGGAAGCAGGTACCATTCCGCCAGTACTGCCATTTCCATTATAGCTGATTACGGGAAGCTTTGCAAACGAAGCAGTATACGTGTGACTTTTATCCATCACAGTGGTAATCGACTGGGCACTAGCAGTTGTGTCACCACTCCAGCCGGTAAATTCATATCCAGAAACAGGGGAAGCGGTGAGGGTTACCGAAGCGCCAAAGGTGTATACACCGTTAGATGACGGAGGCGAAACCGTTATAAACCCACCAGAAGCCGTTGTCGTCAACGTACACTGCTTGGCAATCCACACTGCATATAGCGAATCAATTTTTGCAGTTTTTGTAAACAGCATCCCGGAACTATATGTTAAACCAGTTCCATCAATACGAGTATTCCATCCCACAAAACTATACCCTGTTTTTACTAACTGACCAGAACCTGCAATGGTAACTTTCTGCCCAACATCATAAAAAGTAGTGTCAACCGGAGGTGCGCCTGCAGTAACACCATTCGCTGCATAGAACATTTTATACAGTGGTGTCATATTTGCAGTAACATCTAAATCTTTTCCAATTTTCAGCGATGCAGGATTTGCCGTTCCAGTCAGATCACCGGACCAACTATCAAACCGATAACCGGGATTAGGAGTAACAGTCAGTGAAACGGCATCACCAGGAAGATATGATGCTTTATCAGGTGACCTATCGACCTTTCCATTGATACTCTGAATTTTGAGATTCAATCCGATCTCCGGAGCAAAATTTGCTTTCACCGTTTTATTCCCGTCAATCACAATCTTAGCCGATAAACCGGTTTCAGTGGCATCACCCGTCCACCCAGTAAAGCGATAATTACTATGCGGAACAGCCGTGAGAATTACCGTATCTCCATAATAGTACGGCTCCACTTTGCTACGCGTGACCCTTCCATTAACACTATCAATGGTGATCGAATATTTAATTTGCTCAAACTTTGCGGTTACTTGAGCCGAACTGTCAAGCTTAAATGAGTACGGTGAACTCATCCCACTATATGCTCCTGACCATCCCGCGAATCGCCAACCGATCTGAGGAATCGCTTGAAGTTCGATCTCACTTCCTGCCTTATAGGAACTGCTATCAGGGATTTTACTTACAGAGCCCTTTCCTTCGGCAGTGACCGACAGCGTAAATCGACTCTCTTCGGACAGAGTAAGAACAGCGACTCGGCTGTACAGCTTTCCACCTCGAGTATCAAAAATCCGGCACTTGATTTTCAACCCGTTCATATCAGCAGTAAGATTGCTGAAAGTAATCGACTCGGAGGAACCGCCGGGAATCACCGTGAAGCCCGTATCGTTCGTTGCTTTCTTTTCCCACTGGTAGAAGAGTTTTTCACCACGAAGATGTACCGCCTTAGCCGTAAATGTGACAGATTCCCCCATTTTCCGAACCTCATCAGCAGGAAATCCAGCTTGCATCGAAAGTGCTTCAGAGGCTGGAATAAATACCCCGGTAATTACAGTGTGTGCTTTCACTACCACATCAATAACAGTATCGGCGCCAATAGAGTCACTGCCGTTTAACCAATATTTAAATATTGACCCTGCACGCGACACAGCGGTAAGCGAAACTTTTGAACCTGTCAAGTATGGTCCCTCCGAACTAGTGACAATTGATCCGCGAAGGAGATCTGGTTCTACCTTGGTGGTAAGATTCCACTTATCCTTCTCCGTCACGCGAAGTTCGGCTTCAGAACTATAAACCGAACCATTTTCAGTATAGACTTTACATCTGTAGAGTCTACCGTTCTGCGCCACCCCAACGGCAGAAATTATTAGCGAAGATGTTGTTTTGCCCGCAATAGGTATAAATGCACTACTCCCGATCTTCTCTTCCCACTGATAGCTTATTTTTTCACCATCGCGGTGTGAAGCAGTAACAGTGAAGACGGCATCGGTTCCTTCCCAAAAATCACCATCTTCGAGACTGCTCACGGTAATTGCTTCAGAAGCTGAAATAAAATGCGCGGTGATATTGGTATTTTCATTCACAATGATTCGCGCACTGGAATCAGAAAGAACGAGAACCGAGGCCCCGAGCCATTTTTCAAACAGATTCCCCGCAACTGCTTTAGCCGTCAATATTACCGTATCACCTATAGAATAGTTAGACTTATCCGGACTTTTCAATATCGATCCTTTAAGAGGATCATTTGCAGTGACCGTAAGAGAGACTTTCCCTTCAGGGTTTACTCGAAGGAGTGACTCACGACTGAATTTTTCACCTTTCTTCAGCCCGAAAATTCGACAGCGAACTACGAGACTGTCTTGATCTGTGCCTACGGCATTCAACTGAAACTTAGATGAATTTGCTCCGGATATATCAGTAAACTGTGCGGAGCCACTTACTTTTTTCTGCCACTGATATGAAACACCAGCACCTTCGATGGACGATAATCCTTCTGCATAAAATGAGACATCAGAACCTTCACCAACAGCGGTATCACGCGGTTGCACCGAGATAGCAATAGTCTCCACTGAAAAAAGAGCTGTCACAGTGGCACTGTCGGACATTTTCAACGTGAGCTGATCTGAAAGGCCTTTCATCTGGGAACCGACATACCATCCGTCAAAATAGGCATTTCCCGTCGGAACTGCTGTAAGTGTAATGGTGGTGTCGCGTGTGAAAACTCCTCCTGCAGGAGTCACAGTTCCAAGCAGTTGATTAAAAAGAACAGATAACCGAACCGCTTTGATTACCCATCCATCGGCGCCGGTAACTCCGGGAACAGGAAGTTCCACGGAGGTGCTGGCTCCTGCATTTACATCGACCTGTCGTGATATTGTCTGTTCTAGCACACCGTCCAAGTATCGTTCAAGAGTCACCATACGACCGACACCCGCTGGTACATCAGCGGTAATTGTTTCTCCCGGTTTTTTGCCCGTGTGAATAATCGTGGACATTCCGGGACCAGAAATCTTTACGGTATAGGTGAGAGCATCTGCGCGACTCTCTCGAACTGACACGCCTACAGAATCGACGAATATGATCTGAATTTCACCGCGCTCTTCGCGAGCATCTTTAAACAAAGGATTTTGACACGAAAAAAGAATCATCACCGCAAATAAGAGAGCTACTGTCTTTTTCATTTGAATGCTCCTTTAAAAGCAGGAATAGTAATTTGTATCTGCCCTGTGGAAAGTTCTGGTTCACCGGAATCTTTCTTTTTTTGGATGATGAAAAATGCACCCACTCCAGCGCCAATAACTCCAACGGCGCTGAGCAGAATAGGAACTACCCGCTTTTTCTTTTTAATTTCCGGCTGAACAGTTTTTATGGGTGCTTCCTTTGAAGACTTAGACGTAGTCATATTTACAGGAACAATTTTGCCGGATAGTTCAGAGGCAATCTCTGGAAGAGCTGTAATCAAAACATCTTTTAGTGTACCGTGAACATTTCGATCCACACTCTTTGTGATTTTCGAACTTCCGACGTCGATAAGGCGCGTTTCGACATAGTACATATCTTCAAGTTTGCCAATGGATCCTGTGATAATAAACTGAACTCCCAAAACCTGACCAACTTCAACCGCACATTCAGCGCTGGTGCACCCAGTCTGCTGAAATCCCTGTTCCTGTAGAACTAGTCCCATCTCTGCTCTTTCGAGTATCACAAACACATCTTGTTTTACGAGTTCACTCCCAAGCTTACTCGTAAGAGTCTGGATTTCAGCAGATTCTATTCCAGACCCACTAAATTCCATTACCGCAGCAGTTTTTCTTTCCTGAGCACCTGCAAAAAGTAATAATGCAAGAATCAGTAAAACTTCCATTTTCATATTGTCCCCCAATCTTTTCTAATCGTAATATTTCACGTACATTGTACCGAATTGGTAGAGTAATTTCACCATTTTTCTTACGCAATTTTGACAGAAATGATCAGCGCACCGAAAGCAACACAGAATTTGAAGTGCGAATGGTATCTTTAGTGGTTATTTCTGTTTTTCCATATTTATCCAAAAGGAACCTAATGCCTAATATTGTGTATATCGCGTGCTCCATGGATGGATATATAGCCGACAAAACAGGATCTATCGACTGGCTGACATCAATTCCAAACGAATCGAATTCTGATTTCGGTTATGGTGAATTTATGGATCGAATTGACGGAATCGTTATGGGAAGAAAAACGTTTGAAACGGTGCTCAGTTTTCCAGAATGGCCCTATACCAAACCGGCATTCGTATTAAGTTATACCATAAGTAAAATTCCCGCGCACATCGAAGGTAAGTGTACGATTCTGAACGGTTCGGTGAATGAGATTGTTCAAAATCTGAACAATCAAGGGATCAATGCGATCTATGTTGACGGAGGAAAAACTATTCAGGCATTTCTCAAAGAAGACCTGATTGATGAGATGACCATCACCACCGTTTCGAAAATTCTCGGATCCGGAACTCCGCTCTTTGGATCGAATGAAAATCTTCTCAATTTCAAAATCTTCAAAACAGAACTACTCAATAAGTATTTCACAAAAACTGTGTATGTTCGGGAACAATAAGGAACACCAATGGCTCTTCTTGAAATAAAAAATCTCGCCGTCACCTTTGGATCGAATAACGGGGTGGTCTCCGCCGTTCGATCGCTCACACTGTCGATAGAATCGGGAAAAACGCACTGTTTGGTCGGCGAATCGGGATGTGGAAAATCAGTGTCGTCATTGGCGATCATGGGGTTACTCAGCGGGTCGGGGAAAATTTCCGGCGGATCTATTCTGTTCAATGGCACGAATCTCCCCACCTTGACCGAATCGGAACTTCGCAAGATTCGCGGGAAAGATATTGCCATGATTTTTCAAGATCCCATGACGTCGCTGAACCCGGTATTTCGCGTGGGCGATCAGGTGATGGAATCGATCATGCTTCACCAGAAACTCGACCGCACCGAAGCGCGCAAAAAATGTATCGAACTGTTTGGGCTGGTAAAGATTTCCGATCCAGAAAAACGGATCGACAGCTATCCTCACGAACTTTCCGGCGGAATGCGTCAGCGAGTGATGATCGCCATGGCTCTGGCCTGTGAACCGAAACTACTGATCGCCGACGAACCGACCACGGCTCTTGATGTAACTGTTCAAGCGCAGATTCTCGAACTGCTCAAGGAACTTCAAGAGAAAAAGGGAATGGCTATTCTTTTTATTACTCACGATCTGGGCGTGGTGGCCGAGATCGCTCACGAAGTCACGGTGCTCTACGCCGGCCATGTGGCGGAATCGGCATCGGCGCAAGAGTTATTCCAGTCGCCCAAACACCCGTATACCAAGGGATTGATGAACGCCGTGGCTTCTTTGGATAGCGGAAATACTCGGCTCTCCACCATCGAAGGGGTTGTTCCCGAAGGAACCGCCGTGATTGTCGGCTGTCCATTCCGCGATCGATGCGATCGCGCCACCGATCAGTGTGGAGTGTTCCCCGAAGAATCAATCGATAAGAATCATCGATGGTACTGTTGGAATCCGGTGGGATGAGATTTGTAGTGATATCCCTTGTGGGTATCCAAGATCGTTTGGAAATAAATGACATTTTCCATCATCGGGCATCCACATCGAATCCCCCTACACAAATGTGTAATCCAAATTTCAAAATGGAGAAACCATGGAACTAATTGTCGTACTGCTTATTCTTTTCTTTATCGGACTTCCGATCTGGGCGATTGTTTCGGCCCTTTCCGCTTCGAGTCGATCAAAGGAATTGAGAGGAAAAATCAATTCGCTAGAATCTGATCTCGCCGTACTTCGCCACCGAGTCTGGAAAATAGAGACCGAAGAGAAACCCTCACCCAAAACCGAATCGCCAAAGAGTGATTCCATTGTAGATCTCGAACTGTTTGCTCACGTGGCAAATCCAGTCCCCACAACGACAAAATCAGTGTCGCCAATTCCTCGCCGAACCATTGATCCTTCCACAATCGAACTCACCTCCCCTGAACTAGTTCCCAACTACATTGAAACAATTGACATTGCCAAAGAACCGATCGTTGCGGGAGAATCGTTCGTGCTGAACATCGGAGGCAAAGAGGTCACTCTCGAACCGGTGGAAACGGCACCGGAACCGATAGATGATATAACTGCTTCGATTCCCATTGAACCGATCGTAGATGGCGAATCATTCACGCTCAATATTGGCGGCAAAGAAGTGACACTCGAACTGGTAGAGACTCCGCCTGAACCAATCGAGATGACCGTTCGTACTCTTCATGTCGGGGAAACAATCCCCCATGTCGGGGAAACAATCCCCCATGTCGGGGAAACAATCCCCCATGTCGGGGAAACAATCCCCCATGTCGGGGAA
>JAIFMU010000174.1 GCA_020048285.1 bacterium | reverse complement strand
AACTCTACGGTGACTCGGGGATCGAAGCGCTAGGACGGTCGATGCTGCAGAGTATGCACCCGTCTCAGATGGTGAAATCTGATCGACTCACTCAGAATCGCCCCGCTGTTACTATAATGCCCTACTTTTTTACGAAAATGACCAAGAACGGCGGGCCCATGGAAGCTGTTTGGCCCGAAGACGGAGCAATCGTGAGCCCGGTCTTTATGCTAGCAAAAAAACAGCGAAAAGCAGAGCTTCAGCCATTGGTGGATTTCTTTGCGTCCTACGAAGCGGGCGACACCATGGCGAATCTTGGCCTATTTCCATCACTTCACCCAGATGTGAAAAATCCACTTGAAAGCAACGTGCCGATCATGTGGCTCGGATGGGATGCGATTCGCGGTGGTGATTTGACCGCAGAAATCGCTCGGTTGGTAGATCTGTTTGATTCGGAATATAAATCGTAAGGTTGAACGATTCAGGGATCCAAAATGGCGATATATGACAATTTAGAAACGGGTGATTTATCGATTGGTTCCCTTGGATATGCCTCACTGTGGGCGTATATTGATTCTCGAATCCTCATTTGCCGTCCTTCCAACCCGCAATCCAAAGGATACCGTCATTTTCTTGACTTTAAAATCTAAGTAGTTTAAAGGAATTGTTCAAGTTGTTGTTTTGTAGTATATTAAGGAGTTGCTGAGGAAGTTGTTCTGTCATTTTTTCAAATGTGGGGGAGAGGTGCTATTTGGTGTTTGATGCCGATCCTCAGTGAGCAAATCATCACCCATATATCTCACTAGATCGCTAGACAAAACCTACCGCTCTAGTCGCTCGCTTTAATGGGTGAAACTTGGAGTAGTTCCCATGCTTCACATTATTTCTACGTGGCATGTTCTCATTGCGTTGTTTGTTCAATCAAACCTTCCAGTAGCTCAGGTGGGCAATAATCTCCAGAGTTGAAATCGAACGAGGTAGGAGGATTTAATATTTGTGAACACTTATAGTGCTCATTGTTTTCTCCTTTAAAACAACTATCTAGTGCACCGACTTATTTCGCATTAGGAACATCTGAATTTCATCGTGGGACCATAATAGACTGTCTTATTAATAAATGAACCTAAATTCCTTGCTATTTACTCAAATCTTCATCAGTCCACTCAAACATGAAAAAGAACTACCCAAATCCGATTCTGCCCAATCAAAAAGGGGAAAGCACCACGCAATTATGATTCGGTCGTTGTCGGATTACATTTTGACAGCGGTACACATGAACGGGGAGAGGACGGAATGGTCGAGAGTTGAAATCGAGGAGTTGGGGTAAAAAAATACGGACGCATTTGGGGAAATACGTCCGTAAACAATATGCAACCGTTAATTTCTTCTCTGCACAAAATTTGGGGAAGTTGCAACAGAGTCACACACAAGGGAGGTGTTTTAGATCTCTTCGGTCACTGTTTCTATCGACATTTCAAAAACCGTACTTTAATACTTTTTGGTAAAAGTGCGATTATTCTGGATACTTCGGCACAAGATGTTCAATCTCTTCCAGTTGTGGGTACTCTTTGCGACAGGTATAGAAAATGTCGATCGAGTTTTTGACCATATCAGAAACCTGAGCTGAATCAAAAAGATTCATGAACATATCCCGATTGATCGGGTTTAGTTTTATGGCTTCCGTGAAAAGAGTAAACGCGTCGAGGTACTTTTTTTCATGGAAATTGATCACTCCCAACCCGTTATACACTTCTGCCAATTCGCCCTGTTCATCGAGAACTTTGAAATAGAGCGCTGAAGCTTCGGGGTATTTCCCTTCGCCCACAAGTGCATCTGCATTGGCGAGATCAGGGTGGTAGTAACCCTGCTGAAGTGCGCGGCCACAATAGTAGATATCATCGCCGTCTTCGCGCAGCCCCAATGCGATATCTTCGAGCTCGGCATCGTAGGGGAGAAGGTCTGATGCTTTGACAAGCATGTCGCGAACTTCGTCTATTTTGTGGGTTTTCAAGGCGAGATCGAAGAGATTTGAGGCTGCATCTGCATTGTCTGGCTTCAATTCAAGGGCATGCTTGAACAGTCCGAATGCATCGTACCAATTGTCTTGTTTCCATGCAATTACGCCAAGATTGTTGAAAGCGCGGCTGTTTGAAGGTGCGCGGTCGATAATTTCGAGAAGAGTACTTGCCGCTTCAGGAAGGTTATCTTCCATAATACACTCTTCGGCGCGTTCATTTTCCACAACATACTCTTTTGTGGCAGCTTCGGTTAGCAACATTTTTTACCTCGTCAGTAAGAGCTTTTGCTGAATCGCTGCCGTTCCGTTGAATAGTTTCATCACAAAGATTCCGTCGGGAACTGTTGAGAGATCAAATTCAAAAGAGTCAGCGTTTTCAATGGTCGATTGATAGATTCGCCTTCCGCGAAGATCGAGCAGTTCAAGTGTGGTAGGATATACCGCTTGAGCACCTCTGATTCTCACGATTCTACTTTTACTATCGGTTCTCGCAAAAAAACGTTGAGCACTTTTTTCAATTGTCGCAATTTTTACTGGCGTTATTCGCTTGACGCGAATCGTATCCGTTGGTACATCGGCTTTTAATGAGAATGTTCCCATCCAGAGAGTGTCACCATTTTTAATTTCGATATCATAGGTACCATAGAATCCGCGAATCTCATGTTTGGATGCAAGATTGAAGGACGTGTCAGTTCTCCACGTTTTGGTCAGAAGTGTCACCACCGAATCGGCAGCTAGCTTGGGCGACTTATCTGACTTAAATAGTCCTGCTCCTTGCGACCATTGCTGTGCCGTTTCTGAGTAAACTGGTTTGTTCCAAATGAGTTTATCCCAAAATCCCCATATTGTTATGCCGTCTACGGCAGGGTGAGAAAAAGCGGTTCGCAGGAATTTCGCGTACTCCGAAGCCATCTGCTTTTCGGTCAGCAGAACGCCCTCTTCTGGAGAACCCATGTCGAACTCGGTTAATTTGATTTTTAGTCCCAGCGATGCGAGTGAATCGAGTCGCTTGCGAATTAGTTCCGGTTCGATTGGATTGTTCCCGAAATGACATTGAGCGCCTATTCCGGTGATCGGAACCTTTCTGTCGATCATTCCGCGAACAATTTCTCGAAGTGTTTCGGTTTGACCACCGGCAACAACCGAGTACTCGTTGAGATAGAGATCGGCAGAAGAGTCAGCAGAGCGTGCCCAGTGAAATGCAGAATCCATCAGTTCCCAGTAGTTTTCTCGGTTTTGGTTGAGATGGTTTAAGCGGTTAAACCATTCCGGTTCGTGAAAAGGCTCATTCCATACATCGTGCTCGTGAATTTTGCCTTTGTAGGCTGCGACATCTCGTAAAATGCGATTCTTGATTGCCGCTTTCAGTTGTTGGTCCGTGCCTATTTGTGGCCAGTGAGTTTCAAAACCGTATTTCTGAAGAGCCCACGCTAAAACGTGACCGCGAAGTTTCATGCCATTTGTGTCTGCATAGGTTGTGTATTTGGCAATTTCACTGCTTTTTAGTTGGTTCGGCATCGGTTCGAAATCGACCCATTTGAACGCGCTCTCGATTGTGATTGAGTTAAACAGTTCTTTGGCCTTTGCCTGATACCACTTATTGTCAGAGGCTGAAACGGTATCAGCCAGTATTAACGATGTGCCAAAGGGGAATGCGTGTTTGTTCTGTTTCAATGTGACAGTTCCCGCGGTGACGTTTTTTCCTTTATCGTCGATCAGTGAGTTAAATGAAATACTGTTTTTTCGGAACTGGTCAATGCGCGCATCAGCTTGCGAATACCAAGTATTCCACTGGTCGATTTTATCAATTTCTTCGAGAACGAGACTGTCTAATAGATATTCGCCAGGATGATCGCCAACATTTATGGTCAGTTCCAGAAGGCCGTTCCCTTCGATATCACTGGAAAATTCCCCCGAGTATTTTGCCCAATTTTGGCGAAGGTTAAATGTAAAACCCTCTTTGTATTTGTACGGTTCCGGCGCGTCTTTTCCGTAGGCGGCACTTATTTGTATTGAGCTTTCACCTTTTGCGTAGAATGAAAACCGATAAATAGAGTTTGCTTTGACCTGCCACGAAGGAATAGCAAGTTGAATGTACCAATCTTCGGGCTGTTTTTCGATCACTTTGATACGAGCACAGGTTGATCCATTTATAGAAAGCGAGGGGAAGTCGAGAGTGGCACTTGTTTCTGATGCCGTTTCGAGAAGATTGAGTCTCCATATGGTATTGTTGCCTTCAAAGGCGCCATTAGTGATAAGATTTTGAGCTAGCAGTGAGGCATTGAGCAGAGTTAGTACCGCCATGAGCGATTGAACAGATTTAAGCATCATTATCTCCGCATTATATTGATTGAATATCTATGCTCAATATAGACGATAAATCTCTTTTCTGCAGGGAATTGATTCTTTATGGATATGCAAAATCGTGTTGTCCTAGAGTACCATAAACTATTTTTGGCGAGTTAAATACGGTTTTTGTGACGATTGGATGTAGTATGAGTGAAATTCGAGTTCGTTTTGCCCCTTCACCAACGGGATATCTTCATGTGGGCGGTGCTCGCACAGCTCTTTTTAACTACCTCTTTGCAAAGAAAAACGGCGGAAAATTTCTTCTTCGTATCGAAGACACAGACCGTACCCGCTACCACGAAGGCGCACTTGATGAAATTTTCACGTCACTGCGTTGGATGGGACTCGATTGGGATGAAGGTCCTGAAGTTGGCGGTGACTGTGGTCCTTATTTTCAATCTGAACGACTCGAACTCTATAAAAAATATGCCGATGAACTGGTAGAAAAAGGGCTTGCGTATCACTGTTTCTGTTCATCAGAACGTCTTGAACAGTTGCGGGCAACGCAGGAATCAAGTGAAAACCCACAGGCGACCGGCTATGATCGCCACTGCCGTGGTCTTTCAGCTGACGAAGTGAAAGCAAAACTTGCTGCCGGTGAACCTTCTGTAATTCGACTGAAGATTCCTGATAGCCAAACAATTACGTTTGACGATGTTATCCGCGGTAAAATCTCCTTTGAATCAGACACGCTCGATGACTTTGTACTTCTCAAAACCGATGGATTCCCGACCTACCACCTTGCCAATGTGATTGACGACCATTTCATGCGAGTATCTCACGTCCTTCGCGGCGACGAGTGGATTACTTCCGCACCAAAACACGTACTTCTGTATCGTGCCTTTGGATGGGAAACGCCAATTTGGGCGCACCTTCCGGTTATTCTTTCTGAAACAGGCGGAAAACTTTCGAAACGAAAAGGTGCCGCATCGGTGATGGATTACTATCGCGAAGGTGTTCTTCCTCATGCGCTCTTTAATTTCCTTGCGCTTCTTGGGTGGAGTCCTGGCGATGACAAAGAGATCATGACTCTCGAAGAGATGATCGAACTCTTTACTCTTGACCGCATTGGTGCAAAACCTTCCGTGTTTGACTCCAAAAAACTTGAATGGATGAACGGTCACTATATCACTGAAGCTTCTGCGGAAACCCTTCTTCCCGAAGTAAAACCGGCTTTGGTAGAACTCTGCTATATCAATGCAGATTACGACGATTCAAAACTGATTCCGGTTATCGAAATGATGAAAGGTCGTTCTAAAAAAGTGACCGAAATTGCCGGAACCTTGAACTACTTCTTCGTGAA
Source organism: bacterium (assembly GCA_020048285.1). Lineage (GTDB taxonomy): Bacteria > Fibrobacterota > Chitinivibrionia > Chitinivibrionales > Chitinivibrionaceae > JAIFMU01. The sequence continues at coordinate 5,047 of JAIFMU010000174.1, read as the reverse complement.
ACCGTCTGAGTTTGATGAAGGTTCAATGAAAAAGTTGGCGAAGCAGGATAATCTCGTTGAGGTTCTTACTGACATTGCCAACGGAATCGAATCGCTCACAGACTTTTCTGCGGAATCGGTTGATGCGCTGTTCCATTCATATATGGAAACGAAAGGGCTTGGATTTGGAAAAGTGGGAATGCCGATTCGTGTAGCAATAACCGGTGTCGGCGGTGGTCCTTCGATGCACGATGTAATCGCGTTTATCGGTAAAGAAGAATCGGTTGCACGACTTCGTGCGTTTATTGAAATGAAATAAATCGAGGCGAACCCTTGTGTTCGCCGTTTGAATATGGAGAAATAGATGAGCGACGAAAATCTGAAATCAAATTTTATATATGATATTATCAAAGAAGATCTTGCCTCGGGAAAGCACCAGTCGATTGTGACTCGTTTTCCTCCTGAACCAAACGGATATCTTCACATTGGACACGCGAAAGCGATCTGTACCGACTTTGGTGCCGCCATCGATTTTGGCGGAACTTGTAATCTTCGCATGGATGACACCAATCCTTCAAAAGAAGATACCGAATTCGTAGATTCAATCCAAGAAGACATTAAATGGCTTGGATTTAATTGGGAAGATCGTCTCTATTACGCTTCCGATTATTACGAAAAAATTTATGAAGCTGCTGTCGAACTGATTAAAAAAGATCTCGCCTTTGTCTGCGATCTCACTCCTGAACAGATGCGTGAATTCCGTGGTGACTTGCAAAATCCAGGAAAAGATTCACCTTTTAAAACACGTTCGATCGAAGAAAATCTTGATCTGTTTGCGCGTATGCGTGCTGGTGAATTTGAAGATGGAAGTAAAGTTCTTCGTGCGAAAATCGATGTTACATCACCGAATATCAACATGCGTGATCCGGTTCTCTACCGTATCCTGAAAATTCACCATCACCGCACTGGCGACGAATGGTGTATCTATCCGATGTATGATTTCGCTCACCCCCTCGAAGATGCCTTTGAAAAAGTGACGCACTCGCTCTGTTCGCTTGAGTTTGAAGATCACCGTCCTCTCTATAACTGGTTTATTGAAAATGTGACTCTTCCTGCGAAACCTCGACAGATTGAATTTGCTCGACTTAACCTTACTTATACGGTTATGAGTAAACGTAAACTGCGTAAACTCGTGGAAGAAAATTTTGTAAACGGATGGGATGATCCTCGTATGCCTACACTTTGCGGCATGCGTCGTCGTGGCTATCCTGCAACGGCGATCCGCGCCTTCATCGATCAGATTGGTCTTGCAAAACGCGATTCCATTGTAGATTTTGCACTCTTGGAACACTTTGTCCGCACAGAGTTGAACGCTTCGTCTTTGCGGTTCATGGGAGTGTTCGATCCGATTAAAGTGGTGATCGAAAACTATCCTGAAAATCACGTAGAAATGATGACCGGAATCAACAATCCTGAAAATGAAAATGATGGAACACGTCAGATTCCGTTCAGTCGTGAACTCTATATTGAACGTTCTGATTTCATGGAAGATGCGCCGAAAAAGTTCTTCCGTTTGACCGTTGGTTCAGAAGTGCGTCTTCGTTATGCCTACTTCATTACCTGTACGTCGGTAATCAAAAATGAAGCAGGTGAAATCGTTGAACTTCGCTGTACCTACGATCCTGCAACCAAAGGTGGAGATTCTCCCGATGGTCGCAAGGTGAAAGGAACGATTCATTGGGTTTCGGCGAATCATGCGATTGATTGCACGGTAAATCAGTACGATCAACTCTTTACGAAAGAGAATCCCGAAGAGTCCGGCGAAGATTTCATTGCGAATATCAATCCTGATTCGCTAACGGTGATTACCAACGTGAAAGCAGAGCCGGCAGTTGCGGAACTTGCGGGAACAAAACCGTTCCAGTTTGAACGTACCGGCTATTTCGTGAAAGATTCTGGATCGGAAGGTCTCGTGTTCAACCGTACCGCCACGCTCAAGGATTCCTGGGCGAAAGAAGTTAAAAAGTCATAGTACTTCAAACACATTTGAGTTTCAAAAGGATTGCAATGGAGCTAATATTTATTACTCATTCTGTTTCAAATCCAATAACTGGTGGGCAGATTTATAATGATGTACTCCTAAATACGATAGAGAAAACAGGCGTAAAAGTATATCGATTTGAAGGAGGTTTGATTTGGGGAAGATCATTCATGACATTGCCTTTGGTAGCATTTGATCTTTTAATTAAAATTATTAAGGCACCTAAAAACACTGTATTAATGTTTGATAGTGACTATTTTTCTCGTTATGCAATTGCGCTTTATTTTGCCAGATTTGTTCGCAAACTTCCTTGTATTGGAATGATTCATCATTTTAACTTTTTAACACGTAAGCCCAGTTTGGGGAGGTCAATTGTACGAGTAGGAGAGGCTTTGTCATCCAAGATGTACACTCACGTAATTGCAAATACTCCTTTTTCAAAGCGCATATTTTGTGAATTAGTAGGAAAACAGAAAACCCCGCTTTTTTTGTTGGAACCATTGGTGAATGTGATGAAACCAATTTCTGTTAGCCCGAGAAAACTCTCAAGCAAAACCATAAATCTGTTGTTCGTAGGAACAATTGAAAATCGGAAAAATTTAGATACATTATTTTTAGCTTGTTCAAAATTATCAATACCCTACCACCTAAAGGTTATTGGGAAAATTGTAGATCTGACGTATTATTCAAAATTGCAGATAATAATTGATACATTTAACCTTCATCATAATGTGTCATTTGTTGGATCAGTTGATGCCGAAGAACTTCGGAGCAGTTATGAATCTGCTGACATATTTACGCTTGTTTCTAGAATGGAAGGTTACGGTATGGTTTATGCGGAAGCGATGTGTTTCGGATTGCCAATTGTGGGATCGAAGGCTGGAGCTGTGCCAGATCTTGTATTAGATGGTGAAAATGGAATACTTGCAAATCCAGAAGATTGCATTGAAATTTTAGATGCTATATATAATGTAATATCACCACGAACCTATAAGAAATTGTCAATGAATAATATAGAGAAGTCAAAGTTATTGCCAAGTCGCAATGATTTTATCGCTAATTGTGATAAAACTTGGCAAAATCTAATTGAAAATTTGGTGAAATAATCCTTTAATGTGCGAGTATTAAATGAATATTCTTTTCTTAGATCATTTTAATTTTCATGGGGGGGCTCAAGAGTATATTCTTGATATTGCAGACGAAATGCTTCGTGAAGGAAGCCTGAATAGATGTTGGGTCTCGGAATGTCATACAATTTCAACTCTTGCAAAAAGAATTTCTCAACATAAAACTCCGGGGGTAGGCATCTTTCAAGCTGGAATGGCAAATGTATTTGACATAGGAATCACTGCTTATAAACTGCGAAAATTTATCATCAAAGAAGATATTGAATTAATTCACTGTAATTCTGTTCCATCCCTGTTTTTTGCATTTTTTCTCAAATTAACCACAAATATCACCGTTATCTATACTGCCCATGATTGTAATCTACCACAGTTTAAACTACTTCTTGTTAGAACAATTCCAGATGCAATTATTGGCGTTTCTCAGACAGTTTGTAACTACTTGAAAGATAATGGAACTAAAATTGATGTGAGGTTAATCTACAATGGATTGCCAGATTTCTCTGTAGATAAGAAGCATGATGATATCTGCCGTGTATTATTACCTGGGCGCTTAGCTCCCATAAAGGGTATTGAACTATTAATAGCAGCTGCAGAAAAAATTGGGGCAAAATTTCGCGATGTTAAATTTATTATTGTTGGCCATGGTGAAAATTCAAATTATGTTAAATTACTGAAAGATTCGGCAAAACACCTTTCGAATGTAGAGTTTTACCCATTTAGTACTTCTAAACAGGAATTATATAGTTCCGCAGATATCGTCGTTAATACGAGTACATATGTTGAACCGTTGGGAAGAACACTTATTGAAGCAGGAATAGTTTCAATACCTGTAATTGGACCGGATATTGGTGGCCCTACCGAAATTATAGAAAATGAAATAAATGGCTTACTTTTTAAATCTGGTTCTTTAGACTCATTAATTGAAGCCTTACAGAAGCTCTGTTCATCAGAACAAATAAGGGGAAAAATGGGTCTGGCAGGGCGTTTAGTGTATGAAGATAAGTTTATGGTTAGTAATGTGACTCAAAAGATTTTGGAACTATATAAAGAATTTATTCAAAAAAAGTCGTAAGCCTTATACTTTCTAAATAAAATTATTCAAATGATTGTCTTTTGCTATTGTAATATTCAATTTCGATGGTTTACATAGTTCTTGATCTCGGAAAAATAATTGTAGTATCTATCTATGAACTCTTCTCTGCTAATAAATGTTTGATATTTTTTATAGTTTTCCATACTCATTCTATTTAGAATGTCGCTATCTGAAACCATTTTATTAATAGCATCAAAAATAGATGCATCATCGTTAGGATCACAAAGAATGCCGTTTACTCCAGAGGTGACAACTTCGGGTATGGCTCCACGATTCGATGCGATGATAGGAAGTCCATATTTCATTGCATCTGTATAGACCATACCATACCCTTCCATATTGGAGACCATGATAAATATTGTAGCATTTTCGTACTTTGTGGCTAATTCCTCATCATTTAATCGGCCATGAAAATGTACCTTATTTGATAGCCCCAAAGATTTTACAAGCGAATATAACTCTTCTTTATATTGGTCAGATTCCCATTTTCCGACAATGTCATAAGCAAAATCACATTGTAATCGGGACAATGCATTGATTGTTGTATGAATATTTTTACGTCTCTGAATTGTTCCGACATGGAGGAAATTGATCATCGAACTTTCAAAACGATGTTTTGAAAAAATTGGTTGCATCCTATTATTGATGAATGGGTTCACGATATAGGTTGGAATCACGTTTTTAGTATGTTTGTAGAACGATTGTTTACTGAATTCACTATTCGTAAGAAGATAATCAAGTTTGGAAGAAAGGAAATTAGCAGCAATTCTATGCACTATTTTCCCCCTTTTTTTTGTTGAATCCCAG
>JAIFMU010000268.1 GCA_020048285.1 bacterium | reverse complement strand
TGATTTCCGCGCCGTCGAGCAACTCTTTTGTTCCTTCTTGCACCCCGAGAACCCAGGAGAAAATGATCGCTTCGATGGTTCCGAAAAGCAAGAGGCTAAACTGGAATCCCCACAGATCGATCTCGTCGGCGGCCCCGGCGTTGAATCCCCATATTACCAAGAGCGAAAAGAAAAGAGTAATAGCTCCCAATACAGCGATTGAACTTTTGCGTTCCATCCTCAGTTCATCTTCGAGAAAAGAGATTCCCGGTTGAAGGATCGATACGGAAGAGGTGAGTCCGCCGATAAAGAGCAGTACAAACCAGAATATCTGCAAAATGTATCCACTTATGTCGCCCATGTGCGAAAAAATCAGTGGCATTGTGATAAAACCGAGATCCACCACGCCCGCTTTCGCGATATCTGCCGAAGCAGCCGCGCCGAGAATGGCGATTGCCGCGGGAATGACCAGTGTTCCGCCGATGATCACTTCCACCAGTTCGTTGGTAGCGTTGGCGGTGAGACTCGAAAGGGCGATATCCTGTTTTGGTTTTACATAAGAAGCGTAGGTGAGAATGGTTCCGATACCAACAGAAAGGGTGAAAAAAATCTGCGTCGTGGCGGCAAACCATACGTTAATGTCCAGCAGTTTCGAGAAATCGGGGTTCCAGAGATAGCCCATTCCCACAGAGATTCCCGGAAGCGTGAGCACGCGAATCATGAGAATAATACCGAGAATTAGCAAGAGCGGCATCAGTATTTTGGCGGAACGTTCAATGCCGCGACGCACGCCGAACCAGATGATCATAAAATTCATCAAAAAAGTAATAACAAAAAAAATCAGGTGGGAAGGAATGGCGAAAATTCTCATTTCACCTGATAGATACTCACCGAGAAAGGCCGCCATGCTATCGGCACCGACTGCCGCGCGGGAGAGTTCACCGGTGATTCCGTACCAGATAAATCCTAGAAGCCACGATTCGATATAGATGTAGAAAAAGAAAATAAGAAGCGGGCCAATGACTCCCAGTGATCCGAGATACTTTGCGCTCGGATGATCGACAAGGGTGTTAAGAATTCCCGGGCCGGTTCCATGTCCTACTTTTCCGCCGTGACGCCCCAGTGACCACTCCATCCAGGCGAGAGGTATTCCGATAATGATAAAGGCAATAAAATAGGGGATAAGAAAGGCGGCACCGCCATTGGCCGCAACGCGACCGGGGAATACGAGAAAGTTCCCTAATCCAACGGCACTTCCCGCAACGGCGAGAATCACACCTAATCGTGATCCCCAATTTTCACGTATTTTTTCCATACAGTCTCCATTGTGAGAGTATTGATATCTGGTGGAATTGCGTTTTGACAAATTATTCTGTCAAAAAATCGACTAGAGTTGATCGCTCAGCTGTTTTTTTGTCCACGTATTGAACGCCAATTCATCGTCGATCAATTTCTGGACAAGATCATCGAAACTGATGTCGTAGTTCCAGCCGAGTTTCTGTTTTGCTTTTTGGTTGGAACCGTAGATCACTTCGAGGTCAACGGGGCGAAGGAGTTTCTGGTCGATTACCACGTGTTTATCGTAATCCACGTCGAGTTTTTCAAAAACTTTGCGCGCGAATGTCTCAAGCTGTTGCGCTTCGCCTGAACAGATCAGCATATCCTGTGGAATTTCCTGCTGAAGCATGAGCCACATCGCTTCGACATATTTCGGAGCGTAGCCCCAGTCGCGCCATACGTCGAGATTTCCCAAACGAAGTTCGGACGCTTTTCCCTGTTTGATTTTCAGAGCCGTTTCGATAATCTTTTTGGTGACGAAATTTTTTCCGCGAAGAGCCGATTCGTGATTGAACAACACGCCACACACAGTGTAGAGTCCGTAGGCTTCGCGGTAGTTTACGGTGATCCAATGCCCGGTTGCTTTTGAAATACCGTAGGGACTGACCGGGTGAAATTCGAAATCTTCCGTGACAGGAAGGCTCTCTTTGCGAACGCATCCGAACATTTCCGAGGACGATGCCTGATAGAATTTCGTTGCGGGGCTGACCGAACGGATCGATTCGAGAATGTTGAGGACGCTGGAAACATTGAATTCGATGGTGTTCTGCGGTTGCGCAAACGATACGCCGACGGAACTTTGCGCCACGAGGTTGTAGAACTCGTCTGGTTTGTGTTTTTCCATGAGATACATAATGTTGAAAATATTGCCCACGTTGTAGGTAATTAGTTCAATCTTGTGACGAATCCCCAAGTATTCGAGGTTTTGAAGATGTTCCATACTCGATTCGCGCAGCAAACCAATGACGCGATACCCTTTTTGTATGAGCAGGTCTGCGAGATACGATCCATCTTGACCGTTTACACCGGTGATCATTGCTGTTTTCATTGTGCTCCCTTATGATTTGAAATTATTCGGGATGCCAGAGCGAGGAATCCTTCGGCGGTGTTGTCCCAACCGAATTTGTTCGACCACTCGAGCGCATTGTGAGACATGGTATCACGAAGTGTGGCATCTGTCATCAAAAGAGTCAATTTATCCGCCAGTTGCTGAATATTCCCATTTTCTACAAGGAATCCAGAGTAGCCATCGCTGATTGAGTTGCGCACGCCTTCCACGTTGTATCCCACCACAGGAACCGCTCCGGCATTGGCTTCAATGACCACAATTCCCCATCCCTCTTTTTCTGAAGTAATGGCGAATGTCCACGCTTTTGAACACCAGTGCCCTTTTTCTTCTTCGGAAATAAATCCGAGAAACTGCACCGATTGTTCTATTCCCAAGCTCTGTACAAGCTCTTTGAGTCGCGGTTCATCGTCGCCTTTTCCAGCGATAGCCAGTTGTGCGTTGGGAACCTTTTTGAGCACTTCCGCAAAGGAGAGAATCACGTGATCGACTCGTTTGTATTTTTTCAGTCTTCCAAAATAGAAGAGCGTTGGCGTTTCGGATTTGGCGAAAGGATTTTGGTTTTCCATGAATTGGCGATCGATCCCGCAGTAGGCGATGGTCAAATCTTTGTTGCCGTAGCGTTCGATAAGCTCCGATTGATCACTCTCGGCAATGAGGAGAAGCGGGGTCTGTTTGTATGCCTTGAGCAGTTGCTTTTCCATGAGATAGACATACGAAGCGGGGAGTGGATTCAGCTCTTTAAATAGGCTAACTCCGTGAATGTGATAGTGAATTCCCATGAGCGGAACGTTTTTGATATAGTTGGGAGTTGCTAGAGGAATTTTCGACATAACATCAACCACAAGATCGTATCCGACTTTAGAAAAGCGCTTTTTCCACGCTTTTTTGAATGTAAAGTTGAACAGAAAGTTATTTGGAATACGGTGCACCGTGTAGCCGTTGATCACTTCTGTTTCTGGAGCTCCTTCGTAGAGCGATGCCACGAAATCCACATCCCAATCCGCCGGTTTCCGTTTGAGAATTTCATCAATGTAGACTTCCGCGCCACCCGCTTCAGGGTTTTTGATACAGCGCCAATTGATTACTAATACTTTCATGGAAAAGCCCGTCGTTAATCGGTTGTAGTTTCACTATTGCTATGGTGATATGAAGTGCGGAGAATTTGCCGGAGAAAATAATAGATGCCCTGTTCAAAATCGATGATAATCAACAGTGAACAGGGCTTTGATAGATTACTGACGAATTGCGATTTTCCCCGTCTGAGAAACGGAGGCGTTGCGGATTTCGTAGATATAGGTTCCCGCCGCCACACCGCGAAGTGAAATTGGCGTGGCGATCGAAGCAGATTCAAACGATTTGCTCAAGATTAAACGTCCGCGCAGGTCGAACAGTTCTACTTTCGTCGAACCGATTGCGCCGGAAATGTTCAGTTCTAATGATTCATTCTCTCGCTGAGTCACTCGAACAACCTGAACTGCTCGCGGTTGACGAGGAGCGTCTTTGCTCTTTTCTGCGAGACTTACCGCGCTGTCCACGTTGATTTTACCCGCCCCCCAACTCACACTGCCTGAAACGGGAATCACTTCGGCGATGGAATCGGTACGAGCACTCTGTTTGAGTATTTTTTTGATTTCCATCGGTGTTAGTTCTGGATTTGCTTCGAGCATAAGCGCTACAGATCCCGTGACAAAGGGCGCCGCCATTGATGTTCCTGAAATTCCGCCATAAGGGAACGTGTGATTATTAAAGGGAACAGTATCCTTAATCAGTTTTGCAAAGTGGTCGTCGGTGACATTGCTACGAAATGCAGAGATAATCACATCTCCTGGTGCCGTGATATCCGGCTTGATTCTTCCGTCCACTGTGGGACCGACACTAGAAAAGGGTGCCATTTCTCCTTCAGTTACTCCGTGAGCGTATGACTCGTTAAAAAAAGTATTGATAAATGAAGTTTTAGACGTAAATGCTCCAACGGAAATGGTCGCTCGTCCCGTTCCACCGATCTCGCCGACAGTATATGCCGAGTCGCCGGGTGTAAACGTTCCATTGTTGCTGTGAAATCCTGGGTGTCCATCGGTGTTTCCCATAGCAGACCAACCATGAACAGTTCCGCGGGGAGCTACAATGACCAAAACGGGAATAAGTGACAAATTAGGAGTGAGCGGTGTGGTCGATGTCAACTGGAGGACCATTTCCGGTTTGCCGTTCAGTGGTGAAGCCGCTTGCCCAAAGATAGCCCCTTCTACCGAAATCCCGTTGTTGCTTACGGTAAACTCTTTATACCCTTCGGATTCGAGTTTGGAAATCGAAAACAGGTTGCTCTGCGCAACGCGGGTTGATCCGCTGTAGAGTTCTACCTGAACTGAAAAGTCGAGTTTTTCATCTCCCCAGAGTGAAAGCTGCTGAAGTCCCGTTGTTTTATCGCCATATTTAGGAATAGTCATGGCTGAACGAAAAGTATTCGTGCCAGCAAAGTCAGCCTTGATATGGGCCTGATCCGACCGTTCGTTTCCCGCTGATCCGACGACAATACGGCCTTTTCCGGTGAGTGACTCGATGATTCGATCGATCGCCGATGTTCCATCGTGAGGCCCGTAATGACTTCCTAAACTCAAGTTGATTACCGCCGGTTTATTCACCGAGTCGGCGTAATCGAAAATCCATTTTATTCCATCGGCAATCCCGTTGTCGTACCAGTTCGTTGATACAAAAACTAATTCCGATTCGGGAGCAACGCCGAAGTACATACTGTTTCGCGAACCACCGGCAATTCCTGCTACATGAGTTGCGTGAAGTGTATTTTTTGAAAGATCACCTTTTTGTGCTAAAATTGCCGATGATGATGAACTGATAGCACCGTAGGGAAAAAGTTTTGGTGTTAAACCTGAACCATTTTGGTCCCACACGCGTGAAATTCTGAGTTTATTGTTCGTGTCAAAAAATGCGGGGTGTTCATATTCAAATCCACCATCGATAATACCAACAATGACGCCGGTTCCGCTGTAGATTTTGGATAGATTTTCACCGGAATAGACGTGAATTGCTTTGCCGGATGTGCGCGCATTGTCCATGGCTGGGAACACTTTGCGAGCTGGCTGGAATTGAACTATCCCAGAGATAGAATCGAGTTCGTTGAGCAGTTCAAAGGGTATTTCCACCGTGAGAAATGTGTCAGTGCGGGTGAAAATGGATCCTCCTCGGGAAATAAACTGATTATCATCGAACGTATTGTTGATGATCATTGTGCCGGAAATTTTTCCTGAACTAGCGCGGGCGCGAACCTGCTGTTCAGTTTCGTGAAATGAGTATCCTTTGGTGAGTGCAATGGCATCGGGAGAGAGCACCGCGGCGGATAGTGTGAGTGGAAAGAGAATGGATATAATTCTTTTTAGCATAGATAACTCCTATACGATGTTGTAATATCAGTACTGAATATACCTCTTTGCCTTTTCAATGTTCTGTTTCAACGGAGAAATTCCATCACGTGATTCAATTTTAGTTGATGAGCACTGCGAAATTATTCGATTTGTCACGGTGGGGCCGATTCCGGGAATGCGCAGAAGTTGTTCTTTGGTCCCACGATTGATGTTAATCGGAAACTGTTCTGGATGCGCATCTGCCCAAGCCTGTTTGGGATCGGTGCCCTGAGAAATATTTCCTTTGCTTTTAGGTGGGATTTGGTTTGATTTGAAACCGTAATGCCGCATGAGATAATCGACATGATAGAGCCGATGTTCGCGATCGAGTCGATCAGATGGCGATGCTTGGGGCTTCTCTCCAGGAAGATGAACAGCCCCCGCTCAAGCTTGATAGGCTGAAAAGAAGTGCCGATGGAGTCTCAATCGTTGGTAGATTCCTGCCATGTACGAAATCAATTCGCGATCGGTTTCGTTTGAAGCTCCTACCACAAATTGCGTGGTAAAGGAGACTTTGGCTCCGTTCTCTTTTGCCTATATCAGCGAAGAGATCAGTTTCATGGGTGCGATTACGTCGTTGGGATAGGATTTTTTCTGCGACAGTAGCGAAAAATGTTTTTCACCGGCTGTTTCGATGTTCAGCGACACTGCTGATGCAAGATTCACCGCTTCTGTGATTGCGCCATCGCTTGCTCCGGGAAGAATTTTGATGTGAATATACCCGTTGTATTGTTCTCTATAGCGACGTATTCTCATATGCTAATGAGTTGTTCCATCGAATAATCACCGTTGCATGTGAATCCCGAACTGATAAAAATGGCGTTTACTTTTCTCGTCCGTCGATACTCTAGAAAGAGTTTCACAACCTCTTTGGACGTGAGCGAACAGCGGCATAAATCGCGTTCACTTCGCAGTGGGCAATAGCCACAATCGCTGGAACAGATGTTTGAAATCAGGGTTCTAAATCGAGCTGTTCGTTTCCCATTGGGAAGTGTTACCGGATATATCCACTGACCATTGGAACCGCGCGTTCGTCCTTTTCTGTTGGCACCCACACTGCACGCCCCCAAAAGATCATACTTGCTCTGATCTACCAAGGTGATCAGTTTTATTCGGTCGATTGTAAACGAACAATTGCAGATATCTGTTTCCCTGTGTTTATGTACAGTGTGAAAAGTGCTGGTTGTGTAGTTGTATGTCCACTATGTGTTGTTCGATGGGAATCACAATAGAATTCGTTTAAATGGAATAATTATAATCGAATTGAACTAAGGAATGAGTTGCAATGCTCGTAGGTTATGAATCATTTTACTACACTGTAACAGATTGGAAAGATTGGATAGTATGATAATAGTCAAAGACCTTCTCCTCTGGGGAACGAAAAATGAACTGCTGGTCGATCATTTTTCTTTTCATTGTGACGAGCGTGAAAAAGTGGTTCTCACAGGGCCTTCGGGGTGTGGGAAAAGTTCAGTGTTGCGCACACTTCTCGGCGGATTTGAACGTTGGAGCGGTTCGGTAATGATCAATGGAATCGAGTTGTCCGCCAAAACTGCCGCAGCAATTCGCGCGCAAATCGCTTACGTTCCTCAAGAACCGCCCTTGCCTGAAGGAACCGTTGAACAGTTTCTTGCGGGAATGCAAAAATGGAAATCTCATCGCTACAACAGCGAAATCAAAAAGAATCAGATTAAACTTATCGAAACCTTTTTCGACGATGCGCTAATAATCGAAAAAGATACATCGATTCTTTCCGGCGGCGAACGCCAACGACTTGCATTGGTGGCGGCACTTTCACTTCAGCGGCCTATACTTCTCGCAGATGAAATTACTTCCGCTCTTGATGAACAGAGCCGGTCGCGCGTTCTCGATTATCTGTTGAAAATGCCAATCTCCCTCATTTCAGTTTCCCATGATTCCATTTGGATTGATCGATGCAACCGATCTATTCCCATGAGCATTTTAGGAGGTTCCAATGGGTGACACTCTTCTCATTCCTATCAGTAGTGTTTTGCTATTTCTATCGCTACTGTTTATTCCGGCACTGATCATTTCAGTTCGTAGCCTTCGTCTTGCCAAAGATCTGTTAGTCAGTGTATTGCGTATGATCGTACAACTCATGCTAGTGGGAGTGTACCTTCAATTTCTCTTTGAAAAGAACTCGCCGGTGATCACTATTCTCTGGGTGATTGTTATGGTGATTATTGCAAACAGTGCTATAATTCAGCGAGCCGGTTTGAAACGACGGATTCTCTTTTTGCCTGCCTTCGCGGCGAGTCTCATTGTCACGGCGGTGGTTTCAGTGCTGATGCTTCTCACAGTGGGAGTGACGCCGTTGTGGGATGCGCCTTATTTGATTCCACTCGTTGGAATGGTTTTGGGAAATGTCCTTCAGGGAAATGTGATCGCTCTCGATCGCTTTTATGCTTCTCTCAAAAAGGAACGGTCGCTGTACGAACTGATGCTTTTCAACGGTGCATCACGCAATGAAGCACTGGCACCATTTCGCGAACGGGCCGTGCGAGCGGCGATTTCACCGGCCATTGGCGGGATGATGACCATGGGGTTAGTATCACTTCCGGGGATGATGACCGGTCAGATTCTCGGCGGAACAATTCCTATCGAAGCGATCAAATATCAATTGGTGATTATGACGGCGATTTTCCTATCGCTCTTTTTCTCCATTGTGGTGAATCTCATGGTAACACCACTTCGCTCATTTACTCATTACAGCGTTCTAAAGTCTGATCTCTTTCAGTAGTTTATTGATTTATCTGTGCAAAAAGGTGGCTTTTAGGGCCACCTTTTTGCGTATAAAACGGAGTGTCAGTTCATTTGATCGTGGGTTGTACAATACCGTATTTGCGATAAATTGGAGCCAGTGTGCCGTTTTTCAAGAGTTTTGTAAACATGGCGTTATACCGTTCAACAAATTCAGGTTTAACACTTTTCTTGCTGAAAATGAGATGAATTCCTCCGGCAGGTGGCAAATCTATTCTGCGGAGTTTTATCTCTCGTTCTTGTTCAGAAAATTGATAGTTCGCAGTGGCCGTTTCCATAATAAACGACGAGACTCTTCCTGTGCGAACCATGGCGATTAGCTGAAGTTGGCGTTCGATAAGCGGTAGTTCCTTTGGTTTGAACGCGGTGGTCAAGATTGAATCAATCGCTTTGCCGTAATAGTACCCTTTGTTAATTGTCGGTTTGATTTTTCCACTACAGAACTGTTTGTACAAAGCACTGTCCGATAGATGATCATTTTGCGGCGTCCGAATCAAATAGAGTGCAAATGATTCATAGCGGTAGGGTAGCGTATAGTGCGAAAACTTAGCACGAGCTACAGTGTGACCAGCTCCGCGAACCGCATGGATGCGACCAGCTTCGAGCATGTGCAGTTGATTTTCCCACTCTGCCGCCTGAAGTGTGAATGAACAGGCCATGGAATCGAGAACAGTGGTGACGATTTCGTAATCACTTCCTCCGTGCTTACCATTCTTATCCACGGTGTGATACGGCGGCCAATCAGCATGACCGATCACGATTGATTCGGCGTTGATTTGAAAGGTTATCAGTGCTAGTAGTAGTATGAGCTGTTTCACGAATCCCCCTTAGAAACGTTATTGGTAGTCGTAAATATTCAATACTATACAATATCAGTATTGAAGTATACTATGGTGATTACAGATATTTCAAATCTTTATTTTTGTAATCGCGAGCACCATCGCGCATCAGTTCCAACAGAGCCAGATAATTTGCATAGCGATCATCACTGATTTCATACGCTTCAACTAACTCTTTTACGGCGCAACCCGGCTCGTGTTCGTGCATGCAGTTCCCGAATCGACACTCTTTGGCAGCTTCTCCGATCTCGTGAAAATGGTACATCACTTGAGCTGGATCGATTTTAGGCATTTTCATCATAGAAAATCCCGGCGTGTCAGCCACGTAGCCGCTTCCGTCGTCAAAAGTGAGCAGTGTGGTATGAGTGGTGGTGTTTTTACCACGGGATATAGATTCAGAGAGTTCATTGGTGATAAATTCACGGTGAGGAAACAGTTTTGACATGAGCGAACTCTTGCCCACTCCCGAAGGCCCGGCGAACACGGTTAATTTGTCGCGGCAGATCTCTCGGATATCTTCTACCGTTTCGGGAAGATTCATGGAAGTACAGGTCACTTCGTAACCGATTTCCCGATACTCGTCGGCGATAGCTTCTAGATCTTCGCGATCCTCTTCAGAAAGAAGGTCAATCTTGTTGAAAATCATTTTTACGGGAATTTCGTTCACCGAAGCGGCAAAGAGAAAGCGATCGATATAGCTGAACTCCAGTTCCGGTTCGGCAAAGCAGTTTATGAAAATGACCTGATCGATATTGGCCACGAGCGGTCGGGGCAGTTCATTGGTTCGCTTTTCCACAGAACGGATAATTGCTTCAGATTTTTCAGCGTCGAACAGATCGATGGTCACAAAATCGCCCACCGCCAGCCGTTTATGGTTTTTGCGAATCACCCCTTTGAGCACCGCTTTGACCTGACCGGTTCCGGGAATATCCACGACATAGTAGTTTTTTCGTTCCTCGACAATGCGGAACCGTTCCATTTGTACCTCGCTGAGTTATCTGGCGCTGAAAATACGTTTCTTCCACGACTAAACAGTAGCTTATGTTCCAAAGGAGTATCAGAACCGTACTTTGGAACTACACTTCAGGTTCCATTGCCCATTTCACCGCTTTTTGTGGGATGAAAAAGAACTCTTTCCCGTGCAAAAATTAGGATATAGATTGTCAATCTATTATTTTTGCTCGATTTTTTTACAACAGGGAGAGCTTGTGCCAGTTTTTTCAAAACATTTTGACGCTATTACGCCTTCATCGGAAACGTGTTACTTCCTATGCACCCGGCCATGACAAAACGGATGCTCGCGCTGAGTGCGCCCGAAAGTCCGTTCAAGGATGGGGTTGTTCGCTACACTTCGACCCGCGGTTTCGAAGAGACCAACGACGCTTACATGAATATCCTTCGTGCCAGTGACTGTTCCACCGAGGGGCTTTTCTGCCAAATCACCAATGGAGGAAGTCAGGCCATGAGTCTTGTAATTCTCGGTGTGTGCGGCGATGCCGGAACCGAGGACAAACCACTTCTTCTTATCGATGCGGCCTATACCAACTATGCATCGCTCGCTCGCCGACTTGGGCGCGCCACTGTTTCGGTTTCACGCGAACTGAAAGACAACGGTTCATTCGAACTCCCTTCGCTGGATATTATTGAACAGAAAATCAAGGATACCAAACCGAACGCGCTGGTGGTGATTCCTTACGACAATCCAACGGGCCACTACTACGATCACGAAACCATGATCAAACTGGCGAAACTCTGCGTGGAACACGATATGTGGATCATCTCCGACGAAGCCTATCGCGAACTTCACTTTACCGGACAAGCCACCAGTTCTATCTGGAAAATCAGCGAATCCGAAGTGCCGGGAATCAGCGGTCGTAGAATCAGCATCGAATCAGCTTCAAAAGTGTGGAACGGCTGTGGCCTTCGCATTGGAGCACTTATTACCGATAACGAACGGTTTTCGGAACAGGCTGTGGCAGAAAACACGGCGGAACTCTGTTCTCCGGCGATCGATCAGTACATTTTCGGATCCTTGGCTCACGAATCAAAAGCGGATCTGAACGGTTGGTTTGATCAACAGCGCGACTACTATCGCGGCATCCATGAAGTATTGATAGATGCGCTCAAGGAAGAACTGCCGGGGCTGATCGTCTCAACTCCTGATGCATCGATCTATTCTGTGGTGGACGTGCGCAATTTGGTTGATCAGTTCGATGCCAACGATTTCGTAAAATTCTGTGCCACACAGGGAAAAGTGACTATGGATGGCGGAGAATACACGCTTCTTGTGGCGCCAATGGCTGGGTTTTATACGGTGAAGTCCGGCGAAAAAAATCCCGGCGATTATCAGATGCGTATTGCCTATGTGGAATCTCCTGAAAACATGAAACGGGTTCCACATCTCTTTGCGGAACTGTTCAAGCAGTATACGTCGAAATAAGTTTTGGCGATTGTGTCATGTAAGGCTTCTCGATTTGGTTCGGGAAGCCTTTTTTTGTTCACAAGTCACTATTGATCTCTGTTTACGGCGGATTCGGTTTAACTGAAATCAATGTTGATTCTGCTTGTGACGTGGCCGATTTGCCCCAAATCAACATTGATTTTGCTTGCGCCGAGGTCTTTTCATGGGAAATCAACATTGATTTTGCTTGCCGGAGGTCGGTTCATGGGAAATCAACATTGATTTTGCTTGCCGGAGGTCGTTTTATGTGCGATCAATGTTGATTGCCAATTCTGTCAGCCCACATCGGGGATGAGCGTCACTACTTTTGACCTTTGGAATCTTCAATTCGCATACAATGAGCCGCGAATATTGCAACAGTGGAGAGTAGTATGGCTCCTCCAAGCAGATAAAAACCTTTCTGCAAAGGCATTTCTGAATTGAAAAGTGAAGCCATCAAAGTAATTACCCAAACAAGTACCTGTGTAGCAGAAATCCAACGTGGCCAGGCTCGACCTTTCAATGCCGTAAATGTGAAAAATGGTGTACCCGCGACACTTAATGCAGAAATTGCTTGAAACAATTTCCACATGAAAGCAGGGAAATCGGCAAAGGTTAGCACCAAGTATTTAAATTCCCCGATACTTAATATTGGATATATGATACCTGTCCAAAGTGGGACTTCCCCGATAAAACTACCCCCGAAAGTGTCTTGAAACAAGGCGTAAGCGAAAAGCAGTACAGATATAATGCTTAGATATATGAGTATCAAAGGTCCTTTTTCCATTGTGTCTCTTTTGTTCAATTTAAACTAACGCCGGTTGAGCATGGATTTGGCGATGTTCCGAATCTTTTTGGTTAGACCATGTTCGACAAACCAGATAAGATAGTCGCGGGTGAGTCCATTCATTTCGAAGACTTTTTCTTGAAGAACTTGATCGTCCGTTGTTTGAAGGAATGTAAATAGTTCATCCGTGAGCGGTTGGTTTTTCAGTTTCCGAAATCCGAGTTCCCGAAGAGTATACTTTTTGATATCCGTGTCATAGTATTCCGGTGAATCGAGAAGGAAGTTCAACTGGTCATCGGTCAGGATTTTCGAGCAAACCATACCGATAATCCGATTCGTTTGAAGAGTTCCGCCCAGTGAATCTTTGATCCCACAGATCTGTTTGAACAGGGAATCGCTCATCAAATCAGTTCGTTGAAGGAACCGTGTGAATGCTTGGTAGCGGTAGTGTTCTTGATTTTTGTCATCAGAGAGAATGAACTCTTCATTTTGAATGCGAATTTCTTCTTCGGTGACTATTCCTGTTTCGATCCATTCCGAGGAGTAGCCGAGAATTTCCATATCAATCGTTTTCATTATTTCCAACACCTATTTCAAAAAGAGATAAAAATGAATCATAATCGCGGTATCATGCGAATATCCCGTCAGCCCACATCGGGGCCGACCTACAGGAACGGGTGACCGACTTGTATACCGTGGAATCGATGGATCATTTCCACACAATTTCCGAGGCCTTCGACCTCGGCTGGGATAAACCAGACCTTTGGCCCTCAATATCAAATCCCATTTTGCCAATCCCGTCGGCCCACATAGGGGCCGACCTACAGGAACGGGTCGCCGATTTTCATTTCGTTTTGTCGTTTAATCGATTAATCGTTTCGGCATTTTTCACACCATACTCCCCGGATCGACATCGATCTTGTACCGAACCGGTTCGTTTTTGACCGACGGAAACTGTTTCATAACCTGAGCCACGGAATCCCGCAGAACCGTGTGGGTTTCGCACTTGATAATGACGGCGAATCGATACTCATCATGAGATTTTTTCACCAGTGTTTCCGCGGGGCCCAGAATCTCCAGAACCGGATAGTTACGCAAGAATCCGGCGATCTGATTCGCCCGCTTGAGCGTGGCCGATTCATCTTTGCCGATGAACACTATCCGAACCAGCCGACGAAACGGCGGATAGCCCGCATCGGCACGATCACCGATTTCCGATTCGTAAAATCCTTTGTAGTCGTGTTTTGCCGCCAGAGCAACCGCCGGAACATGGGGCGACATGGTCTGAACCACCACGGTTCCCTTGTGTGCATCTCTTCCCGCCCGACCAGCCACCTGCGTGAGCAGCTGAAACAGCCGTTCCGAAGCACGAAAATCCGGAAGCGTCAGTCCCGTGTCCGCCTGAAGAACTCCCACGAGCGTCACATCGGGGAACGACAATCCCTTGGCGACCATCTGCGTGCCAAGCAGAATGTCCGCTTCACGACGGGCGAACATTCCCAAAAGATCCGCGTGCGAACCTTTGCGGCTCGTCGTGTCCTGATCCATGCGGATCACGCCGGCGGTGGGGAACAGTTCGCGAAGCTGATCTTCAACCTTCTGAATTCCATAGCCATTATACTGCATCTCTTCGCACCCGCACGCTTCGCATTTGTAGTTCGGATGGGACCGGTATCCGCAGTGATGGCACCGGATTTCATCGCCGGAACGATGGTAGATCAGATTGACCGTGCAGTGCGGACACTGGCGAATATGACCGCAGGTTCCGCAGGCCAGCGACACCGCGTATCCCCGCCGGTTCAAGAGCAGAATGATCTGTTTTCCTTCGGCGAGCGTGGAAGTGATTCGGTTGCGAAGTTCCCGCGAAAAGGGCGACCAGTTGCCGGACGCTCGTTCGCGGTTCATGTCCACCAGCGTGACCACGGGAAGTTCCGCGTTTCCGAACCGGTTTTTCAGTTCGATATAGATGAATTTTCCTGCCTGAGCGTTGAAATATGTTTCCATGGCCGGCGTTGCGGTTCCCAAAACGGTGATCGCTTTCTGGAACTGACCACGCATAATTGCCACATCGCGAGCGTGGTAGCGAGGTTCTGGATCGGCCTGTTTGTATGAGCCGTCGTGCTCTTCGTCCACCACGATCAGCCCCGGATCAGGCATGGGAATGAGGATCGAACTCCGCACGCCGATCACCAGCTTGCGTGAACCGTTCACGACCTGTTCGACAGAATCGCGTCGTTCCCCTTCGGACATTCGCGAATGCATAATCGCTGCGGGAACGCCCAGTGCGTGAGTGAACCGGCTGATCGTCTGAGGCGTGAGCCCGATTTCCGGCACGAGAATGATCACCCCGCGACCTTCGGCGAGGGTTCGGCGAGCCAGTTCGATATAGATGTAGGTCTTGCCGGAACCGGTGACGCCGTGAATCAAAAACGGTTTGGTCGGATTTTCCCGATCCGCCCAGATCTGTTCCACTACGGCGAGCTGTTCTTCCGAAAGGGTTCCGGAAAGCGTCCCTTCGGAGTAGGAACTGTCGATCGATTCGCGAATCTCCGTGGTTACCGATTTGACCAGAACGCCCAGTTTGACCAGCGTAGTTTTCATGCTCGCCGAAACGCCGCGATCTTCCAACTCTTTGGTGGTCATCGGTTTCCCTCTGCGATCCAATTTCTCCACGGCTTGACTCTGTTTCGCCGTCAATCCCGAAGGAATCGTCGTGGCGAGACTGAACAGACTCACCTCTTTCGCTTTCATGTCCGCGATTGATTTCTTGATAATCGGCTTGAACACCGTGGCGATCGTGGTGTGGTAGTACGAAGCAATCCACTGATAGAGCGTGATCAGCGATTCGGAAGCACGGTTCCACCCTTCACTTTTGATCGCCAGCACCGGCTTGAGATTCGGGTAGGGCGAACTGGATTTAATCTCCATCACCACGCCCCAGAGTGTTCGACTGCGAAGGTTCACCTGAACCGGCATGCCCCGACGGATCGATCCGGCGAGATGGTCAGGGATCAGGTAGTCGTAGACTCCATCGATTGTTATTGGGAAAGCGACTGTTGCGACCATTAGTTCTTACTTTTCTTTAACGGTGGATAATCGGAAGGATCCAAACCCTTCAACCCTGAATCTGCGGATACTTTTTGATGCAATACCTTTTTCATTTTTCCATTAACCAGTTTTGTGTGTTCGAGTAAGATATATGGCTTCTCCTCATACCCAATGGTATCACAACCAATACTTGATACTTTAGAAAATACTAA
>JAIFMU010000219.1 GCA_020048285.1 bacterium | reverse complement strand
ATTGGTAGACTACTCGTTTTTTCCCGCTTATATCCCAGCGCGGATTGGCATCGAGACTGTCCCCTTCGGTTAGTTCCCGTTCTGATTCGGCGGTGAGATTAAGGCTGTGTAGATTTTCGGTGCCGTCCTGTTCGCGGGTTGAATAGACCAATTCATCAAAAGCAGGGGAGTAGTTTGGTGAGTTAAACTGCCGGTTTGTCGTGTGAACAATATGACCTTCACTGTTCTCTCCGATCCCTTCGCGAGTCTTGAACATTCCCGCCGAGTTTTCCACGGAAATCGCATAGAGTATGGCCGAATCCTTGATAAAAGTCGCTCCGGTAAACTGATGACGTAGCCCCGATTCGTCCTCCTGCGGTGAAGAGTATCTCCCCATGAGAGTGAGATCGCTTTTCTGTTTCCACTCTTTTTTTCGATTGATCTGAAGCATGTTTTTTTTGTAGTTCTGAAGGTACTGCGATGGAATTTCACTGGATTTTCCATCGTTGTTCAGAAAAAGGGAACCCTTTGTTGTATAGAGGAACGGGCTGTTCATAGACTCTCCTTACTGGTGGTGTTCAAATAGTTTTTCAGCCAGAGAAGTGCCGATTCGGTGTCGATAATCTCGCCTTCGAGTTGCGCGTCGTAGGAGGCGGTGAGAATCTCCCCGAACCTCGGTCCCGGTTTCAATCCCGCCGAAATCAGATCTCTTCCCTGCAGAAGTGCAACCGGTTTAACACCTTCGGCGGCGAACTCTTCCTGCTTGGCTCGAAGGAATGTATAGTTATCGATTCCGCCATGGCTGGCGAGACAGTCTGCCACGTGCAATTTCAGTTCGGTTTCGATTGTTTCGCGCGCTAAAAACCGTTTCAACTTGGATTTGCGCATATCCTGAACCGCGATAAAGTGCATGTGATTTTCCACGCAGGCGAGAATCTCTTCCTTGAGCGAATTGGAAACCTTGAGGCGAGCGAGTAATTTTTCTGTCATTTCCGCGCCCACGTGATGGTGATTGTTAAACCGAATCCGGTCTTCGAAAGTTTGCGTCGGCGGTTTGCCTATATCGTGAAGGAGCGCACTCCATGCGAGTGCTTCGGAAGGGTTTTCGCCGATTCCGTCTACCACTTTCATAGTGTGATCAAATACGTCCGAATCGTGGTACTCTTTGGGCTGTTCCACGCCGATCATGGCGGTGATTTCCGGCATGATCTGTTCCATGAGCCCGCAGTTCACCAGGAGACGAATTGCCGTGGAAGGGTTCGGGCCAGTGAGCATTTTGTTCAGCTCTACAAAGATTCGTTCCGCCGAAATGCCGGTGATATTGGAACTGAGTTTGCAGAGCGCATCCCAGGTTGATGGTTCAATCTCAAAACCAAATCGAACGGCAAAGCGAATCGCCCGAAGCATCCGTAGGTAATCTTCGCTGAATCGGTCGTGAGCGTTTCCGATGGTGCGAATCAAACCTCGCTGGAGATCTTCCTGCCCACCGACATAGTCGAACAACTGATCGGCAACCGGATCGTAAAACATTCCGTTGATCGTGAAGTCTCGCCGTTTGGCATCCTGATCAGGTGTGGAGTATTTCACCGATTCTGGATGGCGACCGTCCACATATTCGCCCTCTTCGCGGAACGTGGCCACTTCGAAGGGAATGCCGTTTTCCACCACCATCATCACGCCGAATGATTCGCCCACGCCGTGCACATTGCGGAAAAGCGCGGTGATTTCGGCGGGGTGAGCAACGGTGGCGATATCGATATCGTTCAGGTCTGAATCGTTGCGAATCATGTCTCGCACGGCACCACCTGCAAAAAGAGTGGTGTATCCCGCATCTTGAAGGCGGGTGACAATTTTCACTGCTGTTGTATAGAGTTCGGAATTTCTGTTCATAGAGTGTCCATTTATATTGGTAGTTTTCACTTGTTTGTGTTATTTTAGGTGATAAATGATTGTTCCCGTAAAATATGATCTAATTTGTATAGAATGGCGAACTGCAAAACAAACATCAATGTAAAGGGATTTTTCCGATGAAAAAAATAGTAACCCTCACCGCTGTAACAGCTCTGTTGGCACTTTCAAGTTGTAAATCAGGCGCGGAAACAAAAGCCGATTCGGCGTGGAAACAGGCATCTACTGAGAGTAATGAAGGTCAAAAGCTGATGCGCCAAAAAGAAGCGTACATTTATTATCAGCAGGCACTTCAGAAAAAAGGTGACAAGTCTAAGCCGGAATTGCTGAGCAATTTTATTCTCGCGGCAATTGCGCGTATCGAATATATCTACGAAACCGAAGGTGCGCAGGCGCAGGCAATTCAGTTTATTCGCGATGAAATTGAACGGTTCGTTACTAAAGAGGGCGTACGGGCTGATGCCAAAGACGGATACGCGACGCTTGTAATGAAACTCGCCGACGAAGCGCGTTCAAACGGAAAACTCACCGACTGTATGGCACTTGTTGAAACAGCACTTCGTTCTGCGGCGGATAAAAAAGCGGTTGAAGCAACCAAGCTTGAAATTACAAAAGATTATGTCGCTGAACAGATTGTCACCGCCAAAGGTCATTTAGAGAACGGTAAAAAGACCAAAGATACCAACGAATTGATCCGCGCGGATTACTACGCCAACGTGGCAATGAGTTACGATCCGGAAAACAGCGATGCGAAATCGTTGATCTCATCGATTCGAACAGCACTTGCCGGTGCCTACACTGCCTATGAAGCAGCGATTGAGTTCAAGGCTGATACGGCGCTCTACAACAAGATCGACAGTAACAAAATTCTCATGGCTGTCACAGCGGGAAGTGGTTCTAATCTCGAACTGATGGTGTACAACAACGGCTTCAACGCGATTCGCTTGAAACCATCGAATTTCAAAATTATCGATGATGCAGGAACGAGTTATCCGGCTACGGCAGTGAAAGCGGAAAAAGATTTCCTCGAAATGGAATTCGAAACCAAAGCGTCGGTCTCATTTGCGCAGCCCGCAGGAAAAGTAAAAGCGGTTGTCTACGCTTCCGATGACACACTAATTCGCGGGACCAAATACCTCTACTAATTGTCAGTGGTTTCAGATTATCAGCTTTGGGCTATCTCGTTTGAGATGGCCCTTTTTATTTAGTGGTTCTACGGAGAGATTAGCGCATTAAAATGATTCATTGATTGATTTTATACCATTTTGGGAGTACTATTAGTGCACACACTGTAGCATTGTAATTGGGGGCAGGGCTATGTCAAAATTTGCAGACGAAAATAAAGCGTTTATTTCGGTCATTAAAGAGTTGCCTGAAATAGTGAAATCTCTTGGGTATGATCCTGTTAATCCACGGCTTGTCAATAGTCGAACCGGCGTCTATATCACGCTTATGGCGATCCTTCGCCTTCCCGAAGTTCCCGCTCGCCACGATATTATCTCCTACATCACCGGGAAAATTGGCAAAGAGTTGACCATTGATCCCTATGAATTGCTCACGCCGCCTGACTATCGCGAAGCGGCGGGGACCAAAAAGCTCGAGTATCGCACCAAAGCAGATATTCGCGCGCTCACCATGATCAATAAGCTGATCAACGAGTGCAAAAGTCTGAACCGAGAGCTCGTCAATCTTTCTCATTTGCAAGATGTGGAAGATAAAATTAGCTATATCATTGCGGAAACGACCTTGACCTTTAAGCGCATTGTATCGCTCAAAGAGTTCACCTTTGGAGGAGCCTATCTCTTAGATGAAGATGTATATGAACTCTACAAACAGTTTAACCACGACCTGAAAAAGTTCACCATTCTATCAACGTCACTTCCTTGTTACCGAAACTTGGCAGACTCGTTCAATGAAGCGTCTAAGGCCTATAAATCCTGCGTGAAAAATAGCAAGTTCACCAACGATCTCGTGAAAGACCATCTTTTCGGATTACATGAACAGGTTCTAGGGCTCGCTAGCGAAATCTCAAAATCGATTGACAATCAACAGAAACTCTCGCGGATTCTCGATCAGTCGATTGTGTTTGTCAACGACTATGTTGCGCGAGTCAATGGGGCTTCTCACGGAGAATTTGATCCATCCGTATTTGAATTGATGCCGTCGTTGCTTAAAGAGTGTGTCCTAGGATATGAAACGGGGATTAATCGCCTGAGAACCGAGTTTAGTCTGCTGAGAACAGACTATCTTGAACACGTTCCCACTGGCGTGGCAGAACGAGGAGTTATCAATCCGAGTCACATCGGAAAAGTCACCCAGAAATTTCTGGCCACTGTGGAAGCCTTTTTCAGCCAGCTAGAACGGTTTATTCAGTGGGAGTGTGCGGTCGAATTTGTAGAGCTCAACGTGGCGCAACGGCAATTCACAACAATCTTGATACAAAAAATGTCCGAAAACCGCAGTTTTCACGAGTCGGTGGAACGATCCTTTAAGTTCCGAAAATTGCTGAAAAAATAGCGCTCCTTTTCTCTCCTGACCTGAACTATCACCCCATGCCCCTTGCACAAAAGAACAAAGGGGCAATCGCCGAAACGATCACCCCTTGAATAAACGGACGAACTGGAATATTTCAGTTGATCTGAACCCGCACGGTGGAAACCGCACCCGCTTGAATCAGTTGTAGCACATAGAGCCCTTTCGCCAGATGTGCCACGGAAAGTTCCGCCCCGTTGATTACCAGATCCGCCTTGAAAACAGACCGCCCCGAAACGGTGAACAGTTCTACCTTCGCCGAACCGGTGTGACCGGAAAGAGTGAGCGTGCCGCCGTCGATTCGCACCGTTGCTCCCGATCGAATTGCTTTCGAATTGCCCTGAACTGCCACGCCATTTTCTGTGTAGAACGCCGAAAACTCTTTGATCTCCGCATTTCCCCATGAATCAGTGACGCGAATCCAGTAGCGGAACGGTTTGCCGATTAGATCTGGTGAGGGCGCCTTGAAATCGACGTTGACCACCCCTTGGGCGATATTTTCCGGCCAAGCATTGTGCCACTCTGCAAGGGTAGTGTCTTGTGTCCACTCCACAGAACGAACGGTTCCGTTGTCCGTGGCCGTAACGTAGGGCATGGGGACCCCACCTATAGATGTTGGGTATTCTACCGTGAACTGCGGATATTCGCCGTCTCGAGTGAGTCCGTCCATGGTGACGGACTTGGATGATCGTCCCTTTTCCCAGGCCGAAAAGGCGTAGTTGGTCGGCATAGGGATCGAAACGTCGATATATCCCTTGATCACGCGAAGAATTGTCAGCCAGTCGTAGCGATAGGAGATCTTGTCGGCGAACTGTTTCGTCGATGGCGCTTTCCCTTTCATCTTGTCGAACGCGGCGGACACATCGTTCCACAGTTGTTTGTTTTTGTCCGCACTGTTGCTAAAATGAACCAGCAATCCTCCGTCGCCAAGCGCACCGGAACTGCCCGAACCGCCCGTGCCAAAGAGAAACTGTTCCACTAGTTTGATAGAAATCGTGTCGTCGTAGACCGGTTCAGTTCCGCCCAGCGTGACCGAGTTGCGCGCCGACTCGATCAGCGGTTTCAGCGCCGCAGAGATCCCGTCGATATAGATCCGTTCGCTGATTTTCGGAAAGTTTTCGATCTGTTCGTACGTGATCGCCTGATCGATGTTCGCCGAAGAGACCACATCGAGCCACCCTACGGAAGTTCCTCGGTTGAACGCCCAGAGTGCCAGTTTCATCGCCCCCTGCCGGTCTTTTCCTTCGCGGATCAGTTTCGCAAAACCGTAGTCCGTGCTGTGAAGGCCCAGTTGATAGGTGTACCAGTTGTACATACAGCAGATTACGCCGGCATTCACCACGTTGGCCTTGTTCAGATCGCAGTAGGAACTTCCCTTGGATGTGACAAAGTAGTCGTTGGTCGCCGAAGTCGATCCCAGCGGGTAGAATTTGGGATGCGCTTTCATCACCGTGGCCTTGAACGTCTGATGTTCCACCGAAAACGGCCCGAAATCCACGTCAGTGCCGCTTCCGTTGCCACCGGTTCCGTAGATATTCCCCAGTTTTTCGCCATACGTATTGCCCAGCGAATTCCACTGAACCATTCCCGCCATATTCTCTTTGCCCCCCTTGGCAATGAGCATCTGCATGTCGATACTGAAATACTCCTGCATCGCCGCAAGTGCCATCATATACATCGAGTTGCCATACGACTTTGGTTCGAATGTCATCCACGTAGCGTTCTGGTTGAACGGCTTTGTGGGGAGTGCCGACTGCAGTTGCGTCAGACCGAACCACGTGTCCACCATGCCGCCGCTCAGTTCGCCGCCCCGTTGCCCCAAGGTGTCGAGAATCCCCAGTTTTTCGTTGTAGAAATCGGTTGTTTTCATCAGTGAATCGATCTGACTGAGTTTCACCGCCGGTTCAAAGGGGATCGGAAGGGGCCAGGTGAACGATCCGTTTCTCACGAGATAGGAGGTTTTCGACGGGGTGCCGTCTTTTCCGTTGGGAGATCCGGTAATTTCAAAGGTGCGCACATCTTTGCCCACATAGTTGACTTCGAGATTGTTCAAAATCATCTGAACCCGATAGGGCGAACTGCCGGTGAGTGTCGAAACGGTCGCTTCGGAACTTCCCGTCCACACTTTCGCCGGAGTATCGAACCGGATCCCCGTGAGATGAATCGGAGTCGCCGCCGTATTGGTAACGGTGATCTTTTTTGACACCCAGTCGGTTCCATTCCACGCGCCGGGATAGGAAACGGCGAGATTCGCCAGTGCGGCCGAGGTTGTTGCCAAGAGAGGAATTAGAAAACGGTTTGTTTGAATCACGGGTAAGCTCCAGTTGCTATTTGTTCTTTTCAGAGAACGAAAAAGTCGTTCTGTATTGATTGTAAATCTACTGCTTACGAACATATTTCGCTGAGATTTGTTTTTGATTTGTCAGATTGAAGAGAACGCTATTTCAGTGGCATTGCACCCGTTTAAACAGAGATTGGGTACACTGTTTCTTCCACAGGCCTCTGTTTTTTGTGGCTTCGTTGTCGTCGGGGGACACCCGCCGGAGAAACGGTAGCTTTTCATGGCTCAACGGTACACCGGCCGGTTTCCCCCCGCTTCAGCCCGCAACTCTTCGCTGAGGCTCAGAGTTTGGCGGTCTTTGCTTCCCCTTCCGTACGGGGACACCCCGTAACGCCCCGAAAACCAATCGGTGTTTCATCGTTGAACCGCGTATCTTTTGGCTATCTCCTTTTAAGTGTGGGTTTTTCTCCCATTTTTTCAAACTTCTGATAGTAAAACGATTTTGCACTATGTTCATTTACATTACACGAATTCAAATACGAATGTAATTACGTTTCCTTTGAGCGTTCCGCCGCTTCGCGTCGTCGGGCCATTCCAGGGGTTCGCTTCGCTCCGTGCCGAAATACGGCACCGGCTTCGCCGCCATTCCGGTCTTCGACAAGCTCAGACACCGTGATCGGTGAGCCTGTCGAACCGTAGTATCTGTATTGTTCACGACATATTTGCCCCGCGGAGTAATAGTAAGCCTTCAATTATAACTTCGTTGCTATGAAAAGGTATTTCCGCCATTGGAACAGTGCCGTTTGGCCCGGCGACTAAGAATTCCTTCTTCCGTATTTGGAATTCTTCGCCGGGAAAAACGATCAGCACTGTTCCGGCGGGTGAGGCCCCTTTGCTTCTTTCCCGGCCAGGGGAAAGAAGCCGCCGGAGGCTACTCGCCATGAACACCAATCCCACAGCTAAAGGAGACAAAGCCTATCTTTTCGTGCAGTTTTACTTTTTTGTGTGAGGTGTACACCAATCGGAGATCCACGTCTCTTCACAATTAACGGGAACAGAGCCAGTGGTTAAACTCCCCACTCAACCGCGATTCCTCCCACTGAAAACGAACAACTTCCCACTCAAATCGGGTAGGGCCCATTCAAAACGAACAACTCCCCACTCAAATCGGGTAGGGCCCACTGAAAACGAACAACTCCCCACTCAAATTGGGTAGGGCCCACTCAAAACGAACAACTTCCCACTCAAATCGGGTAGGGCCCACTCAAAACGAACAACTCCCCACTTAAATTGGGTAGGGCCCGGGGATTTCATATACCTTTGTTGGGATGGGACTATTTTGTATGAAAGAAACAAAAAGCGGGTGAAAAATGAACGAGCAATAGTGAAAAAATCAGCGCTTTATAGTGAAAAAATGTAGTTTATGTACGCTGGGAACTCAGCATGATACACGAATGCGGTATCATTACATCAATTTTTAAGAAAGGGCTTGGCATGTCTGAAACAACAACTGTTCCGGAAGAGAGTGTCACCAAGAGTTACTACAAAACAGTGGATCAGCGTATGCTTGAATCGGGTGTGTTGATCACCAATGCGATTGATCCGGAAATTCTTGCTATCATGACCCATTTCGGCTACAATGCCGCGGCGGTGAAAGTGGGCGAAACCCTTCGCACCCTGGCCGTTGCTGAAATCAACACCTGTCAGAAAGAGTTGTCCGAATCACGGGGTGCTTCCGAGACGGCACAGCAGATGATGGATGAAGTTCACGACCGCTACATGCCGCGCTTGAAACTGTGTCGCGTGCTCTTTGCCAACGACACTGCGATTCAAACGCTGCTCGAACTGAACGGTCGCAGAAAAAAGAGTGTTTCCGGTGCTCTTTCGCAGGCGCGGATGTTCTATGACGCGGCACTGGCGAATCCGCAGATTTTGGCGCAGATGGCAACCCTTTCCATGAGCGAAGATCTCTTGAAAGAGGATCGTCAGGTTGTTGTGGAAGCGGAAAAGGCGTTGATTGCAGAGAAAAAAGAGACCGGCGAAGCGTTGACTGCCACGGTGAAACGGGATGCGGTTCTCGAACGTCTGTTTGATTGGGTCGGTCGCTATAAAGATGTGGCAAAGGTCGCTCTTGCCGGGTATCCGCGCTACATGGAAAAACTGGGGATCAAAGATCAGATGAACTAATCGTTTCATTTCTGGTTTTACGACAGCTGTCGGGGCGAATCTGCAGAAGGTTCGCCCCGTTTTATTTTCAGAGGGATGCGATTACACAAAAAAAGCCCACCGGAAATTCCGGCAGGCTTGGATCGTTTTGAACGAAAAAGTGCGCTTAGTGTTCGTGGTCGCAGGTTCCTGCGTGACCGTGTTCGAGCTCTTCTTCGGTGGCTTCGCGAACAGAAACAACTTCGCCGGTAAACGTGAGATCCATCCCTGCGAGAGGGTGGTTCATGTCAACGGTGATAACGTCGCCATCGATTTTGGTAATGACAACAGGAAGTTCACCTTCGTCAGTTTCCATTTCGATCTCCATACCTTCGTAGAGCTCTTCGTCAAACCCTTCGAATTCGCTCGCGTCAACTTCTTCAACGAGATCTTCATCGTATTCGCCGTAGGCATCTTCAGCGCCGATCGTCACGGTGAATTTGTCGCCGGCATTTTTGCCTTCGAGCATAGTTTCAAGTGCAGGAAGGATTTCCATTGCCCCGTGAAGGTATTCAAACGGCTCTTCGCCAACGGTGGTTTCGAGCTGTTCACCTTCGTCGTTGGTGAGAGTAAAGTGGATCGCTGCTACTTTGTTTTCACTGATCATTCGGGAGCCCCTTTTTATAAAAGAATTGTCTTCGCTTAAAGATAGTTAAAGCCCATAAAGTTTGATCAAAACTATTTTGAGAAAAATGTTAGCAAAAATCATCGGCCAAAGCGATGAAAAGGAGAAGTATAATGATTGAACTATCGGTACTGGGAAGCGGCAGTCGAGGAAATGCCACATGGATCAGCAACGGCACCGATTCGTTTCTTATCGATGCGGGATTTTGCGGCCGCGAGCTGGATGAACGACTGGCAAAAATCGATCATTCCCTAAAAGAGGTGCGTGCGGTTGTCATTACCCACGATCATGGAGATCACGTGAACGGCGCAGGAGTAGTGGCTCGCAATGCCGGTGCTCCGGTGTGGATTCACGCGAGAAATCTTTCAAAATTGAAAAAGCGGCTCGGGAAACGGGTGGCCTTTGAACATTTCACGCCACTTATGCCGTTCGCTATCGGATCGTTTGCGATCACCCCATTTGAAACGCCGCACGATGCGGTTCATTCGGCGGGATTTGTGATTGAATCAGAGGGAAAGCGAATCGGCTACGCTACGGACATCGGCTATCCCGATCCCTCGGTGATCGCCGCGCTGAAAGAGTGCGATGTGCTAGTGATTGAGTCAAATCACGACGAAGAAAAACTCCGCACCGGCCCCTATCCGCCAGTTCTTCAGGCGCGGATCAGTGGCGACGAAGGTCATTTGTCTAACAATCAGACTGCCGAAATTCTTCGCGCGGTAGATCACGAATCGCTGCAAACGGTGATTCTCATTCACCTTTCAGCAGAAAATAACGATCCTGAACTTGCCTATCGCACTGCGGAAGCGGTATTCAATCGCGATTCTGTGGAGATTATTCTTTCGATGCAGGAAGAACCGACTGCCCGTCTGATAGTATAAGCAGATATATTTTACGAATTCAGAAAAATTCAAACAATAACGAAAGGCCCCACCGTGAAACGCATTATACTTGTACTTTTTGTATGCATGATCGCCGTATTTTCTGCATCAGCGCAAACCTATAGCGGAGACTCTCTTCAACTTGAGCCGTTGATTCCGCTCACTACCTACGAAGACGACACTTCCGAAGTGAAACCGGTGTTCAAGGCAAAAAAGACGATCTCTAATTCGGATCTTCGTCGCGCTCGCGGGTTGCGGGCAGGGGGAATCACTATGATCTGTACGGCTGGAGCAGGAGTTCCTTGGGCGGGTATACTCATACTTTTTGGAGCGATATACGAAGATGGATTCATGTTTTTGGGGCCGTCAGCTCTCGGAGGGTGTGCCGGGTTAACAATCGGAGGGATTAAGATGATCAAAGCGGGGAATCGCATTGATGGCGATTTATCGTTGGTTCCCACCTATAATCCTGAAACAGGCGCCGTGGGAACTCAATTGGCGATTCATTTCTAGTGATTCTATCTCAATCTAAAATCTGTTTACTCTGCCCGAACGGTTGCAATCTCTTGCTGGATGCCACTGATTCGGGCACGTTTGTTTCGGGGAATTTCTGTGCCAAAGGCATTGCGTTCGCGGCGAAACAGTACGAGCACTTTCCTCCTCCCTTCCGTCAAAAGAGCGAATCGATCTCTCATGATGAAGCGACTGCGGTAGCTTCATTGTGGAGCATAGATGTAACCGCTGTTCTTGGAGGATCTTCGATTCAGGGAAGTCCTGAACGATCAGTGCGGCGAACGGTGGTTTCTTCTGATTCGGGAAGGTTCATTCTCGAAGAGATCAATCCTCGCCAGCGAGAATCGCGCGAATCGATGGCGCAGAATCTTATCGCTCTGGGTAAAACAATACCCATCATTCCTTGGCACTGCGGGATCGATGGGCGGGCAGTTCAGGAAATAAACGGCCGATTGTGGATGATTCATCCCTACGTGATTCATGAACAGCTCGATCGAGACTCCTTTTGGCGCGACTCCTGGCGAGGGGGCTCTGTTGGTGATATTCTTGTCAAGCTACAGACTTTCACACCGATCGTAGAGGTTCCTGACTATTCACCCAAAACCTACCTTGAAACGTTGCTTCTTTCTATAGGGAAAAGGCGACCGGGCATTCGCAAGGTCTTGAAACCGATCCTGTCAACGCTGGAACAAACGATTCTCCCTTCTATAGTGAGTTTGCCTTGCTCTTTTTCTCATGGCGATGCACATCCGCTTAATATGCTCTGGTCCGATTCTGAATTGATAGCCCTGATCGATTGGGAGTTCTGCGGGATTCGTCCGCGAATCTACGACGCGGCCTTGGTTATCGGTTGTGTCGGCACCGAATCGCCTGAATCATTGGATAGCGACTTTGTCCAAACACTCTGGAGTCGGGTGAAACCTCAGTTCACTACTGAAGAGCACCGGCTCTTTCCTGCTATGATCCTGTTACTTCGGTTTAATTGGCTATCGGAGTGGCTTCGTCGCGATGATTCGGCCATGATCGAATTTGAACTCTCCTATATGAACTATCTCATGGATCGCATGACGACACATTTCTGGTAGTAGGGGCAAAATGAAATGTTTTGTTAGCTATTTCGGCAAAATGTTCTTTGCGGGCGGAATAATGTTCCGATTGTAAGTTATTTCATTTGAACTTGTAAGGAGTTTTGTTCATGGGTTGCGATAAAATTGAGGAACTTTTTTACATTTTTCTATAAAGATTTTTTTTCAGTGAGACGATAGATGTAGTATGAGAAGCGGCAAGGATGCTGCGGAAGAACAAAGCCCAATAGCGGGCGACAAACATGGAGGTTTGTATGCGTATTAATCATAACATTTCGTCGATGACGACTCAGGGTGCACTTTTTGCAAACAACCGCGTAGTAGCGGGCAACCTGGAAAAACTCTCTACCGGACTTCGTATCAACCGTGCAAGCGACGATGCTGCCGGACTCTCAATTTCAGAAAATCTTCGTGCTCAGGTAAAAGGTACCTCTCAGGCAAAGAAAAATGCGCTGGATGGTATATCTCTTCTCAATATCGCAGAAGGTGCGGCAAACGAAATCTCTTCGATGTTGCAGCGTATGCGTGAACTGGCAATCCAGTCTTCTACTGACACTCTTACTAATACAGAACGAGCATTTACCAATCAGGAGTTCAGACAACTGACTCAAGAGATTGACCGTATCGCTTCTGTAACCAATTTCAATGGACAGCACCTCTTGTCAAATGCTTCTACTGATCGCTTTGGATCAGGTAGCGTTGGTTCGACACTTTGGATCGATGCAAATGATCAGGTGGGAAATGACTCGCTGACCATTACTATCGATACTATGACCACCGATTCAACAGGATTAAAACTGGCCGATGATTCGCTTTCAACGCAAACATCTTCTCAGACAGCAATTACTGCTCTTGATAGCGCTATCAGTTCTGTGAATGCTATGCGTTCTGATCTGGGAGCATGGGTGAATCGTCTCGAAAGTACAATCAACAACTTGACCGTATCGAATACAAACCAACAGGCTGCGGAATCTCAGATTCGCGACGTTGACTTTGCCTACGAATCAAGTCAGTTTACCAAAAATCAGATTCTTACTCAGTCGGCCAATGCGATGTTGGCTCAGGCGAATCAGGTTTCTCAGGGAGTTATGTCGCTGCTTCAGTAGTTTGATTTTCGCTCTTTTCGCGCACTGTTTTAGAGTGATACAATTGTTCCGAAAACTGTCCACATGGATGTGGACAGTCGACCAAAGCCCAATTTCGGGCGACAAACAGGGAGGTTTGTTATGCGTATCAATAATAATATTTCGTCGATGACGACTCAGGGCGCACTTTTTAGCGCAAATCGTTCAGTTGCTGGCAATCTTGAAAAATTATCAACCGGACTTCGTATCAACCGTGCGAGCGATGATGCTGCCGGTCTTTCAATATCCGAAAATCTTCGTGCTCAGGTGAAAGGTACCTCTCAGGCAAAGAAAAATGCGCTCGATGGGATTTCGCTTTTGAATATCGCCGAAGGTGCTGCGAACGAAATTTCCGGGATTCTTCAGAGAATGCGCGAATTGGCGATTCAGTCATCTACCGATACGCTGACAAATACAGAACGTTCCTTTACCAATCAAGAGTTTAAACAGCTCACCGAAGAGATCAATCGTATTGCAGGCGTGACCAATTTCAATGGCCAACACCTTCTCTCTAATGCTTCGACCGAAAGATTTGGATCGGGAAGTGTCGGTTCTACTCTGTGGATCGATGCAAATGATCAGGTTGGCAATGACTCATTGACCATTACTATCGACACTATGACCACCGATTCGACGGGGCTGAAAATTGTCGATGACTCACTGGCTACTCAGACCTCGTCACAAGCGGCAATTACAGCGCTTGATTCCGCAATTAGTTCGGTGAACTCTATGCGTTCAGATTTGGGGTCGTGGGTGAATCGCCTTGAAAGTACGATCAATAATTTGACCGTTTCTAATACGAATCAGCAGGCTGCAGAATCTCAGATTCGCGATGTTGACTTTGCATATGAATCGAGCCAGTTTACTAAGAATCAAATCCTTACCCAGTCATCCAATGCGATGTTGGCTCAGGCGAATCAGATATCACAGGCGGTAATGTCACTTCTTCAATAGATGAGTTTTCTCTGGGTTTGAATGAATAACTTTTCTGACCAAACCCTCGTTTTTTGAAATTACTATAACGAATTCGGCAAGGATGCCGGAGAATAACGTCCCTTCGGGGGCATACATGGAGGTATGCTATGCGTATTAATCACAACATCTCGTCAATGACAACACAGGGTGCGCTGTTTTCTGCAAACCGGTCAGTAGCGGGAAATCTAGAAAAGCTTTCTACTGGACTTCGTATCAATCGTGCTAGTGACGATGCGGCGGGGCTTTCAATTTCAGAAAATCTTCGCGCTCAGGTAAAAGGTACCGGTCAGGCAAAGAAAAATGCCCTCGATGGTATCTCGCTACTCAATGTCGCCGAAGGTGCAACTAACGAAATTTCTTCAATACTTCAGCGTATGCGTGAACTGGCAATCCAGTCTTCCACCGATACGCTTACTAATACCGAACGTGCATTTACGAATCAGGAGTTTAAACAGCTCACTGATGAAATTGACCGTATTGCCAACGTGACCAATTTCAATGGTCAAAAACTTCTATCTAACGATTCGACCAATCGTTTTGGTTCGGGATCAATAGGCTCAACCTTGTGGATCGATGCCAATGACCAAGTGGGAAAAGACTCACTTACCATTACTATTGATACTATGACTGCTAGCTCGAGTGGTTTGAAAAT
This sequence comes from bacterium, assembly GCA_020048285.1. GTDB lineage: Bacteria > Fibrobacterota > Chitinivibrionia > Chitinivibrionales > Chitinivibrionaceae > JAIFMU01. The sequence continues at coordinate 3,342 of JAIFMU010000219.1, read as the reverse complement.
TCTCGATGACTCGCTTTCGACTCAATCCGCAGCAGTGGCGGCTATTACAGCCTTGGATGCTGCGATTGGATCGGTAAACTCCATGCGTTCCGATGTGGGAGCATGGGTGAACCGCCTTGAAAGTACGATCAACAACCTGACCGTTTCTAATACAAACCAGCAGGCTGCAGAATCTCAGATTCGCGATGTTGACTTTGCATATGAATCAAGTCAGTTCTCTAAAAATCAGATTCTTACACAGTCTGCTAACGCAATGTTGGCTCAGGCAAATCAGCAGGGGCAGAGCGTTATGCAACTTCTTGGATAAGGGATTTCTAACTGAACTCTTTACTGCCTGGCTCTCAGGTAGTAAGGAACTTGCAGCACGGATGCTGCGAGCGATAAACGTTCCTACGGGAACATACATGGAGGTACTCTATGCGTATTAACCACAACATTCCGTCTATGACGACGCAGAGTTCGCTGTTTTCAGCAAACCGTGAAGTGGGAAAGAACCTTGAAAAACTCTCGACAGGACTTCGAATCAATCGCGCTAGCGATGATGCGGCGGGTCTGGCGATTTCTGAAAATCTTCGCTCACAGGTGAGAGGTACTACTCAGGCAAAGAAAAATGCCCAAGATGGTATTTCGCTCTTGAACATTGCCGAAGGTTCGGCAAATGAAGTCTCTTCAATTCTTCAACGTATGCGTGAACTGGCTGTTCAGTCTTCCACCGACACGTTGACCAATTCAGAACGAGCCTTTACGAATCAGGAGTTCAAACAGCTCACCGAAGAGATCGACCGAATTTCCAATGTTACGAACTTCAACGGGCAGAAATTGCTTGCAAACAGTTCTGACAACCGATTTGGATCAGGATCTGTTGGTTCCACACTTTGGATTGATGCGAATGATCAAGTGGGTAAAGACTCACTTACCATTACTCTGGATACATTGTCAACTGACTCTACCGGTCTTAAAATTACCGATGATTCTTTGGCAACACAATCCGCAGCAGTAGCGGCAATCACCGCTCTTGATGCAGCAATTGGGTCAGTAAACTCGATGCGTTCCGATGTGGGTGCGTGGGTGAATCGACTTGAAAGCACGATCAATAACTTGACCGTTTCGAATACAAATCAGCAGGCTGCGGAATCTCAGATCCGCGATGTTGACTTTGCATACGAATCAAGTCAGTTTACGAAAAATCAGATACTTGCACAGTCGGCAAATGCGATGCTTGGTCAGGCTAACTCGACCAGTCAGAGCGTGATGTCTCTTCTTGGATAAGTATTGAATTGAATATTCTCCCCTTGAACAATTGATAGGGGAGAGTTGTCACCGAGGTAGTTTTGACAGATGAACATCTGAAATGATGGCAGTGCAATGGCATTGCTTGAGTAATCAAAACTAAAGTATAACATTGTGCAACCAGAACAGAAGGAGGGCGCACCTGAAAAAACTATCAACGTGACAAACTTCCGGCACGGATGCCGGAATTGTTGAATGCCTCTACGGAGGCTTACATGGAGGTATGCTATGCGTATTAACCACAACATTTCGTCGATGACTACACAAGGTTCGCTGTTTTCAGCAAACCGTGAAGTCGGAAAGAACTTGGAAAAACTCTCTACAGGTCTGCGAATCAATCGTGCAAGCGATGATGCGGCGGGTCTGGCGATCTCTGAAAACCTTCGCGCTCAGGTGAGAGGTACTGGTCAGGCAAAGAAAAATGCTCAGGACGGTATTTCTCTCTTGAACATCGCTGAAGGTGCGGCAAACGAAGTTTCATCGATTCTTCAGCGTATGCGTGAGTTGGCTGTTCAGTCATCCACAGATACATTGACGAATTCGGAACGCGCGTTTACGAATCAGGAGTTTAAACAGCTCACTGATGAGATTGACCGAATTTCCAATGTGACGAATTTTAACGGTCAGAAATTGATCTCGAATGCAACTTCCGAACGATTTGGATCAGGTTCTGTTGGCTCGACGCTTTGGATTGATGCGAATGATCAAGTGGGCAAAGACTCGCTGACTATTACGCTTGATACAATGTCATCGGATTCAACGGGTTTGAAAATTCTCGATGATTCGTTGTCGACGCAGTCAGCTGCAGTGGCAGCAATCACGGCGCTCGACGCTGCAATTGGATCAGTGAACTCAATGCGCTCTGATGTGGGTGCGTGGGTTAACCGTCTTGAAAGTACGATAAATAACTTGACCGTTTCGAATACAAACCAGCAGGCTGCGGAATCTCAGATCCGCGATGTTGACTTTGCGAACGAATCGAGCCAGTTTACACGAAATCAGATCCTCGCGCAATCGGCAAACGCGATGCTTGGTCAGGCAAACTCGACCTCGCAGAGTGTATTGTCTCTTCTTGGATAGGTCGCTTTCGCGGAGATACGATTGGTTTACGGCACAGAAGGGGAATGGAAACATTCCCCTTTTGTCCTTTTGCTTTTGAAGTGCCACGTTCGCGGTGAAATCAACTATTTTGGTGCATCTGAAAAACTGCGTGAGCTTTGCCTAATCGGCGGGGCTCTTTTTATTGATACAAGCCCGAGTTACAAGAAAATGATACTGTTGACAGTTCATATGGCAGAGCATTTGATTCGAGGCAAAAAAGAGGACAAAATATGGCTAAAGTACCCATGACTCAGGTTGGATTTGACAAGCTAATGGCTGAACTGGAAGATCTCACCAAAGTACAACTCCCCGATATTATCGCAAAAGTGGCAGAAGCGCGTTCGCATGGTGATTTAAAAGAAAACTCAGAATATCATGCTGCCCGCGAAGCTCAGGGGCACATTCAAGATAAAATCAAGTATGTGGAAGACCGTTTGGGGTCGGCTCAGGTGATTGAAATTTTCGGCGAGACCGATACTATCATGTTTGGTTCTAAAGTGACAACGGTTGATCCCGATTACGCCGATGACGAAGATGAATACGAAGTCTATACATTGGTTGGCCAGGACGAAGCGGATCCGGCGGAAGGGATGATTTCCGTTTCTTCGCCACTTGGGCAGGCATTTCTAGGGAAAAAAACAGGCGACATCGTAACCGTTTCAGCTCCTGCTGGTTCCTATGAAATGAAAGTTGTCGCGTTTGAATAAGTTTCACGCCTAAAGCCCCAAGCAAAAAGTGTCAAGAACAATTCAAATCACCGCATTGTTCTGCAACACACTTGGTACTTTCAGCTTTGATCCTCTTTCTTGAGGCTTGAGGCTTTACTCTATTTAACTGAAATTAAGGAGCTTCCGTGCAGGCTGACCATATCAGAAATTTCTCGATTATCGCTCACATCGACCATGGTAAATCGACCATCGCCGACCGATTCCTCGAACTGACCGGAACCAT
>JAIFMU010000074.1 GCA_020048285.1 bacterium | reverse complement strand
AAACTGATAATCCCAAGTGACGATTTTATTTTTCGTCACTTTTCTGAATGCATTTAACCAAAACCGGCGCGTGGGAATGGACATCGTTTGGTATGAAGTCGAGAGTGTGAATGGCTTAGTATTTCCAATCGTAATATCATATAATTCCCAAACTCTCCGCCATGTAGCCCATCCCCAAATGTGTGGATAGCGCAAAAATGAGTAACTCTCTTGATTTTCGTTCTTACTATACCGTCCATCACCACTTATTGCATAGACTTTCTCGTTATCTTTATACTTATTCAAGAGTTCTTCACAATAGGGAAAAAAGCTTTGATCAGGTAAGCAATCATCCTCAAGGATTATCCCCATCTCTTCATTTTCAAAGAACCAGTCGATTGCACCGCTCACTGCGTATTTACACCCGAGATTGTTTTCACGAAACAGTGTTTTAACTTCGCAATCCCAATCAATTTGTGAAAGAACATATTCGCGCACGGCCTCAACCTTCAAATGTTCCTCTGCAACATGAATTCGTGCACCATCAGAAGCGATGTACAACCGTGGAGGCTGTGCCTTGCGAATCTCTTCGAATACCAGTTTAGTTGTATCGAGACGGTTGAAGGTTAGGAATAGTAGCGCAGTTTTCATTTTTACCCTTTACCGAATATAGGTAAGATTTTTTCAACATTCGAATTTATAACGCGAGATGCATCTGCCATCGTTAGTAAAGGATTCAAACTTCTATTAACTAAAATCTTGATATATTTACGATGATCAATAACTCTAAAGATCTTACGAACTACTCTATAAATCAAATAGAAAAATCTTGAGAGATATACTGGCAGTGCAATGCAAAGAAAAAGTAACTGCACCATAGAATAAGAACAGTTATTCAAGTAAATGATATCTTTAAGCATTGAATTCAGCTCTGCTTTCCCATTTTTTCCTATATACCTAATCATCGTAAAAGTAAATAACAGGTATTTAAATGGTCGGGAAATCAAGATGGATTGTACACGTTCGGATCTCAATGAAGGTGTTTCCAAAAACGCCTGCCAAAAGTAAATACTAGTATCACCAAACCTGAAATCACCGGCCAGTTTATTGTATTGATTTTTACTATTGGCGATTTTTTCAGTATACTCGTTTTGCAGAATTGATAATTCTTCGGCAACATCTTGTGTAAAAGGAACACGTTCTGACCCAATCGCCATTCCAGCACTCTTGGGTGATGAACCGACCCATCCAAGAGGGATATATGACTTTAAGTATCTCTTCTCTAAACTACATGCAATCACTCCGAGATTTGCATCCTGAGGATGGCATGTTAATACCTTCCCGCGTTGTTTCTCACGAGCTTGTTGAAGTATCGACTTGTGAAAGAGCGATGTTGTATACATCTCAGGTAGTTCAAAATATTCATGAAAGCCTAGTAATGCCTTGGTAGCTTCTACAAAAGAATAGTGCACTTTTACTTTTTTTTGTGCAAAATAGGACATTGCAATATCCCCATAGACAGGTTCACAACCTTGCCAGAAATAATATGCTCGTTCTGACATAATGACTTTGATATTTTGTTTACATGCTTCTGCAATTAGCTCGTCCGCAAGCTCAAAAAAATATGGTTGTAATCCATCATCTTGTCCAACAAAAATCAACCAATCTCCAGTTGCATGTGAAAGTGCCCATTCCCAATGTTCTGTCATACTTAATGGTTCAGGAGGTGTGATAACAGTAATGTTTTCGTGGGATGAAATTGTCTCTAAATATTCATTTGTACCATCATTAGAGTGGTCATCACTAATAATTAATTCATAGTCCCTATATGATTGATGGATGATAGACTCTACACACGACTGTATATATCCTCTACCATTTCGCACTGGAATTATAATGGAAAATCTTTTCTCAAAGTCATAACACTTTTTCATCTCAAACCTTACTCGATAATCTTTGTTTTACATAAATTATTGTTTTATAGCCCCATAGGGCAATAAGTGTGAACATGCTATTGCTGTTTTTGATAATTTTACATGCTTCAAAAATACCATACACACGTTTGTAACGGTTTAAGAGCTCTAACATGTTGTCCAATTCTTTTTTCTGTTTCCAAACAAAATTTGGGGTACATTTACTTCTAATATAAAATGGTAGAAGAGTATTCCATTTAGAATGAAATACCTGTAAATTATCACAATATGATTTACTTAGTGAATTACCTGACGAAAAATGTATAAGCTTTATTCCATGGTGAACATAATTTTGATATTGTTGAGAAATGTTGATGGTAAAATCAGCATCATACAAATGAAAGTCTTGAAAGCAAATTTCATCAAATGGGTACTTTCGAGCAATTTCAGTACGCGTAAATAGAAAAACGCCATCCAATGTTACCGTTTTGCTTACTTTTTCACATTCTGGATTGTAATATTTATGTTTATATGTGTCACTATCTTCTAAATATTCCCAATAGTTCCAACGATCATATTTCGGTGTGTCACCCCATGAAATAAAGTTTTTTGCAACATACATTCCACCTGCGACCCCAATTATACCTGCACCTTCCAATAAACCGGACTTGATGATTTCTTGCCCCCAGCCATTTGTATCTATTCGTACATCTTCATGTATGAAACATACAAATGGATATTTTGCAATTTGCATGAAATTATTATAGACCTTACAAATTCCAACTTGTGTTTGACGATTATCAAATGCTAACAATTCATATTCAACACCAATTGTATCTTTAATATTTTGTGCGATTTTTTCAAGAAGCACTGGTCGATATGAGCAAATTATTACACTAATCATATTTAACTTTTATTGTTCCTTATGGCTTGGGACTTTATAGTTAGTAAAAACATGGATATTAAAAATGCTAAATAATTTGACACAAGAGTTGCAATTGCAGCACCATATGCACCATGGTGCGGGATCAGCCAAATATTCAGTGCAATATTACTCAACGGTTGCAAAAGAGTACTAATAAGTGTCCAGCGTTGTAGCCCTTCTATGTTGAATGCATAACCGTATCCAAAGCCTATAAAGAAAGGTATAGTTGCCCAAATACTAATTGACAAAATGCTACTTGCGTTAAGGAACTCATGCCCATAAAGATATGATATTATTTCTGTTGATATGCCCGTTATGATAGTACCAATGAATATGGCAATGACTGTCATAATGACAAATATTTTGCGCAATAATTGCTGATAATGTTTTATCCCTTTAGTTCTTTCGCTAAGAACCAATGGATAGAATGAAGTAGATAGAACCATCGGAATAAAATACCATACTTCAGTAACACGTACAGCTGCGGAATAAATCCCGACATCTTGTTTTGTGCCCATAATGCCAAGAAATACTTGATCTATTCGGGCATTTATCGAAGAAGCAATAATTGCAAATATCAGTGGCCAACTATCTTTCAACAACTCCTTTGCCACAACCGGTTCAAACTTCCACTCACGTAGTTTCATACCACTTTTGAGATAATATCCGATCAAACCGGCTGAAACGATCGCAGCTTCGACTGCTATAACCGCTGCAAACCAGATCAGATCAGCTTTTGTCACAATCAGCCATATCTTTACCGCGTTGACAATGAGCATGCTGATAATGGATGAAAATACCACGTATTTACTTAATACTCTGCTCTGAAAATAGAAATCAATCACGTTGAAACTTTGAAAGAGTGTTGCCGATGCGACAAGAATCATTATCAGTGCTGTGGTTTTATCAGTGTGCATAAGAGCGACGGATGTACCGAGAAGAGCCATGACAACCACAGAACCGATAAGTTTAAGCACAAAAGAGGTTCCCAAAAGAGAATCACGGCGGGTTGGATCTTTTACTAATTCACGAATGACGATTCCATCAAGACCGAGGGTGGCAAAGGCGGTAAAGAGAAATACAAAACTCTGGGCATAACTGAAGAGTCCAAACTGTTCAGGGCCAAGATAGCGCGCTGTCCAAACTCCCACGGAAAAGCCGACCACCATACGGAGGATCTTTTCAAGAAAAAGCCATGAGGTATTGGATAGGTATTTTTTATGATTATCGGAAAGGATCATTTCTTCTCTTCAATGAAATACAAAAACAGCAACCACGAAAACAACGAAAAACTCGATACGAAATCATTGTACATTTACACTCAGTTTTCATAAGTATGATGCAATATAAGCTGTGTCAAAACCAAAACGTAAACTCAAAATCTACCGCTTACCTAAAAGTATGGCAAAGTATTAATTCATTTTTGCAGAGAATCGAAGTCTTTCGTACCAATCAACTGATTTATAGCTTGCAGGACAATCTGCGGTTCAATATCCAAAATGTTACCCTCTCGGCCGTTGCTGAATTCTAAAAGGACTTTGGGGTCGAGAGTATACCTTTGAACAGTATTATCAGAAAAAGGGAAAACAGTTAGATGATGGGGTGCAATCTCTTTTGGGTAGGGTGTAAAACGCCCAAAATGTTTTCCATTTGAAATAACAATACATGGAGTTTTAGCTGCAGCTGCTGTATGTTGGAACATTGAATCGTAGCATACTAAAACATCGGCTTTACAAATAAGTGAAACGACCTCGCCGAGATTTGTTTTTCCTACTTTATTCTCAATCGGTATATTGCAGAGATTCTGGATTTGTATCGCATTCTCAATATCAGTTTGGTCGCCAATAAGTACGATCCTAAATTCTGGATAAAGTTGATTAATTTCAATAATGAGTTGTGAAAGTAAATCAACTCCCCATTTCCTTTTTTTTTGACTCGCACCAATTGCGATTAGAATAATTCTTTCACGGTTCTCTAAATGACGTAATGAAATTTCAGTAGTAAGATTATCGTCAGAGGTAAGCCATTTGAAAAATGTAAGATTTCGGTAAAACTCAAATTGAATTTCTGGTGAGCATTGGAAAAGATCTGTATATAGTGCATATGTAAACGGCAGTAGGAAAGGTATCTGGTTGTAATTATCACCTTTTGAAGCAAGCTTGACATCGGCGTTGATCGCATGAGAGATTGCATCATCCACTATAATATTTCTCGAATGAATTGGATTGATCAGAATAGCCGCAGTAATACTCTGCAGAATTGAAATTTGCTTTTTACGATAGCCCAAATCATACTGAAACTTTTTTATATTAAGAAAAAGCGCAGAATCAATATACTCTGCATCATATTCATCACACAGGGGTTTCCAAATTTGATTACCTATAAGAGTGATGTGATAGCCGGCATAGTATTTACGGAGTACAGGGAGAAAATTACGAAAGAGAAAATAGTCACCTATTGCATCAGTTTTAACAATAACCATGTTTTTGTTGTTTACTTTGGTCGCATTTCTACCATTTTTACTGGCAGATATGTCTGCAATGAGTAAAAATAAATAGTATAACTTCCGTAATAACTTCATTTTGCAATTACTTTAATTTCATATGTAAATATCGAGACACTTGTTTTGTGAAAAGAACTGCCGGTAATACGATTCCAAAAAAACATTTTTAGTTTATATAGTGCTAAAAATACAATTTTAATGAATTGTATCGGAAGTATAAATCCTTTAGTTCCATTAATATCATCTTTGTCGGTTGGTATGTAAAACTTCAAATATCGAGGGGCATTTCGAACGCTGTAGTAATCACTTTTTATATTGCGAAGATTAAAATATCCGGGTGAATTATCATTGCTGTTTTTTCTATCGTTCATGAGTTTTCCTGAAAAGTTTTCGAGCAAATATAATTAATAATGAAGATACTATCCGTATCGTACCAAGCAGTAATAATTTCAGACTCCCATACTCTTGAATAATTCTGAATCGTTCATACATAGATTTGAAAACTCGAGTGTTTGAAATACCGTCCATTTTTTGAACCGCAATACAATAACATACAATATAACGGTTTGTTTTTCGTTTGTAAGTACTTCGCATCCAAAACTCATAGTCAGCTGCAATCTGGTATTTTTCTTCATAGGTACCATACTCATTAAAAAGCCTTCTTTGTGTCACGGTTGATTGATGACCGCAAGGCATTTCTAAATATGTCAGTTTCGCCTTTTTGATTTTTGAAAAGAATTGATGTTCATACCTAGTAGAACCTAATAACAAATCAGGGTTATCTGCTTCATACAAAGATTTTTCAATATTACTTAATGTGCATGGTGAATAAAAACGATCACCGCTGTTCATAAAGATCAAATATTCACCGGTTGATCGTAAAATCCCTTTATTCATCGCATTGTAAATACCTCTGTCCGGTTCACTTACAAATACCGTAAGTTCAGGCTCATATTCTCGGATGACAGCAACCGTCCCGTCCGTCGAACCGCCATCGATAATGATATACTCAAAATCTTTGCATGATTGATTTAGCGTACTTTCGATAGTAGTGCGAATGCCATTTTTATCATTGAACACCACCGTAATTACCGAAAAGTAAGGCCGCTTATCACTCATTGAGCTAATTCCACTTTCCATTCACCAATATTCCGTTCTGTCGCATCGAACGCAACGCCAACTTTCAGCAATTTCTTACCGGATCCGGTATAGGGTGTCAAATACCCTCGATCTTCAATTTGCGCCAGAGCATTTTCCGCCGTATCAAAGAGCTTGAATTCAAAACAGTAGACAAACTCACCAGCTTCGACAATGGCATCGGCACGACCTTTCGCCGATTTTACTTCGGTAATACAGTAGTGCCCTAAAAGCCGAAAGATAAGATAGAAAACAATCTGATAATGCCGTTCACTCTTGTCGTTCAGATCATAGGGTATTTCTGCAAAGAACGGAATCAGCGCATTCATACATCCGTCAACATCGCCTTTTCGCAGAGCCCTCGTGAGCGTTAACACCAACGATTCACGACCAAACTCGGGAGCATAGGCATATTTATCAGCCAGTGATTTGGCGAAAGAGCTTCGAACTTCATCATTGGGGTAATCAAGCGTATAGCTGTTGAGTGATTCATCATAGCCGGAGATTGTCAGATAGCCCGCTTGGTAGAGTACCGGAACGGCGAGCAGTGCATCCTTTCGATAATCGGCAAAGTCGGTCGCAACCGCTTCCATGCCTTCAAGGCGAAGAATATCAATTTGCTGCTCTTCAATAAGTTTCAGAAGGAAGGTTGGCGTACCGGAAGCAAACCAGTAAGGCTCGAAGAGTTCATTGGTGAAATGGTTCAAGAGGCCAAAGGGGTTATAGACTGATTGCTCAGCACGAGAAAAGCGATAGCCATTGTAGAAACGGCGAAGTTTTTCTAAATACAGTTCCGGTGACAGTTTCATGAGAGTGCTAATATGTGTAATCTCTTCCTGAAAGTTCAAAACAACTTCATCATGCGTAAATCCGCAGAGCGTTGCAAATCGAGGAGAGAGTGAAATATCCTGTAGATGATTCAAATCAGAAAAAATTGAGACCTGGGAGAACTTAGTTACGCCAGTGAGAAAGAGAAAGGCGAGATGTTCATCGGCAGATTTCAGCACACCGTAGAATCCTTTGAGAAATGCTTTGTGTTCAGCATGGGTTGCATCATTGTCAATCGTGGTAAGAAGCGGCTTGTCGTATTCATCGATAATAACAACGGCTTGCTTTCCCGTTTTTAAGTGCAGCGCTCGTATCAGCTGAAAGAGTGTCTGGCCGAGAGCTTCAAAATCGATGGGGAGAGATACACCATACTCTGTGGCAACATTCTCAATTGTACCGGCAATATTCGCTTTGAGTTCGTAGGTTCCGAGAGTAAAATTCCCCCCATTGAAATCGAGATGAATAACAGGATGCGGTTCCCAGTTCCAATCGGAAGAATCAATTGCCAGACCAGTAAAGAGTTCTCGCTTCCCTTCCCAAAAGGATTTTAATGTGGAGCAGAGAAGGCTTTTCCCGAAGCGGCGGGGACGGGAAAGGAATACTGTCTTTCCCATTGCAACCATATCAATCAAAAGCTGTGATTTATCGATATATAAGAGATTGCTTCGCCGAGAATCTTCAAAGTTCTGTGTACCTAATGGAAGTTTTTTAGCCATGATTTTCCTAACATTGAAATATGAACGAGAGTAAAATAGATAATCCCCTGTTGTTCATCTCATTTTTGCGACTCTGCCCTTTGCCATCTCTTTCAGTACCGCCCACATAAACCTACTATTATATACGACATAGCGTTTCCACAATCGACGCGGTTCTTTCCACAACCGAAACAGCCATTCAAGCCCATGGTTTTGCATCCATTTTGGTGCCTGTGTAAGAGTGCCTGCATGGAAATCAAAAGCGGCACCAACGGCGAGAATTGGCATGGAGAGATACTCTTTCATACGAACTGTAAGAAGTTCCTGTTTCGGGCAGCCAAGACCAACAAAAAGAATTTTCGCTCCGCTGGCTACAATCTGATCACAATCATCCTGTAACTCACTTTCTGGAATTTCCCCAAATGAAGGAGATTTCATTCCGGCAATTATCAGATCGGAAAACTGCCTCTGAAGATTTATTCGCAGCAGTTCTAAAACAGATTCGGTAGATCCATAAAAGTACACCGGAATTTTCCGCTTCTCTGCTTCACGGCAAATATCAAGGGTGACGTCGGGGCCATAGACGCGTTCGGATAAACCTGACTTGTGAAAATGGTTGAGAGCCCAGCGTACTGGTTGTCCATCGGGAGCGATAATGTCAAACTGTTCAATTGCGGTCTTGTATACAGGGTTCTGCACGGCAGTCATGAGGCTGTGGACGGGCATGAATGCAACGGTACAGAGTGTCTCCTGTTGTGCATGTGCCAGAACTGTTCCTACACACTCTTCACGGGTCAGAACAGAAACGGGTATACCAAAAAGTTGCTGCTTGCGAATCGTCATATCAAAACGCCCCATCCCATGTTTTACGTGAAAAAACAGTAAGAAACAGAATTTTCAGATCTAGCCAGATAGACTAGTTTTCCACATACCAGAGTGTATGTTTACATTTTCTCCCACTCAAAGACCGCAACATTTCTCTCCTTCGACGAGAAATTAATACCCATGAGGTATATCGGTTTTTCTGAAGATCTGTACTTCTCATAATATTTGCGATCATGAATCTGTTGAATCGCTGATTCACTACTGTCAACCTTACACTCTACCAGAACAATAGCCGTTGGCAGAACGATGGTCAGATCAATACGCCCTTTATTCGTCGAATCTTCGATGAGCACGTCAAAACCAATACTGGTGAAAAAGGTAAAGATCACCGACGAGTAGTACCCTTCGAATTTCGCTATGTCATTTCTTCGATAGTTGTCAGAAGGAATGGCCGCAAAGAGCGATTTTAAGATTGATTCAACCTTAACAGCATCAAATGATCGAAGTGCTTTTGAAAAACTGGAACGGAGACTCGCTTTCTCTTCGCCAATTGCAGTGAGGTAGTCCATGAAGAGGGCATTCAGCGACATCTGTATTTCAAGGTTGGGGACTTTCATGGTGTAGGTGACATTATAGGTCAGGTCATCGATAATCTCTTTATCAAAGGTGAGATAGCCTGTTTGCCAGAGAAGAGCAATAAGATCAATCTGTTCCACATCAAAAGCATTGAGCGTTTCTGATTCCACTTCAATTGTTTCAAGATTGGGTATTGAATACGGTTTCTCTTTCAGCTTTTCAATCAAAAACGAAGGATTCCCTGTCTCCCACCAATAGTTTTTGAATTTTCTGTCATTCGCAAGAAACAGAAGAATATCAAAGGGATTATAGATTGGTTCGCCGAAATAGTTGTATCCGTTATACCACTTTCGTACCATTTCCAGATTAACACCGGCGAGATGTTCTCCAAATACTTCCTGAAGATCCTCGTGCGTGTATCCCGTGATTGTGGCATAGTTCGAATCAATGGTGATATCCTGAAGGTTATTCAATCCACTAAATAGATTCATCTTGGAGAATTTGCTGACGCCGGTTAAAAAAACAAACCGAAGGTACTGGTCACTTCCTTTGATCGCCGAATAAAAAACCTTGAGAAGATTGCGTGCGTTTGTCGCTTCTTCCTCACGAGTGATATTGTCGAGAATCGGTTTATCGTATTCATCAATGAGAATGACGACCGTTTGCTGGAAATGATCGTGAACCTTTTTAATAAACTCAGCGAATGCCGTATAGTCAAGAAACTTTTGGTCGAGAGGAATATTGAGACACTCCGCATTCATTTGAAGTGACCGCTCCAACGCAGTTGTAATCCCCTCTGTGGTTCGGAAATCACCTTTATCAAAACTGATCTTGATTACCGGATATTTGGTTTCCCAGTCCCACGAATCATAAATCGCTAACCCTTCAAATAACTCCTTTGATCCTTTGAAAATCTCCGCCAGTGTATCAAGAAAAAGCGATTTCCCAAAGCGGCGTGGACGAGAAAGAAAATAATAGGAACCACTATCAATCAATCGCTTTGCAATAGCCGTTTTGTCGACATAGCAGCAATCCTCTTCGATGATCTTTTCAAATGTTTGAATGCCAATGGGAAGTTTTTTCATGCTCTCTCCAGTTTGATTTCAAGCTGAAAATACAACAGTCACGGTGTATGATGCGGGTAAATCATTGACCATACTGGTTGAATAGAAGACGGTCGAGTGCCGTTTCGGTGTAAATAGATCAACGTTGCCACATCTCAATGCCCCGTAGTCCAGATCTGTGGTGAATAGGGGTTACTGTAAGAAATGAACCGGAGACTTACTGGAGTCATGACGAGCTAGAAACTCGTCACGAGACAAATTTCAATCTTTCAGGGAAAAATGCAAAATGAATTATCATCCGAAGGATGTTCGCATACCAGCCGTGGGCAACGCCCACGGAAAGATTGGCAAACTAATAAATTCCCTGAAAGGGATTAGAAATCCTTTGCAATATCGTTGTTTTGTCCTTCGCTTGTCGCGTATGCCCTTTGGGGCTAGGGGGCGAGTTTTGTTCTGGTCATGACAAGAAATGAGCCGGAGACTCACCGGAGGCATGACGAGCTGGAGAGGCTGTGCAAGAATTCAATAAATACACAAAATCCGTAGGGGCAGCCCTTGTGGCTGCCCGTTTTTTTACCCTGAAAAATCAATGATTTATGCCACATTTTGGATACCCACAAGGGGCATCCCTACAAAATTTGGATCAATTCTGCAATACTTGCACAATCTCGGAAACTCGTCATGAGCTAAGAACATTTACTAATTGTAGCGGCGACTCGCAGTCGCCTTTGCATTGGAAAAAATGTGGCGCGCGCGGCTCGCCGCTACGGAACTGGAGAGATGCTCATTCTCACCGGAGCAATAGTATGGGAATGACATATTTCACAGATATAGAATCCGCATCTTTGGTGAATAGGGGATACTGTAAGAAATGAGCCGGAGACTCACCGGAGGTGTGACGAGCTAGAGCGATTGTGCAAGAATTAAGATTTACAATGAACTGGCAGTAGGGGCGAATAACATTCGCCCTCATTTCCATGAAATGGAGTCTGTTTTTCATGGTTTGAAGGCAAATATTATTTGCCGCTACGATAATATTATTGATATCAGGAATACTTGCACAACCTCAGAAACTCGTCACAGCGCGCTAATTTCATCTTCTAATAGGCCGGTCATAGAAGCAATCTTTTCTACAGACAAACCAATGCTTTTTGCTTTTCGGGCCACTTCATACGCTACTTCGCGCTTACCTTCTAATTTAGCTTCGAGTCTGCCTGCGCGCTTACCCTCTTCAAATTTCGTATTGAACGAGTTCTGAAGATCTCTCTGAATTTTCAGATTGTGGTCGATTCCCCACAAACCGGTTTCACAAAACTATCGGGGCATTGCGATATCCTTTACATCTGTTACAGTGAGTTAATTTCATCTTCGGATAAACCGGTCAGTTTAACGATAAGTGCAACTGGAAGGTTTTCTCCTTTGGCAATACGTGCCACATCAAAAGATTTCTCAATCTTGCCTTCATCAAACTTGGTGTTCAGAGAGTTTTGCAGGTCACGATAGATTTTCAGACTTGATTCGTATGCATCATATTCCAGTTCGGTAAAACGGGCTATTTCTGCCTGCTCAAACAGTTGACCGAAAATGCGTTCCTGAAGTTTTTGCGGACGATTGGTCAAATGGTGCAGATTCTTAAGAACATACAACCACTTGTCGAAATGTGTTTCCAGTTGATCTTCGGTCAGATTGAATTTCGGCATTTCAAGATAGATATAGGTCAGTTTGTCAAAAAAGACTTTCCCAGTCTTGGTATCTACCATTTTTACTTCGTGATGAAACACATTCGTGTCATCCTTATCTTCTTCAAATACAAAGTCAAGTATTCCAATGGTATATACCGCTTTCAGTTTGAAATCCCACTCACCTTTTTCAGCCTGTTGTTGAATAGGAAACGTTGAGTAGTAGACACTTCGATCTTTAAACCAGTTCTGCTTTACCTTCTGCAGTTCAACAATAAAGGTTTCTCCGGCTTCGTTTTTACAGTGGATATCAAAGATCGCCCGACGCTCTTCGCTAGTACGGGGAAGCTGTTCATTTGAAAGATAGGTCAAATCTGCAATGGTACCCGTTTCTGAACTGATTAACTCATTGAGAAAATCAATTAGAAGCGGTTTGTTAAACTCCGTACCAAACAGTTTTTTGAAACCAAAATCAGTAAAAAGATTGATATAGGTATCGGTGAGTGCTCGCATGTTCATTCCTTTGAAATAGTTCCTGCGCCTAAAATATACATTGGTCAATCACACGATTCACCGGTGTCGAGGAAAGGCACCTAAAACGCCCCTTCCCACGTTTTCCGTGAAAACACCGTAAGAAAGAGAATTTTCAGATCAAGACAGATCGACCAGTTTTCCACATACCAGAGATCGCACTCAATGCGCTTTTGAATTCGTTCGTCCGTATCTGTAGGGCCGCGCCATCCGTTAATCTGAGCCCATCCGGTAATCCCGGGAAGGACAAAATGGCGAAGCAGATAGTCCGGAACCTGTTCTTGGAGATCATTCATCACCACGGGATGAGGCCTCGGGCCAACGAGACTCATGTCGCCGATCAGTACATTGAAAAGCTGGGGAAGTTCATCGATACTGGTTCGGCGCATAAATGCGCCAAAGGGGGTAATTCGCGAATCGCCCTGTGTTGCCTGTTTCGTGTCAGCCTCTGCATTAGAGATCATGGAGCGGAACTTGTAGCAGAAAAAGAGCTTTTGATTATAGCCCGTTCGCTTTTGACGAAAGAGGAGTGGTTCCCGAGGAGCAGTGAGTTTGAGTATGACCGCTACAAGCAACAATAGGGGGGAAATGGCACTAATGAGCACCAGCGAACCGACAATATCAAACAATCGCTTGGCGATTCGGTTGTCTCGTCGTTCAAGTCGATTGATCAAGGGGCGATAGTAGGTGCGATCATTAATCGTTTCTGCTTTGAGCGAAAAGGTGGAGAGATGATGATTATCGGTAATGATTTGGCAGCGGATTCCTCGTGCCTGAGCAGTGTGGAGAAGCGCATCGTTCAGCTGTCGATCCAAGTGCTCCGTGACAATGACAATCTCTTCGCAATCCATTGCTTTTGCAGACGCTTCGCCTGATATAAGAAGTGGTAGCTGTGAAAGGTCGGTACACGTGGAAAACTGTTTTTTCTTCCGGCTGTACTCCTCTACAATAGTTTCAAAGAGTGTACCGGTTCCGATAATCAGTGTGCGGTAGTGCGAGGGGTGATTTGCGGGAACAATCGTTCGTTCTAGTATGTGAAGAAGCAATGGCGGGAGAATGAACTGTATGAGTGTAAAGAGCACTAGGACAATACGGGAGAAGTCGAGTTCGTTGTGGGCATAAAATGACATGCCGGTCATGATGAAGAAAAAGGCGATCAGTGTCGGTATACGCCGATAGATTGTACTGCTCTTTGGGTCTCCTGAATAGATCTGTAAGAGCGAACTGGCAATTGCCCAGGCTATGATTGCTGACATGAGAAGATAGAGTTCCCGCAGGTCAAACCAGAGTGTGTGGAAACGAAGATAGGTGGCTATCCAGAGGGAAAGTGGTAAAAGAAGGTAGTCAAGAAGTTTAGACATATCAACCCTTTTAAGTTTGTGTCGTCGTAAAATAAATCCTCACTGAAGTGTCGTGTCGTTGAACTGCACAGAGGGACGAATGAAAGAGGGAAGTTGTCAAACGCGAGTGAATTATATTAGAAAAATATTTAAATATCTTGAGTGATCGTGTAAAGGTGGTTATTTTGTTTGGCTCTTTATTACAATTTGTGGTTTTATGCGCATTCTTTTTCGCAATGTACTTTAAAAATGAGTACTCTGTTGAAGATTCAAAATTGCTCATATTTTTTATAGTAGTGCCTCTATATCTCACCTTTTCTCTGAGGAAACACTTTACTGCATCGCCTACTAGTGGAAAAAATATTCCCCTGGGCCTTCTTCTGTTTGCGCTTACGGCAGGGATTGTATTACTACAGTGGAGTAACTCGGCATATGAATATACCGCAGATCGTTTTTTACTAATTATGTTTGGATCCTTCCTCGCACTTTTTTGTGGTTCCTTAACAGATCAGCTACGTACAATATCGATCGTAAAAACGTTTGTTTTTGTTATGATGTTCGCGTCAATATATGCAATTCTTGAATACTTTGGATATATCATCTTGTCGCCAATCACCACCCCACTCTTTCCCGTACCGCTAACCGGTCATATTGCATACAAAAATGCCCTTGGGTTTCTGCTTCTTACAGCTCTGACATTTGGATTACATTTTGTAATAGTTGAGAAAATGAAACGGTTTATAGTACCACTCTTATTTATTCTGTTTACGCAATTGATCCTCGATAGTAGAGCTACTCTTGCTCTCTCTGTGGTACCTATTGCATACTATTTTTACGTTTTGGTGAAACAGGTTAAAACCAAACGCCTGAAAAATGGGATCATTCTGGGTGTACTCCTGGCTAGTGTTTTGGCTGCGTTTATGGCATTTTCCTTGTGGGGGAAAAATGACATAGCGAGGTTTACAACATTATTTTCGAAAAATCCCGATAGCTTTCGTTCCCATGTCTTCGGTGCACAGTTAAACATGATACACGAACGACCTTTGCTCGGGCATGGTGTGGGCTCTGTAGGACATAAGCACCTGTACTATGTTGATGACGAGTTTACACGTAGCCACAATTCTGATTTTAAAATTAATCATGGTCACAATGATTACCTAGAGTCACTTGCTGAGTTCGGCGTATTTGGTTCGATATTCTACTACTCTTTGTGGATTTTAGCATTGGTGGTGACCATTCGTCGCAGAAAGGTACTGACCGGTTTTGAGCGAGCTGTGGTTCTCGCAGTACTCCTTCTCGCTATTCATTCTGCAACGAGTATTGAATCTCGCGTGGCACCTACTGCACAGGTCCTCTGGTTTTTACTTGGCGTTTTGCTCAGTGATAAGAACCTGTGGCAGTTGACTGACAATAAAGGCACCATTGGGCTGATTGGTGGCGTGTCGTGGATCATGGCTGTTTGGGGATTGGTGATTCTTATACCCAATGCTATTGCCGAGTCAAAAGTACGTCATGTTGATCAGATGAAAATCGGTACAATAGCAAAGTATACAAAAAAAATTGAAGAATCCTTGCGCATTGCTCCTAACAATCCCTATGTACTCTTCTATTATGGACAGCTTCTGATGAACTTTAAATATTATGATGATGCTATTGTAGAATTGAAAAAAGTTGACTCGGGTACTCCGCTGTTTTTTAAAACAAAATATTTAATAGGCTATGCATATCGGGAAAAAGGGCAAATGGATAGCGCATGGCACTATGCGCATGAACAAGCAAAACTGTATGGGAACTTCCAAGAAGCTGAGCTTCTGTGCACAGAAATTGCTTCTGTATATAAAACAACTACCACGCAAAATTTTCTGCGAGATATGAAACGAAAATATCAGCCAGTGATCAATACTCCTCTGAAAATCGAAAAAGCCGATACTTCTTTTGCGAATTATCTTGAAAAGTACACCGAGGAGGTTGGAAAAGTAAGAACGACATTTGGATCTAGAACCATGTTTTCATTCTATGTGGAACGAGAACGGTACTTCAATTTACAAAAAGTACAGGATAGTTCAACCGTTAAGACGATTCGCACAATAGTGTTTTCTGAAGCTGAGGGTGGGTACAAGAAGTGATGCAAAATATTGCATTTCTGTTGTGTTGCCTGTTTATCGGGGATTGTATTGCCAATCGGAGTTCAGATCAATATTTAAAATTTTTTAATGCTGCAGTATTTTCTGAAAATGCTGAAAATTATGGGCTTCCCAAGAATTTTGCTCGTCAAGAAATCACGTTTGGGGCAGAAATATCTCTTGGCATGATTTCAAGTTCAAGTAATGGTCAATTTGTGAACTCGCTATCTCCATTTGTGTTTATCCCAGTATTCTATAACGATACGATTGTATCATTAATACTTGCAGATCGAATAAGTCGCCACCCTGTCGCTTTGGGGTATCATGTACTGGCACTAAATCTTAATAAGATTATTCGACGCTATCCTGTGGAGGATGTGACGTTCTATCAATTTAATGGCGCGGGCTTGTACCACTTTTCTGTTAGTACTAAAGGCAATGAAAATCTAACACTGATTTCACCGCGATGGTATAATTCACCCACTGTTATACTGACTGATAAAAAATCTCTGTATACGTCGATTACTAAAGCTGTACTGGGGAGGTTTAAGTGAAATTCATTTTCATTGTTTGCATGCTTCCACTATTTGTCTCTGCTGAAACACACCTGAACGTACAGTATAGTTTTCAGATCGAATCAAATTGGTGTTGGGCAACAGCTGGAGAAGTTGTGTCAACATATTATACTGTCCCTCAGGCACAAAGTGACTTTGCCTTTAAGGCATTTAATGGAAAACCGTTAAATTTGATCAACTACTTATATACAGGATATAACTCAACTGATTATCCGATTCAGGCTGACGATGAAGTTCTGTATCCATTAGGATTGAATCAATTACTCCATCAAAAAAAGATTTACACTCAAAACTATTACCGCAAGCTTACCATTGGAGAGCTTTCACGAGAAATTACGGAACTGCATCCGGTAGTTCTCTTTTGGACTACGGATAATGGGAATGGACATGTTGTCGTAGCTACTGGTATTGGTAAAGATAGTATTGTAGAAATATTG
>JAIFMU010000071.1 GCA_020048285.1 bacterium | reverse complement strand
ATTTCAGTTCTTCGATCGCGAATGTTGCGGTGGCATTTCGCGGGCAATTTAGGCTGGAATTTGTCACCTAACTGCGGATTTTAGGATAATAGCTTTTTACAAACGTTAATTTTGAATCACTAATGGCTATCACATTTTTACTAATTGCGTCAGACCTTTTCTACGGTCTGATTACTCTCATTAATGTTTATATATCTTTTAGAAAGTTCAAAATATCCATTACTTTTTTCAACTTATCTTTTATAAACTCAACTTTTCACACTACAACTATCACTACATATTGTGCTAATTGGACTCATATTTTCGTCGACAGTAGTTCTGCGATTTGTAGGAATTGGTGCGGAGTTGCGGTAAACAGTGATACTTCTAGAACGACTCGAGCAATTTCGTATAAATATGCTCGAATAGTTACGAGTAGAGAATCTGAATCGTAATGACTCGCAATTGGTTCGTTATTACAGATCTATACTGCTCTTTGCTGAATCTATCACTATGGAGTTCTCTATGCGCATCTTGTTGACCTTTGTTTTCACCTTAGCCACTTCACTTTCTGCAGGAATCACCGTTCTTGAACAATCGCTCGGCATGATTCGCTTGAAGCTGACCGCCGATCCCATTGTGGATCGAGGCACCGGTGATTCAATCGCTCTGGGAACGTTTGCCGATGTGGCAGCTTCCGATTCGCGGGGACGTGAAATTCCAGCCCTTGCCCTATCGATCTTTACACAACACCCTGAAAAAGCCACGGTCACCGTAACTGCCACTAAAAAAGCAGTCATCACTTATGGGCGACCTCTTCGCCGCGCCGACTCTTCAGCAGTGGTGATCAACGGGATCAGTTCGCCGATTCAGACCTCAATCTATCGTCATTCTCCCCTTCACACCTGGCTGATTACGCCTGTTCTCTTTGCAGAAAACGGGATGATCGAACAGTTTGTCGAAGCGGAAGCGGTGATTCGCTATGTACCGATTTCGGGAACTGTTCGCCCTGTTGGTGACTACGAAGAGGCCGTGGCATCAATGGCGCTCAATCCCAAAGAGTTCTATCGCAATAAACCGACTTATTCACGCGCGGTCAGTTCGGATCAGGTTTGGCTTTCGCCAACAGAAACGGCGCTGAAATTCACCGTGGGGGGGAAAGCGGGAACCGAACAGGAAACTTCGGACGGCCTCGATCGACTGATTAAAATTACACCTGACTTGCTCAAGACGGG
Organism: bacterium; assembly: GCA_020048285.1. Lineage (GTDB taxonomy): Bacteria > Fibrobacterota > Chitinivibrionia > Chitinivibrionales > Chitinivibrionaceae > JAIFMU01. The sequence goes on along the minus strand of JAIFMU010000071.1, from coordinate 9,590 downwards.
CGGACTCGGTTCCGGTCTAGCGATAGGCGAAGTGGTTGTGTACGCATCAAACCCGGCGATTCACAGCGATGCCACTCCTGCTGTAGATAAACTCCCTTCCTCGTTGAATCGCATACCTCTGATCCGCCGCGACCTGAACAATAATGGCATTTTCGACGGTTTCGATGAAATTCTCTTTTTCGCCATGGGAACCAATTCGTGGCAGAAGGAGAGCAGTCGGTGGGAGTTTAGCTATAATGATTTTACCGAGAAACGCAATTTCTATATCGCCCGCGGGATAGGGAGCTTGGCGACAAAAGCGTCACTTCCTGCGGGGGGAACAGTGGTTCATACCACAGGATTGCAACTACATGCTGTGAGGCAGTCGGTGAGTTTGAAACCGCAAGGTTCAAGCACTGAGGAGAATTCATCGCGGCGCTGGATTTGGCAATCTCTTAATAAAGGGTCCCAACGCTTTTCCATATCGACACCGTTCCCGATAATTGGCTCTGCTCCGGGAACTACCGCAAGACTTAAACTGGTTCTTGACGGGTATGAAGCATCGTCTGGTACTGTGGGTAAATTTCGGTTCCATCCTTCTAAGCAAGTTGTTACTGCTTCACCGGGAACGTTTAATTTCGAATCCCAATGGGTTTCAATACCTGCTGATGCTGAGCGGTTTGAGTATGAAACAGAGGGGCTGATCAATTCCGGCAATTACATTAATATCAAGGGGTATGATCTTCGGTATGAGTTGTCTCTCGACATGGCAATGAAGAAGCTGATTCGGTTCTACTCCTCAGATTCATCGTTACAGACACAAAATGTGACAACTTATCAGGCAAAGAACCTTCCCGCGGAATTTACAGCTATTTACCGCATTCATTCTGGAAGACAAAAGATTGAACTAGTAGATACGCTCAGTGCAGGGGGAACATTCTCATGGAGTGATTCCACGGCTGTTGGGTATCAGTACGTTATCGTTTCGGCATCGGGTGCTACAGTTCCGACGGTGTCGCTGGAAAATGGCACTATGACGGCGCCGCGTCAGTATCAGATCCGTGATCTTCACGCTGCGACAAATCAATCTGACTATATGATTGTCACGCCACCGGATTTTTTTGACGAAGCGGTTCGTTTGGCAAATCACAAAGTGGCGATCGGACAATTTTCACATCCCACCATTGTCATGACTGATGATATCTACCGCGAGTTTTCCGGGGGGATTGCCTATCCTGCGGCAATTCGAAACTATATGATGTACGTCATGAATCACTGGAGTGGAGGTGCGGTTCCGTCGTATCTGATGCTATTTGGAACAGGTCATTACGATTACAAGGGAATCAAGAGCTCTGCGCCAAACTATATACCTCCGTATCTTAGTTACGATGAAAAAGCATGGAACGAATATCATTTGATCGAAGATTTTTACGCATTCACCACGCAAGGTACAAGCACCCCATCTTTTTCTGTGGGGAGAGTTCCCGCGTTTAATCGATCGGAACTTTCGGCGTATCTCGAAAAGCTTTTTGTTATGGAGGATTCTACAGGAGATTATTCGGAGTGGCGCAATCGGGTAGCACTTCTCTCTGATGACGATTTTCAAGAAGGGAAAATTGAAGAGGACACAATTTTTCACTGGGTTTCGTCAGACCAGAGTGGAGATACCATCCTTCGTGTCGCCCCGACGGTGAATCTAAAGAAAATTAATCTTTTCGAATATCCAGTAGAGGGATTAAAAAAGACCGCCGCGCGCGATGGGCTTATCAATCTGATAAATGATGGTGTATCTTGGGTAAATTACTTCGGTCATGGTTCTCCTACACGAATGGCAGACGAGTATCTCTTTGATATCGCCGATGTGGGTTCGTTGAAAAACTATCGACGCTACATGATTTTTTCTGCATTTAGCTGTTCGGTCGGATTTTTCGATCTTCCAGGAACGAGAAGCCTGGCAGGAAAACTTCTAACTGAGGAGGGAAAGGGGGCGGTTGTATCTATTGCGAGCACTCGAAAATCGTCCGCAACGGCTAATACGAGATCTGCTTATATCCTTTTTAACGAATTTTTCACACCCGGAAACCGCTCGGTCGGGATGGCGCATCTAAAAGCAAAGCAGAAGGCATATAACGAAACGTACGCTCTCTTTGGGGATCCGTCGTATCGCCCCATTTCTGACAATCGAACAGTTGTTCCCGTTGTTGCTACCGATCTGGGAGTTCCAACAGACACGATTCGCGGCGGACAGAACATATTTATCAAAGCGGCACTTCCTGTAGTTGCAAATGTTGACTCAGTGCGAGTTCAACTTCAAATGCCAACTCAGTATGGGGTAAACCGCAAAGACGGATGGGTGGGCTATAAAAATTGGAGTTATTCGCTTCCGGGAAAAATGATTTGCAACAAACCTGCCGGAGTGACGGGAGATTCTATTCTGGTGAAGCTATATATCCCACCCTTTGCCAGCAGTAAGATTGATAATATGCAGCTACGACTCTACGGATGGAAAAATGGGAAGTCAAAAACGGTGACCGGTTTGACTACGGTGACTTATGACGGCGTCGATGCATCGAAACTAGATACTACTGACAAGACCGGACCATCGGTAGTGGCGCGACTCTATCATGATGTGTCTCTGACAGATACGACACTTCCCGGCGTGGTTGGAAATCGGATCGTTATCAATGGCTTTCCCAAGAGTGACACCGATTTGGTGGCACGGCCGGTGACGGTGGAACTCTTTTTCCGCGACAGTTCCGGTGTCGATGTGATTGGTGATCAGGCTGGTGACGGAATCACAGTAGCTGTTCCAGGAATTCGCAGAACCAAGAGTTACAATGGGGATTTCCGGGAAATTAAAGATAATCCCAATCAGGGACGCGTCTTGCTCTATTTCCGTGAAGATGAATTTCCACAACCCGGCGAATATGAAATGACGGTCACCGCTGGCGACTACTTGAAAAATCGCACTCAGTCGAAATTTATCCTCGACGTGAAAAGTCTCGCTAAGGGTCTCTACGATATCGGTGATTTTTACGCCTATCCTTCACCGGCGCACCTCGGCGAATCGACGCGATTCTACTTCAATGCCCCTCAGGGGAATGTCCATAGAATGACACTGAAAATATTTACGCTGTCGGGGCAATTGATCCGCCAGTTCAACGATGTTCGACCAGGTGTTGCGTGGGATCTTACCGATCAGACAGGAAATCGCCTATCACCTAATGTCTATCTCTATCGACTGTACGTTGAACGGGATGGTCGCCCTGAAATGAATTCAATTAATTCCAAGGGTGAAAAAGAGATTATTCGTAGTGAAATAGGCAAGATGGCAATCTATCCGCCCCGGTAAAATCGGGAATAGCTTTTTTTCTATGTCCTAAGAGCACCAATGATTGTTCACCATGAACGAATCTTTCCGCGGATAGAACCTTTTCAGATACTATTTTACCTACAATGAGTTTTAATTCGGAGGGCCTATGAATCGTATATATCTGTTGTTATTGGCTGTAACTGCCCCGATCTGGGCGGGAATCACCGTTCTTGAACAATCGCCCGGCATGATTCGAGTGAAGCTGACCGCCGATCCCATTGTGGATCGAGGCACCGGTGATTCGATCGCCCTGGGAACGTTTGCCGATGTGGCAGCTTCCGATTCGCGGGGACGTGAAATTCCAGCCCTTGCCCTATCGATCTTTACACAACACCCCGAAAAAGCCACGGTCACCGTAACTACCACTAAAAAAGCAGTCATCACTTATGGACGACCTCTTCGCCGCGCCGACTCTTCAGCTGTGGTGATCAACGGGATCAGTTCGCCGATTCAGACCTCAATTTATCGCCATTCACCTCTTCACACGTGGCTGATTACCCCTGTTCTCTTTGCAGAAAACGGGATGATCGAACAGTTTGTCGAAGCTGAAGCGGTAATTCGTTATGTTCCAGTGGGTTCAACCGCTCGACCCGATGGCGATTATGAACGCGCCGTGGCATCCATGGCGCTCAATCCACGCGAATTCTATCGTTCAAAGCCAAGTTATTCTCGCGCTCTCAGTTCAGATCAGCTGTGGATTTCACCTTCGGAATCGGTACTTCGCTTTACCGTAGGAGGAAAAGCGGGATCGGAACAGGAAACGGCAGATGGCCTTGACCGATTCCTAAAAATCACTCCGGCCATGCTGTCAACAGGTGGTTTGGGATCTAATTTTTCCATGAACGAAGTGGCTGTTTATGCAACAAATCCGTCGATTCACGACTCCACCACTCCGCCGATTGATCAATTGCCATCGTCGCTAAACCGAATCCCTCTGATACTTCGGGATGTAAACAGCAATGGCATTTTCGACGGTTCCGATGAAATTCTCTTTTTTGCCATGGGAACCAACTCCTGGCAGCGCAAAAATGGCCGCTGGGAATACACTTACAATGATTTCTCGGAAAAACGCCATTTTTATATAGCCCGCGGAACCGGAACGCCGGCGTCAAAAGTTGCGATTCCCCTAGCAGGAACGACGCCTCTCACAAATGGTATGCAGTTGCATGCAGTTCGTCAGAGCGCCATGCTGGGCACAAACCTTGACGAACGTGAACACTCATCTCGCAAATGGATCTGGCAGTCCCTTCGCAAAGGGTCAGAACAGTTCACGATCTCCTCGCCGTTTCCCATTATTTCTGTAGCGCCTGGAACGTCACCGCAACTTCAGTTGAAAATCGGAGTCAAAGATCTCGACAATTCGGTTCAAGGGAGATTTCGTATCTACCCATCCAATGATACGGTTACCGCGCTGCCCGCTTCGTACAGCTTTGATTCAAAATGGGTGACACTCCCCGCTTCGGCAGAACGATTCTCCTATGAAACGGCGGGGCTGAAAAATGAGAATGGAAAAACGCAATATCTCGACATTCGCGGATACGATCTTCGATACAATATTCCACTCAACTTATCGGGCAAAAAGTATTTGCGATTCTATTCGAATGACACACTGTCGGCACCATCGCTGGTCACCTATGAAGTAAACAACCTTCCGGCGGAATTTACAGCGATCTGTCGCATCAATGCGCGCAATCAGACAGTGGAACTGGTCGATACAATCTCGACCGGTGGAACGTTTCGCTGGAGTGATTCGGTGGCGGTTGGGTATCAGTATGTGATCGCCACGGCATCGGGAGCGACAATGCCAACACTGACGTTGGAAAATGGATCCGCCACGGCACCGCGAACCTATCAAGTCACCGATCTTCACGCCAGCACAAATCAATCTGACTACATGATTGTCACCGCTCCAGAGTTTCTCGACGAAGCGGTTCGTCTCGCTTCGCACAAAGTGGCTATTGGAAAATTTTCTCATCCCACCATTGTCACCACCACCGACATCTATCGCGAATTTTCCGGTGGAACAGCCACTCCTTCGGCGATTCGCAATTTCATGGTCTACGTAATGAATCAATGGGTCGGTGGAATAACGCCATCCTATCTGATTCTTTTGGGAACAGGGCATTATGACTATAAAGGGATTTTGTCATCGGCACCGAATTTTATTCCGCCCTTTATCGATCACAACGATATTGCGGTGGAAGATTTCTTTGGCTATACGACACCGAGAACTCTTCCAGGACATAGAGTTCCATCGCTTGCAGTAGGTCGTGTTCCCGCGCAGAATCGATCGGAACTGTCTGCCTATCTCGACAAGCTGATTCTCATGGAAGGAACCACTGGCGACTATTCCGAATGGCGAAATCAAGTGGCGTTGGTATCAGACGACGACTTTCAGGAAGGCGGTCCTGAAAAACAGGACATTCGCCACTGGGAATCGTCGGATTTATGCGGAGACACCATACTGAGTGTTGCGCCTACGGTGAATCTCAAGAAAATCAATCTCTTTGAATATCCCGTGGAAGGATTGAAAAAAACCGCCGCACGCGATGGATTTGTCAATCTACTCAATGACGGTGTGGCGTTGGCGAACTATTTCGGTCATGGATCGCCGACGCGAATGGCCGACGAGTATCTCTTTGATATTTCTGATGTGGGCACGCTGAAAAACTATCAGCGCTATCTCATTTTCTCTGCGTTCAGCTGTTCCGTTGCCTTTTTTGATATGCCTGCAACGCCTAGTCTTGCGGGAAGAATGGTGACGGAAGCAGAAAAAGGAGCGGTGGCATCTATTGCCAGCGTGCGCGTTTCCTATGCGTCGTCGAACACCAATTTTGGTCGCACCTTTTTCCGGAATTTTTTCCAACCCACCACAACTTCAATTGGATCAGCCTATATCACGGCAAAGCGGGACTACAATCTCGAAACATATGCCATTTTTGGCGACCCATCCTACCGCCCGATCTCCGATAATGAATCGATCAAACCGAGTGTTACCTTAGCCAATGGAACTGCCACCGACACGATTCGCGGTGCACAGATGGTCTACGTGAAAGCTGCACTTCCAGCGGGAGAGTCTGTCGATTCTGTGCGCGTTCACTTGCAAATGCCCACCCAAAAGGGGGTGACCCGCAAGGATGGTTGGATAGGACGCGAAAACTGGCCTTATTCACTTCCGGGGAAAATGATTCGCAATAAGGTTTCCGCTGTTACAGGCGATTCAATTCTTGTGCGACTTGATATTCCGCCTTTTGCCAGTGGAAAAATTGAAAAAATGCAGATTCGACTCTACGGTTGGAAAAAAGGTCAATCGAAAACCGTCACAGGCCTGACCACCGTTACCTACGATGGCGTGGATGCTTCTCTGATCGACACAACCGACAAGATTGGGCCATCAGTGGCAGCGCGACTCTATCACGACGAATCGCTCACTGATACGACGCTTCCCGGCGTAATAGGCAACAAGATTACCATTGACGGATTCCCGAAAAATGACACCGATTTGGTGGCAAAGCCCGTAACGGTGGAACTCTTTTTCCGCGATAGTTCAGGGATCGATGTGACCGGAGATCAGGCCGGCGAAGGGATCACTGTGGCAGTGCCAGGGATTCGTGGAACCAAGAGCCACAACGGCGATTTCCGTGAAATCCAAGAAGATCCCGATCAGGGGCGCGTGCTTCTCTATTTCCGCGAAGATGAATTTCCTCAACCCGGCGAATATGAAATGACCGTCACCGCCGGAGACTACTTGAAAAACCGCACTCAGTCGAAATTTATCCTCGACGTGAAAAGCCTCGCCAACAGCATGTACGATATTGGCGATTTTTACGCATACCCATCGCCAGCGCACTTAGGTGAAACCACGCGGTTTTATTTTAATGCACCTCAGGGGAATGTCCATCGCATGACTCTGAAAATATTTACGCTTTCTGGTCAGTTAATCCGCCAGTTCAACGATGTTCGCCCCGGTGTCGCGTGGGATCTTACCGATCAGGCAGGAAATCGCCTCTCGCCTAATGTCTATCTCTATCGACTTTATGTTGAACGAGATGGTCGACCTGAAGTCAATGCGATTAATTCCAAGGGTGAAAAAGAGATTATCCGCAGTGAAATCAGAAAAATGGCGATTTATCCACCGCGATAAGGTTTTTTACTTGTCTTGAAGGGGTACCAATGGTACCCTTTTTTATATGGTAAGGAGGGGCATATGAAAAATGGTTTAACACTGATTTGTATCGTATCTCCTCTTGTCGCATCTTCTGATTTCACATCCACTTTTTCAGTGATCCCCGCGTGGATTGTTCACGTTCTCTTTACGATTCCCGTAATAGGTTTGTTTATTTTTATCGCCACGAGAAAACTTCGCCGCGAAGTTGAACGCAAAGTAACCGAACTTCGGGCCAATGAAACGAAATTCCGCGCCCTTTTTGACAATAGTTCACAGCTGATGGGCCTTCTCGATTGTGATGGAACTGTTCGCGCGGCAAATTTCACCGCCCTGTCGATGATCAATGCCCAAGAGTCAGATCTCGTTGGAATTCCGTTCTGGGAAACGCCGTGGTGGCGCCACTCTGAAGAGTTGCAAATGCTCCTTCGCGAAGGAATTGTTCAGTGTGCTGAAGGCGAAAAGATTCAGTTTGAAGCGACTCATCTCGATGGAGCTGGAAAAAGCCGCGCCATCGATTTCTATCTGACACCAGTATTTAACGAATCCGGCGGAGTCGATTTCCTGATTGCCTTTGGCTACGACATGACCCACTTGAAAGAGATCGAAGATCGCGACCGCCATCTCCAGAAAATGGAAGCTATCGGCACGCTCGCCGGAGGAATCGCTCACGACTTTAACAATATTCTCGCTGCCATGTTCGGCTATCTCGATTTGGCAGCCCTCGAAGAGCACGAAAATGTCCACCTTCACGAGGCACACGACGAGATTCGCAATGCCGCCAATCGCGCCCGCGATCTGGTCAGCCAGATTCTCACGTTCAGCCGCAAAGGAACGCCGGATCGTTCGCCAATCTTGCTTTCGAATGTGGTTGGCGAAGCATTGAAACTGATCAGATCATCGCTTCCCACATCAATTGCTATGGATACGCGAATCTCTTGTGATGACTACATCTTAGGAAACAGCACGCAGATACATCAGGTAGTTATGAATCTCTGCACCAATGCGTGGCATGCGATGCAGGACCAAACTTCGGGGCTCTTGTCCGTCTCATTGCGCCATGTTCCTTCGGCGGTCGATCTTCAGGAACTTCACCCGGGACTGCTAGAGCAGGAGTATCTCGAACTGAAAATCAGTGACACCGGAAGTGGTATGGACATGGCCGTTTCAGAACAGGTTTTCAACCCCTATTTTACAACAAAAGAACAAGGCAAGGGTACGGGATTGGGACTTTCTATGGTTCACACGATTATTGCCAGTCACGACGGCGTGATTTCTCTTCAGAGCAAGTCAGGCGTGGGAACGATTTTTACCATTCTGTTCCCCAAAATCGAATACACCCCCAAAGAGAGTGCCACTGTGCCCGTGGCGGTTTCGACTCCAGAAAATTCCACAATTCACGTTCTGTTTGTTGATGACGAATCGATGATCGTCAAGAGCACTAAGCGATTCCTTGAGCACGAAGGGTTCACGGTGACAGCCTTTACCGACAGTGTACAGGCGCTTGAAGCTTTCGAATCAACTCCTCAACTCTTCTCAGTGGTTGTTTCAGATATGTCTATGCCATTTATGGATGGAGTCGATCTTCTTAAAACAATCAAACAGATAAATACCGCAGTCCCGGTGGTTCTCTGCTCTGGTTTCAATCAACGGGAACAGGAACTGCGCGAAGAGATGCCGGAAATCAACCGATTCCTTCAAAAACCGATAGCCTTGAACCAACTGGTCGATGAAATTCGGGATATCCTATCAAAACCGCTCTAACGTAGAGTGTCACACCTTTTTTCCTTTTTGTGACAACCATTCATAAGCGCGCCACGGGGATTTTTCCGGTGTGAATGATTCTATACACACCTCGAATCAGGACTTCCAGGTCAGTAGAAATAAATCCACGCCCTGCACGGGGTTCGGTACTCCGAGGTAGTGCAACTGTTCCAATAGAAGCATCAAACATCTTTAGCGAAACGGCGTGCCAATCTGAACATAATCGAGTAGGAGGTGAGAAAAGGACAACCCCTGTCTCACCGACCTCTCACACCACCGTACGTACTTTCGTATACGGCGGTTTCTTCG
>JAIFMU010000107.1 GCA_020048285.1 bacterium | reverse complement strand
TGCGGATATTTCGATTAAATCAAAGAATCAAACCATTACAACCCTCAAAGATAGAAACACAACCATTACTAATCGTATGGATCGGAATTTTGTGTTTCGAAATTGGAAGTGGGTAACAGGAAATTGGAGAGAGTTTGTGTTACAATAATTTTTTATGTGTATAAATTAGATTAGTGTTTGAAAGTCTTCGTTGCGAAACGAGGACTTTTTTAATTTACACTAAGTGTTAGTCAAAATTACCACAACCTAACATCTTCATTCACCCCAAGACCAAGCGACCTCAAATATATTTGTGTCATTTTTAAATCTGTATGCCTACATTGGCGCATAACACTGTAAGCATCTTTTGTCAGATTATACAACTCACATACTCCAGTGTGCTTGAAACTATAAAACGTTCCTTGTGTTATTCCCAAAATCTTATTTATTTCATTCTGTTTATCCGAAAAATCATCGACCCTTTTCTTTTTAGTTGGTCCCGGTTCAAAGCAATTCCTTCCACCACTAAAAATATACGTTTCCGGGTGTAAATCCAAAATACCCATTTCTAAGATTATTTTTTCGAGCGATTTAGAAATAGTGATACTTTCCTGCCTGTTACTTTTCGATATTTCAGAATCGACTACAATAGTCTTATTTTCCCAATGGATATTTTTTACTTTAATTCCGACAAGCTCCGACCTTCGAAAGAAACAGTATTTTATAAAACGAGTAGCGTAATAGAAATTCAATTCATGTTTTTTGGCGTACTCAATAAACTTTGCTTCATCCGATTTTGAAAAGGTTGTATTTTTACCACGTTCCTCCGGCCTTTTCTTAATTCCTTTCAGTGGGCTTTCCTTTAGTTCTTTTCGTTCGACAAGCGCATTGAAAAACACATTTAAGTTTGACCTATGGCCGTTGAATGTTTTACCTTTATACTTCTTTTCTAAAATTAGGTAATCGAAATATTGCCTTGCATGAGCATCGGTGAAGTTGTGAACATAAAGTTTATCATAACGCTTAGATACGAGCCACTTTGTAAATAGGTTTATTTCGTCCTTATACGTTTTGTAGCTTCTGACGGTAATAGTAGACTGTTTAAGTGCTAAGATTGAATTGAGAGCTTCCGTAACGGTTCTATTGACCGGTTCCGCTTCAACCATATCAGTAATAGGATTCCAACCGTTCCGCAGATCAATAATAACAGCCTGAAGGAGTGCTGCCGCTTCGCGCTTACGCTCCTTTAAATCTTTGACAAGGTTCAACCCACGTTTAACCCGAATTTGTTTTTTTACACCATCTTCCGTAAAATTAAAATACACATACCATTGCTTCGTAATATCGCCTGAGCGCGTACAAAGTTTAGGATATGTGTACTTTTGATTATTCATTTTATGTACTGTTTTATGTACCGTTTACATTTTCAATACTGAATATCAGCGTGTTATAAATGTTTGTGCGCAGAATGGGATTGTTCAAACCCCTTAAATTTGCTTATAACTATCTGATAATCAAATATGAAATTTTATTTTGTGTTAGAGTTTCTATGTACTTTATGTACCGATTAATGTACTGCTGTATTTTTGAAAGTATCTTTATATCAGCGTTTTAAGTTTTTCAATTTCCGCTTCCAACTCCTTTATTCGTATTTGTGCTTCGAAGTATTTTGTTTTATAATCCACGCCCGAAATTAACCACTTCTCATTTACATCGAAATACAGACACAATGCTTTTTTTGTGGGCTTAATCATGCGTTTGGTTTTGCCGGATAGTATGCGACCTATGGTGGACTGCTCAATGCCAGTGTGCAAAGACACCTCGTAGGCTGTAACTTTGTTTTCGTCCATTAGTATTTTAAGTCTATCCTTTAGTTCCATGTCAGTAAATTAAATACATATCATCTTTGTCGGATTCATTCGGATGCCTATTTCTATCAAACACGAAAGAACCAATCAATATCATTAATGCAACCAAAACAACGTTTACTATCTTCATAATGTCAAACTCCTGTGTTTCTGAAGCATCTACATTGGTATTCCTATATTTCAACTCTACATATATCCTGCATATCAATAATGGCAGAATAAAAATCGTTGGGACCATCATTACAGCACTAATAGTAATTCCGCTTTCAATTGGGGTTATTGTGCTACCGGACAAAAAGGATATTATATACGCCGATACTCCAAAAAATACCGAAACAATAATATTGTACTTTATTGCTTGCACTTGACCGCTTTTCAATAAACACCTAATCCATTTCATATCTTATTATATATGCTCTGTTTTTACCAATCCTAAAACAACACTAAACCTCGTTAGCACTCTCGTTAATAATGGCGAAGCATAGCATATCAACCTGCTTTTGCACCCCTTACACTCCCCGGAACATTTGGCGTATCTTCCTTTGCAGAATTTAGTATGTGCGTTAGTCTATTAATTTCTTCTTTTGCTTCAGACAATTCCACCCGAACAGTATTAAGTTGCTCTAAAGCATCCAAGTATTTATCCTTATAATTCGATACATATTCAGGAACCGGAGCAGAAACTACACTACCTTTTATCATATCGCCTTCGCCTGTAAGTAGCCACCCTGTATTTAAGTCAGGGTAAGCAATGGCAATGCTATTTATTTTGTCTGGTTGAATGGAAACCCTAATACTATTTACATACGAATAAGACAATCCACAAGCACTTTCAAAACTCCTTACAGAAATATTTTTGTACTTAATGAAATCTTTAATGCGTTGTTTTACAGACATATAGAATTACGTTAAGTAAATTTAACACTGCAAAGCTATATATTATTTGCGTAGTATATATCAATGCCCTATATTTGCAAAGTCAAAAGGAAACAAGCAATCAATATGATAAGACAAGCAACCAATTGAAATCAGACAGCAAATATAATATACAATTTTAAAAAATATCCATTATGAGCGAAGAATTAACAAAGATTATTGAATTAATGCCAGTAAAAAATACGCTGGAAAACTTAACTGTAGGCGGAAGTGTGAATGCGCCGCGCTATCAACGTGCAAGTATCAAAACTGCAATAGGTAGAATCAAAGACGAGTGCAAAAAACGATACTCTATCAAAACCGAATCAGACTACCACATTTCTATTAAAAGAATCAAGTAATCATGGAAGCACTACAAATTTTCAACTACAACGAAACTCCGGTAACGTTCAAAAACGAAAATGGAGTTGTATTTATTTCGGCAACAGAAATGGCGCAGGGTTTTGGAAAACGTCCGGTTGACTTTTTAAGATTACCATCTACCGAAAATTTTCTAACAGAATTGGAAGCTGTGAGAAAATCCCACAGGTCAGAAATGATTGAAACAATCAACGGAGTTGGTACATGGATGCAAGAAGATGTTGCGATTGAATTTGCTCGTTGGCTATCCCCTTCATTTGCAATTTGGGCAAACGACAGAATCAAAGAACTACTTCGCACCGGAGTAACTACAATCAGCAATGACGATGAAGTAATTGCACAAGCAATGTTGGTACTTCAAAACCGACTTGAACAAGCGAAACAAGAAAAACAACGCTTACAGTATCAAAACGACCTACAATTAAGGGAAATTGCACAAATAGCACCCAAAGCGGAATACTTCGATACTGTACTTCAATCGAAAACAACTTATGTAGCCGACCAAATAGCAAAGGAATTGGGAACAACTGCTATAACAATGAATCGTAAGTTGAGAGATGCAAGAATACTTATGAGCCGTAACGGACAATGGGTATTAACCGAAAAGCACTGCAATAAAGGCTACACAGGAACTAAGACACACCACTACACCAAAGCGAACGGTGAAACAGGAACTAATATGCTAACAGTTTGGACAGAAAAAGGACGAAAATTTATACACGAAGTATGGACGCATATACAAAACTCCTAAAGCTCGCCGAGCAAAACCAACGGCTTATCAACGAACTGAAAACGGCTATCAACGCCACGGTAGATACAAAGATAACAACACGCACACAACGATTAATCAACAAATACCAACGCACATGAAAGCAAAATTCACACAGTGGTTATATCGCCACTTTCAGAGCCGCATTATTCCGGCAATGTTTATATCCTTTATCGCCACATTCGTAGCAATACAAACACTTCGCTACTTACGCATACTTCAATTTTAAGGCGAAAGGGCACGGAAACGCCCTTAGCCACACTATCATCGTTCTTTGACATATTGATACTAAAAACAGCCCCGAAAATAGCACGGATTGAAAGCTATGAAGGTTCGAGGTAATAGAATATAGCCGCTTACGGTGAAATGCCGATTAAAGGGTAATCGTTTGTTGAGAACGTTGCGTGAAATGCGCTAAAAATGACAAGAGACAAGGTTTTATAATTTCTACTATTGTAGATTAAAAGCAAAAACATAGGACTGCAACCTTTGGTGAAATGCCATAAACAGCAAAACGGTGTATGATACATTCTGGGAATGTTCTGAAATAGGTTCGTAATTATGTCGGTAGTTTCCGACTTAGCGTTCAACTCGTTCGAATCGAGATACACCACAAATCAAATTTAAAAATCATGGAAATAATAGGATATGATACGCCGTGGGACGATGACGACTTCGACCAACAGGCATACGATGACTACATCGACGATAAAGTTCACAAAGATAGATAAAATAAATAGAGTATGAATCAAATTCAATTAATCACAGCACCAGTCATTAAACATGACCTATACGCAGTTGGTGAAAGCGTAACCGAGAGAATTAAAGCCCTCAACATTGAAGGGCAAGTAGCAACCGAAGACACAGTATCTTCACTTAAAAAGCTCCGAACAGAACTCAACAAGGAATTGGCAGAGTTTGAAGCACAGCGCAAGGCGATTAAAGAAGCCGTAACAACTCCTTACAACGAGTTGGAAGCCGTTTACAAGTCCGAAGTATCGGATAAGTACAAGAACGCCACTGAAATGCTGAAAGACAAAATTGCAGAGGTGGAAGACAGAATTAAGGCCAATACATTAGCCGAAATTCAATCGTACTTCAACGAACTTTGCGTAGCTGAAGGAATTGATTTCTTACAGTGGAATCACTTAGGTATTGAAGTGAAACTATCCGACAGCATGAAAAGCTACAAGGATCGTATCACAGCATTTGTAAGCAAAGTAGTGGACGAATTAAGCCTTATCGACACACAGAATCATAAGGCAGAGATACTTGTGGAATACAAAAAGACTTTAAATGCCGCTAAAGCGATTAAATACGTACAAGACCGCAAAGAAGCCGAACGACTGGAAGCCGAGCGATTGAAGTTTGCCGAAATTAACCGCCGTACAGCAGTTTTGAGAATAATCCCGATGATATATCGCGACATTACCCGGACTTACGAGTACGATAATGACATTTACATCACGGAGGACTTTTTGAACAACTCTACAAAGGATGTTTTCCAAAGAAAAATAGCCGAGGTTCAGGAGCTTGTAAAACTGAAAAAAGCAGCCGAAGCAAAACCGGAAGAACCTATCAAACCACTGGGGCAGATAATCAAGGATGCCGAAGCAAAGAAAGCAGCCGAAGCACCACTTCAAGCTCCGGTAATTGAAACGAAAGAAGAAATAGTATCAGCATCCTTTGAGGTTACAGGCACTATGACACAGTTAAGAGCATTGGGAGAATTTTTGAAATCAAATAATTATAATTACAAAAACATTTAATCATTATGGCAGACAATCAAGTTGCAACAACGCAACCAAAACAGACAATCGGACAATTCTTAGGTGGTGCATCTACCGCGCGTTTCCTCGAACAAACATTAGCCGAAAAAAAGGCAGAGTTTGTAAGTAACTTAATCGCAATGGCCGATGCCGATGCTAATCTTGCATTGTGCGACCCAGCAGCACTTATGAAGTGTGCAATGAACGCAACATCACTCAATCTTCCTTTGAATAAAAACTTAGGATATGCGTACATTATTCCGTACAAAGGCGTTCCATCGTTCCAAATTGGGTATAAAGGACTGATTCAATTAGCTATCCGCACCGGAGCTTACAAGTTCATTAACGCCACCGAGATTAAAGAAGGCGAGATTAAACGCAATAAGATAACCGGCGAACTTACATTTTTGGGCGATAACCCCGAAGGAAAGACAATAGGCTACAATGCTTATTTGGAACTTATGAATGGTTTTACCGCTAATCTTTACATGAGTGAAGCAGAAATCGAACAACACGCTATCCGTTTTTCGAAAATGTATGCATCCGATATTCAGTATAAATCGGCAAAAAGCAAATGGAGCGACCCTTTGGCACGTCCGAAAATGGCACTTAAAACAGTTCTCAAAGCATTGTTAGGTACTTACGGACTTATGACAACCGAATTTGCAAAGGCAATGGAAGTTGACAACGAACAAGAACATGAACCACAAGGAAATCGCTCGTTTACAGATGCTGTTATTGTTCCACAGGACGAACCGAAACAACAACAACCCGAACAGCCGAAGAAAATTCAGATATAATGAGTTTAAGCAATTCAATCTATAACGTGGTTGCCAGTGGAAGTGCTGGCAACTGCGAAATAGCCTACAACACGGTTATGATAGACTGTGGCGTTCCTTATTCGAAGATAAAGAAGTATTCAAAAGATGTGAAGTTAGTAATTATCACTCACGCTCATGGCGACCACATGAATATGGCTACTATCAAGAAACTATCTTACGAACGACCTACTATACGGTTTGCAATAGCCGAATACCTCCTACCGTACTTCGAAGGAATACGGAATGTAGATGTATTGGAACTTAATACATGGTACGACTACAACTACTTCAAAATATCAATCGGTAAGCTCTACCACGACATCGAAAACATATTTGTAAGGTTGGATTTTTTGGGTATTAAGTACTTCCGGGCAACCGACACATTTACACTCGAAGGCATCGCGGCTAAAAATTATAATGTGTACGCTATTGAAAGTAATTACAACGAAGATACCGTATGGGACACTATTCATCGCATTGAAGCATCCGGAGGATTCGCACACCAAAGAGGTTCAATCAATAGCCATTTATCGGAACAGCAATGCAATGACTTCTACTACGACAACAAAGGCGATAACTCACAACTAATCCGTTTACATCAATCTAAAACAGCGTAATATGGCAATGGTAGATATTGACCTCGAAGATTATATCGACGAGATAGGCACACGATACCTTATCAGGGAACTGATAAGAAGAAAGGTATTACCCGAAGCATTCAACGAAGACAAACCGAATGTTTCAATTGATTCGTATAGTAAAACCCCGAAAAGAGCTGCGCTGATTGACTTTTTGAAATTGCACCAATCAGCTACAGTTGAAGATATTCAGGAAGCAGCCAAAGAAATTTATAATAAATAACCGCCAAAAGGCACAAAACAAAATCATTATTCACAAATATGGAAGCGGAAAGTAACGAAGACTACCCATATACCGAATGTAGTGTATGTGGAGAGGAAATTGACAATTCTGAATTGTGCGAAGTAAGTAACAGAACCGTATGCGCTTTTTGTGCTGAATTTTTAGAGGAACAGGAGCTTGACGATTTTGAAACTGATTTCGATGATGACGAAGAGCTTATATGTTGCGATGCAATCTTCTTTGTCAACGGTTGGGATAAATCGCCTGGTTGTTTGGAAGAATCGGAAGTAGCGACACAAATTATGGATTTAAAAATTTTATTTGAAAAAGATTATGATTGACCAACTCGAAGCGCAAGCACAGGAGATACAAACCTATTGCGAAATACAAGTAAGCGACAATACAGCCGAAATTTCGGAACGTATAGCAACATTGGCCGCTTATCATTCACGTACTTGCTTAATGCTTGCAGAAGCAAAGCATATACTTAATCAGGCAATGTTTAGCGAAGTGATACAGCTCATTTCCCGAATTACTGACGGAAAGTATTCAGCTAAGGTACAAAATGCACTTGTCGACAGCGTAGCACGGCGAGAGCGTAGGCTTGTGGATTGGATAGACAGATTAAACTCTACCTGCAAACACCAAATGGATGCTTGCCGGAGTTTATTGAGTTTTGAGAAGGAAAATCTTCGCATCGCAAAGCAAGGCTATTAATCTTTCAACAATTACTTGCACAATACTTGCATTATTTAAAAATATGAGTATATTTGCAGCGTAATAAAAATCGTACGGCCATGCGATAAATGAAATTGAACGCAAGTTCACAATTAGGGATTAAATGATAAAGGTGGCCGCCTTTTGATTTTATTCCCTTTTTTATTTTAAAAAATTATGGCATACAGATATACTAACACAGAAAAATGGAACGACAACTGGTTTTCTGAATTAAAGCAATTCGAAAAGTTACTATTTATGTATTTGTGCGACAATTGCGATATAGCAGGTTTTTATGAAATAAATTACAAGAGAATAGAAAATGATTTAACATCTAAAAAAGAAACAATTAAAGGGGCTTTCAAGGGGCTTTCAAGGGGCTTAATCTTCAATGAAACAGAGGAATATATATATATAAGGAATTTTTTAAAACACCAAAAAAACACCCCTTTGAATGAATTAAATAAAGCGCACTTAGGTATAATTAAAAGATTTGAATTGTATAAAAACAAGTTCAATATAGACAATATAGAAAGTTTTATAAATCAAGACGTTAAGCCCCTTGCAAGGGGCTATGGTATAGGTAATGGTAATGAAGATATTGTAACTCCATTAAAAAGTGAAACTAATATTACGTGGCGCACAGATTTTGAAATTTATATTTTGGAATTAAATAGGGCAACAAATAAATTACTTGCAGATAGTGAATGGTTTTCAGAGCGAGAGAAATTTCATCCGAGTTTAGATATAAAACTTTCCATGAGTAAATCCTATAAAGACTTTTGGGCAACCGAAGCAGGTTGGAAAAACAAGAAAGCTACAAAGTCAAAAGAAATTGATTGGAAAAGAACTTACAATAATGCGCTAACTCAAAAAATGAATCAAGTATATAAAAATGGAAACAGCAATCTACAATCCGCATCAAATTTCGGAAATCCAAACAACAGGACGAATACCGGAAGACTTACTCCCGAAGACAAAAGAGCAAACTTACAGCGTTTTGGCGAAATGGCCGAAAGAGTACTTCAGGAGTATAGTGCCAGCCAATTACAATGAAGTGTTTAACTCAATACTTCCAAGTGTAGCTTCATGCCGCAAAGAAATGGGATTAATGCCTATAAGAGCCATACTTGTGATAATTCTCACTGATATGGCAAAGCAATACAATACAGGGCAGAATATGGACGATAATCAGACAGCTAATTTGGCTGATGATATTCTCGAAATGTTCTATTGGTTGAAAATAGATGATTTTAAACTATGCTTCAACAACGCAAAGCGAGGAAGATACGGAAATATATTCAGGGTAGATGGTCCGCTTGTTTTGTCATGGTTAGACCAATACACAACCGACAGACTTCATGCAGCCGATGAAACCTCGTATCAGGAACACCAATCAACCAAAGGAGATAAAGCATTATTCAATTTCAATTCAGAAATAGATGTTTACGAACACTTTAAGAAGAAATTATGAACAAATCCGATAAACAGAAACGCAAAGAACGAATGCTATCAGAGTACAAGAAGTTGCACCCGAAGTATTGCGTTCTTTGTGGCCGTCAGGCTAACGACCTTTGCCACTTACTCCCACGTAGCTTATGGCCTGAATACGTTACTGAACCCGAAAATCTTGTGATTATGTGTAGGAGCTGCCATACAGACCACGACGATAGAATAGCATTCCGCACCCTTCAAACAAAGTTATATAACCAGGTATGCAAGTTCGACGAACAAGCAGCCAATAAATACTACCGAAGATGAAACAGATATTAGACATTATTTTGATTGTACTTTGCTCAATAGGAGCAATAGCCTTTTTGGTAATCGCTTTTGCAGCGTGTGTAGCTTCGAGCCGAAGTAGCGAGATTGACGAAATATACAAGAAAGGAGATAAAAATGGGAACTAAAGACTATTCCGACGGAATTAAGGCGTGTAAATCACTATCAGAGGTAACAAAATTCAAAAAAGAATGGACTACAAAGAAAAAACAATCCGACAACGCAAACGCGACGAACAAAACGAAGTAGTTGCTGATGCAATTATAGTAATTTTAGTTGCTATGTTTATTTTTTCAATTGTGACATAACGTATAGGCCATGGTTATAAGCCGTATTTTCTTAATTATTCAAACAAACAAAACCAATAAAATGACACAAGAAGTTCAAATTATATTGACTTTAGAAGTTGATGTAAACAAAAGCAAACAAGACATTGAAGATTTTTTTAACGATATGGAGAAGACATATACAAGAACCGTTTCAGATCGCAACCGTTGGGAGTTTCCCAAAATAACACTTATCGACGTAAAGGAAGAGTCTGAAATATACGGAAACGCTATTTCTTAATATGGCTTATAACGTATCGCAGCTATGAAATGAAGCGGTTTGCGGGCGAAACACTTTAATAATAACAAATGTACATGCTGGAAAATAAACCTCGAATTGAGCAAATAACAGCTTTATTTCATAGGTGAGTGTTACTGGCAGTAAGTTTCTTAATCTTTTCAAAATGATAGAGATAAACAAAAATTACAACGAGAGCAACCTCGAAACAATGGCACGAATGCCTGATTTCATTCTTTTGCGGAATTGGCTTATGCTAAAATGCAAAACGGTGGAGTGTTAGTTTGGATATGCCAAGACCAATGTATTGACGGTGGCGAAAGCACGGTATCATTTGAACAGGCACTGTTTTTTAAACAAGTAGGGTTCAGATTATATGATACTATGATTTGGAGAAAACCAAGCCCGCAAGCACCAACAGAGGGCAGATATTATGACGTATTTGAGTATATGTTTATATTTTCAAAAGGGAAGCCAAAAACATTAAACCTTTTGACTGATAGACAAAATTTATCGGCTGGAATGAAATCGAAAAAAGAAACACGATCATGCAAAGAAGATAGAAAATATACTGGTGAACAAAGAACGGTAGC
>JAIFMU010000109.1 GCA_020048285.1 bacterium | reverse complement strand
TTCGAATATCTGACGAAACCGATTTTAGCATTGTTTTTTTCATGCTTTAAAATACATCATGCAGATCCATATTTGGCAGTCTGCTTAATAACCCAAATCCACCACAGTGAAATACCAACTTCATTTTGCACTAAATCAAATTTACGGAAATCAATGGAATCGGAAATGTTACTTGCACCTACTTTCATTACATTTCGATTCTTTTTAATGCAACGACGAGTTTGATCATTCACGACAGGTATGTTTTCCCCAATAAAAAAGGATGCAACCTTAATCTAAGATTGCATCCTCTTTTTAACTCTCATTATGTCAGGGCTCTATCTAAATCAGACGATCTCTCAAATTTCCTGCGTCTCCCCGTGCTTACCAGTTTGTCGCATTCGAAGAGATATACTTCTTCCACGGGCCATCGGGAACATTTGCAAAATCAACGAACTGCCAACTCACATTGGTGAGATTTGCACCGTACGAAGTCAACGTGACCCCTAGCGACAGCATAGCCGAAGGGGAAAGATCGATTCCCGCATTGGGAGAATCGGATCCGATTTGTTGAATCATCGGCTTTGAAGTGCCAAATACATAATCCGCATCGTCATAGTAGTACGGACCAGCGTCAGCCCACTGAGCATAGGTGGTTTTGCCATTGTAGGATATTTTCACCCAACGACCTTTTACCATCGATTTTCCCGTCCACTTTTCAGAATCTTTCCAATAAATAGAGGATATTGACTTCTTACGCGTCACATAATCAACAGTGGCAACTGCGGACGTGACCACGACCTCGCGACCATAATCAGCGTTATACACCTGAGAATATTCCGCCTTTTTGGACACTACAGCAGAAGGATTAGATCCGTCATAGACAACATTTTGAAAATCGTTATAGGGGAGAGCAACGTAGAATGGATTCTCTTTTTTCTTAAATGCGCTACTAGTCGGGATATAATTGGCATCGCGACTGATCGTAGGTCCATCTTCAAGGCCGAAATTATCACCCCAATGAGAATCCCACGCGCTTCCCACATTGGAGATGTTAAAATTGTCATCGCTTCCGTGTTCCCCAACCCAAAAAGTCGATGCATTGATTCCCGTATGGATCGGATACGTAGAAGGAGAAGATCCGAGATCAAAGGTGATACTGTCGATCTCATCGGTGGAGAGTGTTACCACCGTTCCACCTGCTTTATGAATCGTCATTGAAGGAGCGGCAAATAACAGCGAAGCAGCCAAAAACGGGGCAATAAAGGATTTCATTAAACTCTCCATACGAAAAGGACTGGAAGACTAGAAACTCGACCGCAATATAGTAATAAAATCGCACAAGAATACGAAATGATCAGAGTAATTTCATCAAAAGCGTAAGTGGCAATCACCTCACTCGATAGACTAAACAGAAAAGCTGTAAAAAAAGAAACAGGCCACCTCGTTTGAGATGGCCTGAATAAAAAAACGATGCGATATAGCTCTTACCAGTTAGTAGCATTCGTAGAGATATGCTTCTTCCACGGACCATCGGGAACTTTATCGGCACTGACAAATTGCCAAGAAACATCCTTAGCTTCAGCTCCTGTAGGCCACATCTTAACACCAAGATAGAGCATAACAGAAGGAGAGAGATCGATACCTGCATTCGGTGAATCCTTTGCAACTTGCTGATTCATTGGTTCTGCAGATCCGAAAACGTAGTCATAGTCATCGTAGTAATATGGCCCCGCATCACCCCACTGAGCATAACATGTTTTGCCACCCCAAGAGATTTTAATCCAACGAGCTTTCACCATTGACTTGCCACTCCAGTTTTCATCGCTTTTCCAAGGGATCTTAGATGTTGAACTTTTGCGGGAACCGCTCATGGCAGATGTTGTAACAATATCGCGTCCATAATCCGCATCATACACTTTTTTAAACGAACTACTTTTTCCTACCACGGCATTGCAATCGGAACCGTCGTAGGCAACATTGTCATAATCATTATAGGGCAGTGCAAAATAGAACGGATTCTCTTTTTTCTTGAATGAGCCACTTGTAGGAATAAATTCACCATCACGGCTGATATTTGGCGCATCTTCAAGCCCAAAATTATCACCCCAATGAGAATCCCACGCACTTCCAACATTGGAAATGTTAAAGTTATCGTCACTTCCGTGTTCTCCAACCCAAAACGTTGATGCGGTGATACCAGTGTGAACTTCACCAACACCATCCCACGTTACGGTTGTTCCACCGGTTCCATTAACCGCTACCGTAACCGAAGCCGTTTTGGTCATTGCCGAGGTCCAAACCATCACATGGAACGTAAAATTTGTTTTTGAAGAAGGGGACTTTGTGTAGGTTTTCGTAGACGATCCCTCTGTCCAACCGTTATCGTGGTCATCGGCATCTCCTCCCTCTTTCCAGTAGAATACCACATCGCTAGCAGATGTTTCAGCTGTTAACTTTATCGTTTCACCGGCATTATAAGTCGATTTGTCAGACTTAACAGAGGCTGTGATCGGAACAATATCCTCACCACATCCCGTAAAAAATCCTAGAGATAATGCGGTTAGCAGCAGTCCAAGCATTCGTTTCATAGTCAAAGCCTCCGGCAAAGTAAAATTGTTAAACACACCGTAAGATAGTAAAAATTTAAGAGTAACGCAGACAAATATCATCGTACATACACTTTCTTGTGGAAATAAGCTACTCCAGTTGTCCACAAAAACAATTTCACTACGGATATGTCAGAGAAATGGTACTCGATCGGTATCATCTTGGTATACAAATGTTGGCACATCAATCGCTCATATTCTTTTTAAATGAGGGGTTCACCATGGAATTTGGACTGTGTTGTCTTTTTGCTGATCAGCCGATCAATTTTCGCACTTACACGCTGGCAGGATTGCAAAAACTTTCAAATCAGAGTGGTGAACAAGCCGTGCGCGATAAAATCCTTTCGGTGTGGGATCAAAATACAGAATCACTTCGGAGAGCCATATCGTTCTGCGCGGAACAGAACATTGCAGGATTTCGGATCAGTTCCGATCTCTTTCCGCAGATTTCACGCATGAAGAACAGTGGATTTGTGGATCAATCAGATATCGAGAAGGCACTGAAAAAACTTTCATCAATTGATTCTAAAGGCAGAATCTTGTCACTTCACCCAGGGCAACACGTCAATCTCGGTTCTCCAACTGATTCGGTGATTGAAAACTCCTTAATCGATCTCAATGAACACTTTGCCATCGCCGATGCAATGGGCGCCGGCGAAATAAACATCCACCTCGGCGGCGCGTATGGCGATAAACGGTTAGCTCAAGAGAGATTTATCGATCGCGTCAGATCAATCCCCGATCACCATCGCACGTTAATCACCCTAGAAAATGACGAATTGACCTACTCAATCGACGAAGTGATCGACACGGCACAACAACTGAGCCTTCGCGTTGTCTACGACATTCACCATCAGCGGTGCCATGAACTGAAGTATCAACCGACGGGAACAACGATAGACTATTTCCACCGAGCAAAAGCGACCTGGCCTTCCAATCAGATGCAACGCCTTCACCTGTCGTCACCGCGCGACGGATTTGTGTCCATTTCAAAAGCGCGACCTCACAGCGATTATATCAATCCCGCCGATATTCCCGACTGGCTTTGGGAAATGGACGTTCTCGTTGATATCGAGGCGAAAAAAAAGGAGCTCGCCATCGGGGAGCTCCAGAAAATCAACATCGAACGATCGCGAGGATCAAAGCCAACTTGACACGGTAGCTTTCAGATAATCATAGAGGTGTGCATCGAGGTACATCTCTGATTCGGCGCGACGCGACAGAATCGAAAGGAACGGAACGGTCAGTTCGTGATGGAGCATAGAATCGATACAACTCTCCTTTGACGCGCCCGCCATAACGACCACAACCCGCTGAGCATCAACGATAACCCGTGGACCAAGAGTGATTCGATTTTCCACACCCTTGGGGCTTTTCGTAGAGAGTATCGATTTTTTCATGTCGTTAATGGCCGTAGTACCCGGAAAAAGGCTCGCCAAATGACCATCTTCGCCAACACCCAAGAAAACAGCGTCGAACAGATACGGTTCTGTATCGAAACGATTCCGCAAGAGCATGCGCAAGAATCCTTCAGTTTCGTAATGATTGTAGCTTTGCTCAGGAATTCCGCACGCATCGAGCATCGGAGCAACCACTGAACCCCAGTTGCTATTAGGATCTTCAAAAGGAACAACCCTCTCGTCTGTTGCACAGAACCAGCTCATAGAAAGATCTGGTTTCAGTTTCGCTAACGCTTTGCACAACTCTTTATAAGTCGAGCCGCCAGAGAGAGAAACGGATCCACTCTGAAGAGCAGGCGTAACCATCTGGGCTAGTTCTTCATAGCTATCGTAACGATGAATCGTAATGGCAGAATTTTTGCTGAGTGTGAATTTCATATTTATACCTCGCATTTGTCATTCATTTGGGCATAAAATATGTTCTGCTACAGTGGTGAGCAGATTGCCAAATCAGTATTGTGTAAAAAATGAGAACAATAGAGGAGTGGACCTATGAATGAAATGTATGACATTGCAGTCGTTGGACTTGCCGTAATGGGGCAAAATTTGATTCTCAACATGAGCGATCACGGTGTAAAAGTTGTTGCATACAACAGGACTGCATCAAAGGTGAAAGAGTTCAAAGAAGGCGCTGCGAAAGATCACCCGAACATTTACGGCGCCGAATCGCTGGACGATATGATAAGTAAACTCGTTTCGCCCAAGAAAATCATGCTCATGGTACGCGCCGGTGAAGCGGTGGATGAGTTTATCACATCGGTACTTCCGTTTCTTCACGAAGGCGACATCATTATCGACGGGGGAAATTCAAACTATCCCGACACGGTTCGCCGCGAAGAGTTCCTTCGGGGAATTGGGATTCGATTTGTGGGATCCGGCGTGTCCGGTGGCGAAGAAGGTGCGCGATTCGGCCCTTCGATCATGCCCGGCGGAAATCGCGACGCGTGGGAATTTGTGAAACCGATTTTTCAGAACATCGCCGCCAAGACCGACGATGGAACACCCTGTTGCGACTGGGTCGGATCAGCCGGTTCGGGACATTTCGTCAAGATGGTTCACAACGGAATCGAATATGGCGACATGCAGCTGATCTCCGAAATCTACGACATCATGAAACGGGGACTTGGTCTTTCCAACGACCGCATGGCGGAGATTTTCACCACGTGGAACAGCGGGATTCTCGACAGCTATCTCGTGGAGATCACCGGAGAGATTCTCAAACGCAAAGAACACGGCGGCACCGCCACGATCGACACGATTCTCGACACAGCGGGTCAAAAGGGAACTGGCAAGTGGACCGTGGTGAACGGTGCCGAAGCAGGCATTCCACTCACGCTGATCTCCGAATCAGTGTTCGCCCGTTCCCTTTCGGCGCGGCTCGATGAACGCACGGCACTTTCAGCGATGATACCCGATCAGATTGAAAAGGATCTTTCCGACAAAATCACCGTGGAAGATCTCGAAAAGGCGCTCTTTGCGGCGAAGTTGATCTCCTACACGCAGGGATTCATGCTGATCGACGAGATCAACAAGACCAACGGTTGGAAAATCGATCTTGGTGCAGTGGCGCTCATGTGGCGCGGCGGCTGTATCATTCGCTCCGGTTTCCTTTCAAAAATCTATGACGCCTACCGCGCAAATCCCGAGCTCACTTCGCTCCTGGCAGCGCCGTACTTTACGAATATCATGAAAGAGTTCGAAGGTTCGTTCCGCAAAGTTGTTGCGGCGGCTATTTCTGTGGGAATTGCGGTGCCAACACTGGCTGCGGGCGTGACCTTCTTTGATGGATACCGGACCAAACGTCTTCCGGCGAATATGATTCAGGCCCAGCGCGACTACTTTGGGGCGCACACCTATGAAAAAATCGGTCAGCCCCGCGGTGAATTTTTCCACACCGACTGGATCGGATCGGGTGGGGTTTCATCTTCATCGTATACTGTTTGATTCAGTAAGGGTGCCCCTTGTGGGTACCCGACTTGATTTTTGAAATTTGAAAACGAATGTAGTTTCCTTGGGCGTTCCGGCACTGCGTGCCGTCGGGCCCTGCTAGGGGTTCGCTTCGCTCCGTGCGGAGTACCGCACCCGCTTCGCGGCCCTTCTGGTCCCTAACGCGGAAAACCGGTCACGCGGAACGGATAGTGTTTAGCGAGTCCGCCTGAACGGTAGAGTCTTAATTTCCAAAAACATGAGAGTTATAGGGTAAACACTGCCAGAAAGAGTCCCATGGGAAAAGAATATTGTCTATGTCAATTTAAATTTCATGAAAAGACTCGATTTATTATCTGGTTTTCGGATGATGTCGATGGAGTACTTATTTACAATGGAAAAATCATCCAGTTTACTACGATAAGCGAAGTCGATAACTATTCAACTACACAAAACATAGATATTGAACTTGATAATTTTCCCATTTATGATTTTGATGAAATTCGCCATTGGGCCAATTTCCCCAAAGCAGAATTTGACCATTCTACATTTCTTAACGTTTGGAATATGTTTACAGACCTTTCTAACAGTTTCGGTAATTGGAAGCAGTTTACAAAAGCGGATATCAGGTTGAATATCATGTATCAAAAACTCTTTCACGGTAATAATCTTCCAAGTATTACTCCTGAAGGAAAACATTTTATACCAATATGGAACGGGGCTGAGCTTAGAAAAATAGCTAAGCATTTTAAAGTTGGTCTAAGATATTTACAGATAATATTCTGATGTAGTATTGTATTAGATTTCGGGGGCGTTGCGGGGGTGTCCCCCGCTTGGGTGGGGAAGCAAAGACCGGCACTCTGCGAGGAACGAGCAGTTGACGGGCTAAAGCGGGGGGAGGGGCGAAGCATCCCTACCCCGAAAGCAACCTAGCCATAAAAGATTGATCCGGAGACTCACAATGCGGCATGACGAGCTAGAAACTCGTCACGAAAATTATAAAAATCAAATCATATTTCGTTTAATCGGTTTGTCGATTATTCGTTTAAACAGGAGAAACTATGAAAACTGCAATCATAATATTAGGCGCTTCCGGCGATTTGGCCAAGCGGAAACTGATTCCCGCTCTCGACCGGCTCTTTGCCCGCGGCAATATCGACACCACGTCGCTCATTGTGGGATCGGGACGAACACCGCTTTCTCACGATGAATTTCGCGGGGAATCGGACTGCTGCAAGCCGTTTCAGGAGATCATGTTCTACCATCAGGGGATTTCCGGCCTTAAAACCTACGTTGACAGCCACGGCGAATTCGAACGGATCGTGATATTCATGGCGCTTCCGCCCAAAGTGTACGGATCAACGGCGAAAGAACTTCACGCGGAAGGGTTCGGCGATGAAACGATTCTGGTTGTGGAAAAACCGTTCGGCTACGATTTCGAATCGGCGGTAAAGCTCAACAGCGAACTGACCGCGGAGTTTGACGAGTCGCAGATTTTCCGAATCGATCACTATCTCGCCAAGGAAGCGGTGCAGAACATGCTCGTGTTCCGGTTCGCCAACACCATTTTCGAACCGGTCTGGAACAGCCACTATATCGAATCGATTCAGGTGAACTGTTTCGAAGATCTCGGCGTCGAAGGGCGTGCGCAGTATTTTGACACCTCCGGCATTGTGCGCGATATGGTGCAGAACCACCTCATTCAACTTCTGGCACTTCTCACCATGGAACCGCCCACGTCGCTGTCAGCCGATTCAATTCGCCATCAGAAACGCAACGTGCTGGAACAACTCGAAGTGGTGGATTGGTGCCGCTATCAGTGCGAAGAATACCGATCAGAAAAAGGGATCGATCCGCAGTCGAACACGGAGACCTTTGCCTCGATCGAACTGAAAATCAACAATCTTCGCTGGGCCGGAGTGCCGATTCACATTCGGGCGGGCAAATACATGAACCGCAAGGGTACTGAAATCGGCGTGAAATTCCGCAAACTGCCGTCGATACTGTTCAACCAAAACGGCGATCTGGCGGAAAACCGGATCATTTTCAAGATTCAGCCCGCCGAAGGGATCATTATCGATCTTTCCAGCAAGGTTCCCGGAGCGGATCAGAAAATCACCGGCACCACCATGAAATTCTGCTACAGCGACCACTTTGGTGGATCGGAGATTCCCGAAGCGTACACGAAACTGCTTCTCGATGCGATTCGGGCGGACAAGACACTGTTCGTGAGTGCAGAAGAGTCAGAACTGTCGTGGCAGAAGTTCAGCGAGGTTATCAACGACAAATCGGAGCCGAAGTTCCACAAGCGGGGAGAGGTTCCGGCGGATAGCTGTTCAATCGAGTGGATCGATTTTGAATCGTACGGGTCGATTTGCGAGTGAATTAATCAAAATAATTTTAAAGGATTCTTAATGACCAAAGAAGAAAAGCACCTGGATTTACTCGCAACTTTCCACTATGTAGTAGGTGGAATTACCATTATTTTTTCTTGTATGTTTTTCATGCATCTGTTTATGGGAATAGCCATGATAACCGGCACATTTTTCATTCCTCAACAGGCCGGACAGATGCCTTTTCCAGCAGCAATGGGCTGGTTTGTTACAATCTTTGCACTTAGCTTTATCTTAGGCGGATGGAGTATCGGAGGTTGTATTATTGCCACCGGTGTAAAACTCAAAAAGAGAAAATCTAAACTGTTTTGCATGATTGTTGCAGGAATTGAATGCATGTTCACGCCTTTCGGAACAGTGCTCGGTGTTTTTACGCTCGTACTTCTTCAAAAGGAATCTATTGCGGCGCTCTTTAAACCAAATATGAATGAACAGATCGCGAACTCACAAGAAACCGCCTCTATATAAAACCCATGACCACAAGAAACGGAGGAGATTTTTCAACCCCCTCCGTTATCATTTTGCAAAATTAAAAAAATCAGATCTACAACAATCCCGCCAAATCCTCTTCGGTGTGGAGCGGACTCACAAAGGCCGCTTCGTACATGGATGGCGGCATATAGAGGTTTTTGCTCTGCCACGCACTGAACCGTTTTCCAAAGAGTGCCTTGTCCTGAACCATGGCATCGGCAAACGATTTCACCGGTTTGTCCGTGTGGAAAATGGTGAACATTCCACCGATGTGATTTACCGTGGCCCCATGTTTCCCGTGAAACATTTTCGCAAAGGAATCAACCAGTTGAGCCATTTTTTCGTAGGGATTGGTCTCTTTGAGAGCGTTCAGTGTGGCGATTCCCGCGGTCATGGCCACGGGATTGCCCGACAGCGTTCCCGCCTGATAGACCGGGCCTTCGGGAGCAAGTTTTGCCATGATTTCAGCTCGCCCACCGAACGCTCCGACCGGGAATCCTCCGCCGATAATCTTTCCAAACGTGGTAAGATCGGGAGTAATTCCGCAGATCGTCTGATAGCCGCCGTAACAGAGACGGAAACCGGTGATCACTTCATCAAAGATCAGAAGTGCACCGCACTTGGTGGTCTCTTCGCGCAGGAGTTCTAGGAATCCCGGTTCGGGAAGGATCACGCCCATGTTGGCGGGAACCGGTTCGACGATCACACAGGCGATCTGATCGCCCTGTTCAGCCATAACGGTTCTGAACAAGTCAAAATCATTGAACGGAATGGAGATTGTGTCTTTCACAAACGCTTCGGGAACGCCGGCAGAACTGGATCCACTCAACTCAGCGACGCCAGAACCGGCATTCACGAGCAGGCAGTCGGAGTGGCCGTGGTAGCAGCCATCAAATTTGAGTATCTTGTTTTTTCCGGTGAATCCGCGAGCCAGACGAAGAGCCGACATGACCGCTTCGGTGCCGGAACTGACGAACCGCACGCGATCGATCGAATCAATGGCATCGACAATCATCTTTGCCAGTTCGGTTTCCACAATTGTCGGCGCGCCGTAGGAGGTTCCTTTGGCGATCTGTTCAGTCACCGCGGCGATCACCGGATCAGCGGCGTGACCGAGAATGATCGCGCCCCAGGAGGAACAGAAATCGACCATGGTTTTGCCCGATTCGGTGGTCAGATATTTGCCCTTGGCGGAGTGGATAAATTCCGGGTCTGCTCCGATTGCTCCCCAGGCACGAACGGGGGAGTTCACCCCGCCGGGGATGTATGTTTTGGCTTCTTCGAAAAGATTCATTATAGATCCTTGTTGTCGAGTTACTCTTTGGCGATGTTGTAGTAAATGGTGTAATACTCATTAATTCTCGGAACGTGCGTTGAAAGCAACACGGTTATTTTCATGGCACGATGCCTCCGGCGGGTCACTTTGGCCAAAGCCCCAAAGTGACCAAAAGGCTTTTTTGTCGCCAGAACGGCACTGTTCTAACGGCGACGAAATCAAATCAATTCTCGACACTGCTTTAGACCCTCCACCAATAGCTACAACATAGCCTATTCTTTTGGTAGAAAATAGTTTTGGACAGGGCACGCATTCGGTGCGAACTACGCACTCGCTTGGCGCAACTTCTACATCTCGGGACTGCAATACCACTTCTCGGGACTGCACTATGACATATCGGAGCGGATTATTCATTTCTCGGGACTGCACTAGGGCATATCGGAGCGGATTATTCATTTCTCGGAGCTGCACTAGGGCATATCGGAGCGGATTATTCATTTCTCGGAGCTGCACTATGACATATCGGAGCGGATTATTCATTTCTCGGAGCTGCACTATGGCATATCGGAGCGGATTATTCATTTCTCGGGGCTGCACTATGACATATCGGAGCGGATTATTCATTTCTCGGGGCTGCACTATTGCTTCGCGGGGCAAATATGACATGTTTTATACCCCCGCATACAGAATCTTTTCGTGTTTGAAATAGTTAGCGATCCTTGCTGGA
>JAIFMU010000014.1 GCA_020048285.1 bacterium | reverse complement strand
ATTTGATGTCCCGAAGAGCCGTATGTGAACAGCACTTGTACGGTTCTGTGGGAGGACAGAGGAGGTAACTCCTCTCCCTACCCGAGAAGCGGCAGGGGCAGAAGTAAAAGCGAAGGAGGCTCGTCACCGGCCGCATCCCGCGGCATTTGTATTCTACTGCGGAAATTGGGTTAATCAAAAATCGTATCAGTACCATTCAGTCAAAAATAATAAAGGCTCCCGAAAGAGTCACTTCCGAGAGCCTTTTTACACAATCTCTAATCGCTACAACTCCTGAAGCGAACTTCGCAGAGAAGCCACTGATTTGGTCAGTTCATCCGCTACTTTGCTGTTGGCGATTTCCATCTGTTCAATTTTTTTCAAGACTGCTTCGACCTTGGCTTTTTCCAATCCACGGGACAACTCCTCGATGTAGGATTGCAAAACAGCCTGCTCTTCGTCGAGCTGATTTGCCAGCGCGAGAAGTTTCTTTTCGCTTCTCTTTTCCAACAGAATACCGCCGCGCAACGCTTCGAACTTCAGTTCTGACGCATTGGGAAGCAGACCGAGGCCGCCGATAAAATCAGTCACATCTTCCACAAGGGATGTTTCGGTGGAGTCAACCGTTTCAGAAACACCCGCGCCAATTGACTCTTCGTAGGTGCGGTAAAAGCCCGTTCCGGTTCCGGCAACACCGTAGCGATTCATCAGCGTTGTGGTAAGGAAACGGTGAAGTGTTTTACCGTCAGGTGCTCCCGTGTTTGCCCGGTTTCCTTCGCCCACACAGGCAACAGTAATGTCGCGGATCTGACTCTCTTGGTCATCATAGGAGGCGGCGTATCGCTTTGTTCCGGCAATTTCACTTCCCGGAAGTTTGATCCTGAACGTTCCGTGCCACAAGCCGTAGTTCGTTTTCTTTTTCGTCGAAGCATCGGCGTTGTACGGGCGAATAATATCATCGGTGGTTCCACTTTTTGCGTAGTTCACCAAGGGCGAACGAAGTGGCATCAACTCGGGGTGATCGGGATCAGTGGCGAGATCAAACCGCTGCATCCCTTCAGTCTCGGTAGAAGTCAATCGCTTAAACAGCGCTAGTTTCACCGGATTGATATTGCTAATATCCGCAAAGGGTTGAACAACAGCGACCGAATCGTTCATCGGGAACGGTTCACCGGCGAGAAGTACCTGCTTGATCACCAACGACGGGTGAGATGCGGGAGACTGAACAATCTTGTTGTCGTAGAACCCGTTAAAGAGATGTGCCTGTTCGAGAATCGAAAGTTCCAACGTTCCCAAAGCGTAGGAGTAGTTGTCATCCGACACAAACGCACGCCCCTCTTGATCACCTTCGGAATCGCCGTACACCACGCCGGCCAGTTCAGACCAGATCCGCGGGCCTGTGATCCGAGCGGCATCGCGGCGAATGTAATCGGTGGCGCCAATGCGATCCATCAACGCTTCGCGATACTCATCGGCAGCGGGATTTGAATCATCTTTCTTTTCCGCTTCATTGAGTCGGAACATGGTTTCCACGGTGATAATGTTGTTACTTCGCGCCAAGTGGTTAAATGCGTAGTCACTCCCTTCGAACTTGCGATGGTGATTGCGCACTTCGTACCCTTTTTCATCAAATACATTGAGATAGCGCATCCCCACCGTATCAGATCCCGCCACAAGGAATTGACGGTTCCACGGCTGTGATTCATCGATTTCGATGCCGTCGTCAACCATTGTGTTAGGCTGGTAGATTCCCGCATCGTAGGCCAAGGCATAGACCATCGGTTTTGAAAGCGCAGAACCGTTCGGCACGCGGTTGCGAATCAGCGAATTCATCCGACTCCCCAGTTTGTCTCGAGAGTAATAGGCGAGAATTTCACCGGTGGGCGAATCGAGCATGAGATAACTGAAATACTGACCGGTAACCTTTGTCACGCCGCGGCTGTAGAGATAAACTGACCGTCGAGCTGTTTTGTTTCCCGTTTTTTTGTAGCGAATGTTGGAAATCAGCGTATCTCCGGCAACGAGTTTCGTCTCTTCGCCGTCGGGATCGCTGACGATCGAATCAGAGGTGAGCACTTCCACATAGCGAAGAGTATCTTCCGGCATTTCACCGGAATAGCGAACATCTTCGCCATAGCTTCCAATGCGAATATCCGTGGTGATCGTCGTGTCATTTCCGTACCCGCGATTGTTCACCGACTCTTCGAGCATTCTCTGAAGGCGTATATCGATGGTCATCTGAATTGTCAGATTACCTTTGCGGCGAATCATCGATTCCGGGCGAGAAAAGTCCAGATCGCGTAACTCATCGCCGGATATACCGTTTAGTTCACAGGCGCGAAGCCACTGTTCATTGGCCAAATCAAGCAAGTGAGCGAATTTTGATTCGATCACCGGTGGACGTGTCACAAACTCCAGCGATTCCAGTTCACCGGTAATTTCTGATACTTTTGCATCGTCCCATTTCAACTCTTTGGCAATTCGGGGCAAGGAAATCTTCACTTGAGGCACAATTTTTTCAGGCTTGTTAGCATTCCATTTTACGAGACGTGACAAGTAGAGTTGTTGCGCATCGGTGAGATCGCGCGGTTCTTTTCCGAATAACCCCATTGAGATATCGTAAAAACCAACCATGCCTTTCCCAGCGCTCACACAATGATTCATATACATAGAAAGAATTTCATCATCACTGAAATGGATTTTCAATGCCTGCGACAATTTTAATTCTTTCAGTTTGCGATTCACCGTTTTTTCAATGTAAATCTGACCTTTTTCATTGAACTGAGAAAGAAGAAAACGGGCCACCTGCTGATGAATTGTACTTGTTCCGCGAGGCGACACTTTTCGTTTTTCCTTGATTGAACGGATAACTGCGGTGGCTGTGGCACGAATCAGCGCCGTCGATTCATAGGCGTTTTTGCGACTGTAGAAATTTTTATCTTCCGTGAGAATCAGTGATTTTTTAAGCAATTCAGGAAATTCATCGATGGCTAGAAGGTGCTGAGTCGTCTGAATTTTTCCAAGTTCGATCCCGTTGCGGTCAAGAATCAATATTTTATTCGACAGAGCATTCATGGAGTTGAGAATCGTAACAGCTTCCAACGATGGGTACTGAACATTCGTTCCCGCCGGTTCTTCCTCGTCGGATTTTTCGTTTCCTCCAAATTTTTCCATCTGTTTATTGAGATTGATTTCAGCCCACACATAGCCATATCTCTTCGAAAGTTCGCCGCGTTTTTCCTGTTCAACCAGTGCCATCGCCGATTTGTTGATATAGAAATCAAATCCGACAATGGGGCCCACAGTGCCGACAATTGCCAAAATCAAGAGAACGAGCAGTACTGGCATAGGATTGCGCTTTCCTTTGGGTTTCTTTTTTGTGGTGGTTTTGCGAGGGGCTGGTTTTTTCGGGGCGACTTTTTTTTGAACCATTGTTATCTCCTGAACGTAACACATTTTCGGGAGATCAAATATAGTACCTCGGCAACTTATTTGGAGGAATCAGTTTGAGGCGAATCATTTTTTGTGAAATGTCTTAAGCGACCTGAACGGGCTTGTCCGCAATCGACTCTTCTAGACAGGCAATTGTGGCATTCAATCCCATGAGAAGAATCGCGCGATCAATCGATTCAATGCGTGTGGCAAGACCGTAAAAAGGTGAGTTGATGCGCTTGATAACAATCCGCGCGATCTCGCGATCGGCGGCGATAAGTTCTGCAACGGTAGCCTGAGTCGGTTCTGAAACGGAAATAAATTCGAGAAGTGATGTCACTCGTTCCGCCACTGTTTTTTTCACCGGACCAGGCTCTTCGACTGGTTCAACAACAGGTGGTCGTTGTGGGAATTCAATTGCGATTCGTTCCACAAATCGCTTTAGTTCAAATCGATTTGAAGGTACGGGAAGTGATCCGTGAACTTGTGACAAAAGAATGCGATACGTTGCGGTAAGTTGCTCGTCACGCAAAAGAACACGCCATGTCAAAGGATCCTTTTCCTTGCAATAGAGGAGGAAATCTGCGATAGCATCACCACAAAAATTAGTATCCACAAGAAGAATATCTACACAATTGGAATCGAAAAAGGATTTTGAAGCAACCGTTGTCGCTACAACGGCAACAGTGTAGCAATTCTGTGCGGCAAGAACTGCTGATAGTGTGTCACGGCGTGTTTTATCGGTTGAATGGATTAAAATCGTAATCATAGCACGCCTCCTATTTCTTTAAAATTCATCGACAGAACACTAAAATACTTTACTTTAATGTGAGCCTGAACGAAGTCATGCAATTTCATTTTTTTGAAACAATAGTTAGACTATTTTCAAAATGAGTGCGTAGAGCAGATCGAAAAATAGACTAAAAAAGAGAACTACTATAATACTATAGCATTTTTCACCAAAATATCCATTCTTTTTATGAACAGTGGTGTATATTTGCCGCGTAAAATTTATGAAACAGTTTAACCAATGGGAAACAGGAAATGACACGACGGGGATTTTCGATCTATTTCCATCTCAACTACCGTGAAATGCTCGCGGACTTCTACGAGTTCCGCCGTTCCATTGGTAGATATTCACACAGACAATTCTTAGCCGATGCAGAAATCAAAGGAACAGCGTTTCTTACAAAGGTAATTAACGGAAAACAAAAAGTTTCTTTAAAAATGGTCCCGAACATTGCTCGAGCGATGAATCTATCCAAGGGCGAAGTGACCTATTTAACCACAATGGTTCGTTTTTGCAATGAAGATCGCAGTGAATTGAGAGCGGAATACTTGAATGTCATGCTTCAGAAACGGAGCAAATTCCCCGAGATGAAACTGTCTGACAAAAAGCTAAAGTTCTATCAAAAATGGTACTACCCCGTAATTCGCGAGTTGGCACCACTTATTGATTTCGATGATAACTACCACCTTCTGGGAAGAATGGTCGTGCCTCGGCTCAACGGAGACCAAGCATTTGGGGCAATTAGGTTTCTCGTAGAAAATGGATTTCTACGCAAACGCGAACTTGATAACCGTTACGAACAGGTAGATCCAATTCTTTCAACTGGCGACGAAGTGCTTTCCACTTTTGTGGCGAACTACCACAAAAACAATCTCGAAATCAACGTGGACGATGTGGATCGCTATCAACCGAGCCAACGGGATATTTCATCCTTGGTAATGGCAGTGTCAGATGAAAACTTTACTCGCCTCAAAGAAGAGATTCGTCTTTTCCGCAAACGCCTGCTCGCCATAGCAGCAGAAACCCAGACTCATGAAAAAGTGTGTTTCGTCGGCCTTCAATTGGTTCCCCGAACACGTGACTTTTCAAAACTGCACGATGAAGAAGGAGAACAAGATGAAGAAGAGTAATATTCTTATATCTACAATTTCAGCCTTGTGTGTGCTCTCTTGTGGAAAATCGCCTAATGTTGCTGGCGGTGTGGAAACAGGAAACGGTATCGTCGCGGGGATTGTTGCCGCATCTGAAGGTTCTGTTGTTGTTTCACTGATTCCTGAGAATTTCAACCCTGTAGATAGCATTCTGAACAAACGCAATAGCGACACTACCGGAGTTGATGGCGCATACAGTGTTTCTGTTCCTGCAGGGACGTATAATCTCTATGCAGCATCTGCAAGTGATAAAAACAAAATTGACTTTGTTTCCAAAGTCGTGGTGATCAAAGATTCGACTATTTCCCCAGAACTTCGCCTTGAATCGGCAGTTTCATTGAAAGTCAAACTCGATGCTCCGGCAAACAACGCCGGAACAATTTGGGCAGAAGGTTCACTCTTTACGGCTCCATTCGCATTAGGCGACACGGTGGCAATATTCCCAGCGGTGCCTTCACTGCAGCCTGATTTCAAACTGTTCAAAACAGAAAATGGGATTCAGTCACTTATTGCTTCGACGACGTTGATGAAAGGAAATGACGGCTTTTCGGCGTATACAACACTGATCTATGACAGTACTATGAATCGCCTTTGGGCAGGTACGACATACTCCGGTGCATTCCACTACAACACGGAAAAACCGATCGAGTACATTCAGTTTGACACGGCGATGGTCAATTCGTTCAAGTCGGGAATTGTGCAAATCACAAATCACGGCAATGCGATCTACATCGTGACCAACAGGGAAGTGCTGAAATTCGATGAGAAAAACAGCTCACCCTTTACGTCAATTTTTAGCGGATCACAGATGATTGATGTGAAAATGGTGCAAAATGGAACTCCTGCGTATATTACCAGCGACTCTATCACCATTGGAACGGCAACAGTAAAGATTCCGGGAATCCTCTCGGCAACAGCTTGTAAAGACACGCTGTTTGCCGGAACGGTGGACGGAAAAATCCACCGACTTTTCAACGGAATCGAAAACAATTTCTCCGTCGATCAGATCGGTGCGGTATGGCATTTGGAAACGAATGGCATGGGCAAACTCTTTGCGGCAGGAAGAAAAGGATTGGCGGTTATTCAAAATGGAGTGATACTCAAAAATTGGGGATCATTCGGTTCTGACAGTGCCATGGGGGTTCGGGCTATGAGTCCAACGTCTTCCGGTTCAATCTTCATTTTAACAAAGACAAACCAGCTCTTTCTCATCGACAGTGATCTGTCAATGAAAGAGGTTGTCGGGTTTAAAAATCTCATACCATTGGATCAACAGACTCCACAGCAGCCGTTCCCGATCATTTCGATTGCCGTTGATGAAAATGACAATCTGTGGTTGCTCACTCTTGAAGGTGCATTGCTGAGAATTGAACTGTAATCGACAATCTATCGATACAAAAAGGGCGCTGATTAGGCGCCCTTTTTGTATACAATTGAAAGGGCGCTTTTTTAAGGCGCCCTTTTCTTATTGAGTAATCCACTGAACGGCGGCAACTCGCGTAGGAAATCCTACAATCTGGCAGGTCGATTCATTTACTAGTTCAATAACCGGTGCGACGATTGCCAAGCTTTTCGGATCGTGAGTGACAAAAGCTGCCTTCCCCGGTGACCTGAACGTACGAGATGTTTTGAGATATTGGGCAAACTCTACAACGTGTTCAATTTCAATATCCATTATACACTCAGTAAAATCCCAAATCGCATAAGGATGTTGGATATAGTCGCTGTCAGCATAGAGAAAACTGTCTATCGAAACAATTTTCTGTATGGATACATCGCCAAATAGTTCTATGAGAATGTATGATTCTTTCCCCGTAATGCTTATTCTGTAACTCATGAAATACCCCCTCTCTTACGGTGTGGTACTATTGTATCACAGAGATATGCAAAAATCAAAGTCTTTTCATCGTTCAGCTGAACAAACAGGGATAGATAATTGAGCAAACTGTAATTTTACCCGTTCCATGATATCTGTTGAAGGAATAGACGTATCGTGAAGTGCATAGGTTTCGTTCAACGATTCCCACTTGAACTCACCCATTTTGTGAAACGCGAGAAGTTCAACTTTCTGGTACTACAACATAGCGAATCCATGTGGGAATTTTTTTATCCGAAAGATACTTGGCAAAAGCAAGTGTACAGCGATTGCTGATTCCAGTGAGCGAGCGATGTGATTCATCGCGGATCTGTTTAATATCGAGCAATACCAGATCGGTGACACTCAATAACTCTTCGACATCCGGGGTCAAGGGGACTGCACCGGATGTGTCAAGGGCTGTGTGAATACCTGCGGCACGACATTTTCTAAAAAGAGAGGTCACTGCTTTCGCCTGAAGAATGGGGTCACCCCCACTAACGGTAACACCCCCGCCGGAACTCTTAAAATAGGGCTGATATTTCTTAACTTCAGCAAAGAGTTCGGCCACAGAGTACTCTTTACCTCCATCGGATTCCCAAAGATCGCGATTGTGGCAGTAAAGACAACTGAGATGGCACCCTTGAAAAAAGATGACAAACCGAACGCCAGGCCCGTCTACAGTGCCAAAACTTTCAAATGAGTGTACTCGCGCTTTTTGATACCCCATAGATCCCCCTTTTTAGTGCAGAACGAAAATAGTTTGAGTAAGATCAAAGTGCAACAACCTTGAGACAAGACACTTGGCCACCATGCGTAAACTTACACAGGTCACAACTTTCCACTTTAGCCTACCATGTAAAAAGCGGCACGAAATTTCTCCCGCACCGCTTCTCTCTCTTTTTCCTTTTTACGGGACTCTATTTTGAATGCTGTATCCCGATCATTACGGGGATCACATTCATCTGCTTTGAATCGTCTGTTCCTGAAGTCACTTCGATTACTCCACGATACAGACCTGAACCGATTTCACGCCCGCGCTGATTCGTTCCATCAAGGGCAACCAAGAGTGAACCACTTTCCTGATAGATCAGAGGTTCGCGGTTGACGATCGTATGTCCTACTGCATCGAAAAGTGATATGACTCCAGAGAGATTTTCTCCGGCGCGGTTGCCGTAGGGACGAACTACTATTCCCAATAATCCTCTGTACTCCCCCCCATTTCCGTACTCGCTGAGAAGTTCATTTTTCATATCAGCATCGATAGTAAAAGGATTCGGGTAAATCGTGACAGAGTATTCCGCGGGAAGTGTCACGGTCGTAAATGGAACAAATGAACACTGTTCGCGCTGTACATTTCCCTGTTCATCAATCACTTTTCCATTGGCATTAGCCTTGATCGCGATAGAATCACCGGTGGCAGGAATAATCGATTGGTTGCGAATAACGCGTACCTTCTGCTTGACCACAGATCCTTCGTATATCGATTCGCCGGTGATTCCAATCGAATAGGCTCCTTTTTTGCGACCGGTCAAGGTGTAGATATCCAGATCAGAACCAGTTCCAAGATCAATTTTTTTGATAGGCTCAGAGTAGTTCAGAACAAGT
The DNA here is from genome assembly GCA_020048285.1 of bacterium. Lineage (GTDB taxonomy): Bacteria > Fibrobacterota > Chitinivibrionia > Chitinivibrionales > Chitinivibrionaceae > JAIFMU01. Next base: position 15,425 of record JAIFMU010000014.1, on the reverse strand, counting down.
TCATCTTCGAATTGCTCTTCATCAGAGGTCAGTTTTTTCCCCGTATAGCGAGCAGTATTTACTAACACCGGAGCCATAAAGTCCTTTCCCACAAATGTCGTTGTATGCGGAACAACCTGATCGTCATCGGGCTGAGAAAGAACAATTGTCCCATAGCGCGAACCATCGACCGAGGTAATCCCTTTTGCAACAGAATTAACCACCATCTCGATAACTCCACCGGAAATTGTCATAGCATTTGATTTGACTCGGATCGTATCAACAGAACCACTCAAATTGGGCCATGTAATCGCAGCGCTAAACTGTTCGATTCGTTTCGCATCGGCCTCTTTTGCCAGTTTGATTTTTACCAAATCCATAGCGCCATTGGCATCGGTATCAAAGAATCCGCTTTCCGCTGTAACAATTGCAATCGGGCGCTGTTTCATAGTTATTTCAACCTTGCGATTTGTGCGGTGAGCGGGATTATTCACCTCTTGCACCGTATCGGCGATGGAAGATCCAAAGCGAATATTGACAGAATCGCCCGGTTCAACGGTGCCTCGATTAAACGTAAATCGCCAGATTTTGCTATTCAGATACGGTTCAGCTTTTATGTTAAACACGGCAGTACCATTGATATTTAACAGTTCTGCTCCGTCTGAAGCGCCGAGAATTGGTTCTGAAAACTCAACCTGAAGCGTATCGTTTCCGCCCATCGGTTCCCACAGTTTTGCCGACACGATCACCGGTCCGACCTTGTCCGCAAGGTCACCGCGAACGGTTCCGCTAGGGAATGTCAGTTCCGAAGATCCTGTTCCGGCGGTTCCGGTAAAGTTCATCTCGGTAAGTTTCACAACCGTTTCAGAAACCGCAGCGGATTTCACATCCGCAAGAGCTGTTTTTGTCGGCCATGATGCTTTTGCGGAGAGAATGTTTTTGGCATTGTCCGCTTCGGCATGCGTTCCCGGACGAATGGTCACTTCCGCAGAGTCTGCGGTTCCGTTACCATCGATGTCGAACATTTCACCGTGAACAAATGACGGCTTTTTCCCGCCCACCACGGCAATTTCGACATGCTGATTCTGTTCCAGCGGGATATTTCCTGCGAGATCAGCGACTCCGGATTTCGCAATAAATGCAATTGAATCACTCTCCTGAATCATTCCGAACGGGAACACCAGTTTCAGCGTATCATTTGCGTAGGTCGCCGTTTTCGATTTTACAGCCGTTTCCGCAGTTCCGCGAATGATCACGGTAAAGGCGCTGTCGGAAGCAAAACTGTTTTTCAGGCTCTCAGTTGCAGTCACAACAACCGTATCATTTTCATTAGATTCCGACCAGAGTTTCACCGCCGTGCTCACTGCAGGTCCAACCGAATCGGTGATCGAACAGATTAATGTTGTGTCGGCAAAAACAAGCGAAACCGTACCGGTTCCAAATCCAGCCCGTGATCCTTTTGTATTGAAACTGATCACGCCGTTTTCGATTTTCAGTTCTGAAGCAGTTGCTGTATCAGATGGAGCATCAGAAGGCCACTGATAAATAATCGATTTTAGATTCGCGAGTTTTGGACTGTTCGCAGAACTTCCTTCGGTGAATTCCACCCGAATGAGCGAACCTTTTCCATCGCCTTTGGTATCAAAAATCGCACTGCCGTCAAGCGTAGAACCGGTTCCGATACGAACAATCGGAACCCATTTCGAATTGGACGCCGGCTTATTTCCTTTAAGATCATAAGCGCCGTTTTCAGATTTGAGTCGGACCCATTTGTACGAAGTTGCTGCAAACTGATCTTTGTTGAAAATCAGTTCCGCAGAATCAGCACTGATCACTCGAACCAGAGCGCAGTTCAACTCTGCAGGCTTGAGCGTGTCATCGGCAAACTGAACATACCCGTGATCCGCTTCCAGAAGCGCATTATCAAGAAGTTCCGTCAGTTTTACCATAAGCGTATCACTTTTTCTGTCCAGCGAAGCGCTGCTGAAACGAGCGGTATCGCGAAGTGCTGCGCCCACTTTGTCCAGAATGATTCCTTTCACGGTTTTTGATTCAGGGAAACCGAATTTCAGGGCACCTTCACCAAAACCGGCGAGATTTTTGATCCCCGTAAATCCGAGTGCCGATTCACTGATTTTCGTAAACAGTTTCGAATCAATTGGATCAAACATGCTGTTTGACGGCCAGCTGTATTCGTTTGTTTTGATCGAATCAGTGGTGAACCGTGTTTTCAGATCTGAACCAAGTTTGAACTGAACAAACACCGAGTCGCCGTATCCGTCGCCATTGCGGTCAAAGATCGAAGATGACTCCACCGAAGCATCTTTGTCGCCTTTCTGTGAAATCGGCACCCACTGGTTGATGCTGATTGGACGGTTTCCTTTGACATCGGTGACAGTGGTTCCGGTGAACACGAATTTCACCATCTCCTGTTCCGATACCTTCTTGGTTTTATCAAAGATAAATCTGAACTCAGTATCGCTTATCTTTTCGATAAGGTCTGAAGCGATCGCAGTTTCCACATCTCCCTTTTTAAGAATCACGTAAGGATCAGTTCCGTCGAGTTTCAGAACGATCGGTTCACTCACCGTAAGAACCAGTGTGTCTTTCGCACGGTTTTTATCGATATTCAGCGCTGCAGTTCTGATCGCCGGCCCAACGGAGTCGCTGATAACGCCGGCAAAGGTCGAAGAGATTGTATCAATTTTGTACTCCGCGATATCAAGCGGATAGCGTCCGAAAATGGAGCCTTCGCCGGTTCCGCCAGTCAGTTTTCCATCAACGATAGCGATCAGACTGTCCTGTTTTACAATCTTTTCCGCATCTTTTTTGTTCTTGATCGGCGTTTTTTCCGGCCAGCTGTAGGCGATAGAATCAAATGCATCAATGGCATAGAACTTCTCTTTATCTTCCGCGGGAATCAGTTCAACAATAAGTGAATCACCGACACCGTCACCGTTGCGGTCTTTCGCGTAGGCTTTGCGGAACCGAGGATACTTGATCGCCGGAATCACAAACTCCTGAATAGTAGAGTTTCGGTTTTTGTCGGAAACGCGTGCCCAGCCGTAACCGACCCGTTTGGTTCCGAACTCCTCTTTGTAGACCGCATGAGGAATCACGACTCTGAATCGACCGGTGCACGATTTGTCCGCCGCGGTATCAATTTTAACCGCCGTACCTTCGCGCCAGTCGTTCCAATACTCATCCACGGTCCATTCGATCGGTTTACCGGGATTGACATCGAACACGCCGTTGTCTTTGGCATCCAGTTCAATAAAGAAGTTACCTTCCGCATCAAATCCGAAATTGCTGTAGTCCACCTTGAATTTCGGGTAGATGTTGTCCGTTGGATCTGCATTTTCGATATTGTTCACTTTGGAAAGTTCTGCGACTTTTGTTTTGAACTCCGAGTGAACCGGAATCGGCATCTCAAGGATAAGGTATTGCTTTGCAACGCGAAGGATGGTCAGGAAATCATATCGAAGCGAAATCATGTCCGTGCCTTTTGACGACGGAGCACGGTTTTTCATCAGATTGTACGCCATTTTGACATCGTTCCAAAGTTGCAAGCGTTTATCATCCTTGAGTCGGAAGTGGTTCAACACTCCTTGAATACCCAGCTTACCGGATTCAGCCAGCTGAAGCGATGTCCCCAGAACATTTCCATCCCAGTCGCGATTGATTCCAAAGAAAAATTCAGCCACTTTTTCAAGAGAAATTGTTGTGTCGTAGACAGCGCATTCACCGCCGTTGAGCACAGAGTTTTTGTTCGCTCCCGTGAGAAGCGGAACTGTCTGGTACACTTTTTTCACGTAGATTGATTGAGCAACATTATCGCTTACATCGGAATCGGCTTTAAAGGAAGCAACTTTTGCCGGATCTTCGGGAACACCAAAGAGCGTTGTCGCATCGGCGTTCAGTTTCCCCCATCCGCCGTTCCATGCGCTCATGAACATTTTGGCAGCCCATTCATAGTCTTTTGCGCCGTCGTTCATTTTCCGGTAATCGAAACTGGTGGCGTTGTACATCACGTCAAATCCCCACCAGCAATAAAGCGAATTTATCAGCGTTACACTGGCGATTGTGGCAGAATTTCCCGCACACCATCCCAGCGCGGTTGTACCCTTACTGGTTGGATCAGGGGTTTTGAAAAATTCAGAAGGATTTCCTCCGAGAAGATCATAGGGGAAAAATTCGGGGTAGGATTGATAAGCGTAGGCTTTATAACTTGGTGTCAAATAGTGCATTGTTCCCAGTTGTTCATCGTTGTTTCCGCCGAATCCCGAAGCCTTGCCGAACTTTACTCCCACTACTTTTCCTGGTTTTGAACCGAGATTTTCATAGAGTTCAAGCCCAGCCATCGATTCATGTGAACCCATAGCAGCGAACATCTGCCAATCGAGATGGAAATACTCTTGTACCATGGCAAGAGACATGGCATACATCGGCCCCGCCCCTTCAGACGTGTTAACCCCCATGAGATCAGGACGAAATTTACAATACTCACCATTCATTTGAATATAGTCAGCCTTGCGAAGGAAATTCATCTGGAACTGAGTGACCGGGATCAGTGTCTGCTGAGTCGTAGAATTTTGCGTTCCCCATAACAGTTCCCAGTTCCGCCACTTTTACAGCAGGAGCATCGATGTACCCTTTGTTCGTTGCAAATGAACCGGTTTTAGTCAGCCAATGGTGAGGATATTGAGGTGTCCAATTGGCATCGAGCACGCTATAAGCCATAAAAGGAATATTTTTTGTCTGCTGTGGCTGGAACGTATTGAGATTATCGCCACCGCCTATGCGAAACTCCCAGCGATCCGGCCCAGTAAGAACATCAGCCGCATCCATTTTGTTTGCACTGAGCAGGATTTCTCCACCGTAAGCATCGCTTTTTTTAATTATTCCCGGAGCATTGGGAATGGTTACGCGAAACCCATCAACAACCCACGCACGGTCGCTTTTACTTTTCAAAACAAACTTTCGAGAGACCGGAGTCCACGTATCCTTTGACTTTGGCCCAATCCACGACCCGATCCCTACTGTGTCGGGATAAAAAATCATTCCCCCATCAGCCGCGAGTGCAACTGCAGCCATTGACGAAAATAGTACAAAAGCTGAACGCTTCATTCATTCCTCCATGTTATTTAGTATTACACGGAGAAAGTACGTCAGAACAAACTCTATTTCATACAATATTTCAGAAACGTTTCACCAGAAGTCACCTCTCTACAAACACAAGAAGATATACCGCTAATAACAAGACAAATACAGTACAAAAACGTTTCACAACTGAGGAAAAATTCTACGTAAAAACGACACATACAAACATAATACAGAACAAATTCAACAACAATACAGAAACAGTATATCTGCACACAATCATTCTAAAAGAACTTTAAAACAGAAGATTACCTGCAATCTGAGAACAGTTCAACAACCGAAGCAAACATTTCAAAACAATCACACTGAAGTAACACAATCATTTATCATCCTTGAATACGAACAACCTCAACGGTATTAAAAACCAACGACTACTCACACTATTCTAACAATGCAAAAACAATTGCCAAATGTGCAGGTCGCATATTTGTAACGATTCAGAAACAGATGTCAGTTTTTAGGGAATCTTAAAAGCGGAGACATGCAAAATACAATCTCAAGGAGATGTTATGAAAAAAATGTTTACCACAGCACTTGCAACAATTGCACTTGCCGCTGCGACAACCTTTGCTCAAACCGAAATCCTCGGAGCGGGAGCAACGTTCCCCTATCCCCTCTATTCAAAAATGTTCTCGTCGTACAATCAGCTAACCAAGGTAAAAGTAAACTACCAATCTATTGGATCTGGCGGCGGCGTTCAGCAAATTACAGCAAAAACTGTCGACTTCGGTGGCACTGACGCATTCCTTTCTGAAAAAGAAGAAACTGCAATGGGCGCGAAATCAGTACATATCCCAACCTGTATTGGTTCTGTTGTGCTTGCATATAACCTTCCAGGAAATCCTGTTATCAAACTGACTCCTGCTCTTATTGCCGATATGTACTTAGGGAAAATCACCAAGTGGAACGACTCAAAAATTGTTGCGGTAAACAAAGGCGTAAAACTTCCACCGATCAACATTATCGTTGTTCGCCGGTCAGACGGTTCAGGCACAACTTCGATTTTTACCGATTATCTCGCAAAAGTAAGTCCTGAATGGAAAACCAAAGTGGGAGCAGGAAAATCAGTTGATTGGCCGGCGGGAATTGGCGCAAAAGGCAATGAAGGTGTTGCGGGAAATATCAAAAACATGCCCGGAGCAATTGGATACACCGAATTTGCCTATGCAAAACGCAACAACATGCCGGCGGCACTTGTGCAAAACAAATCGGGTAAGTTCATCGCTCCTAACATGAAATCTACATCGTTGGCAGCAAAAGCACTTCCGGCTAATACAAAAATCAATTTGACCAACACCGATGCACCTGATGGCTATCCAATTTCGGGACTTACGTGGGTAGTGATCTATCAGGATCAGAACTACGGTGGACGCAATCAGGCAAAAGCTGCAGAAGTGGTAAAGCTTATCAAATGGATGATCACCGATGGACAGAAATATGCTGCTCCGCTTGATTACTCACCACTTCCGAAAGCCGCTCAGACGATCGCTCTGAAAAATCTTTCCACCGTTACCTTTGGCGGAAAACCGTTGATGAAATAAGATCATACGATCTGAATCTCTGTTACCAAACGGGCACCTTTCGAGGTGCCCCCTTACCAAAAGAAAGAGAATACCATGACGACAGTAAAAACATTCAATCAACGGGATCAGTTGTTTAAAAACACGATCATGCTGAACGCCATTGGAATCGTGGTTCTTCTGGCGGTAATATTCGGAACGATTGTCTACTCATCAAAAGATAGTATCGCAGCATTTGGACTCGGATTTATCACCTCAAAAACATGGGATCCCATCGGCATGACCTTTGGCGCTCTCCCCTTTATCGCCGGAACACTCATTACGTCAATTCTCGCACTGTTGATTTCACTCCCCTTCTCGTTGGCCATCGCCCTTCTACTGGGTGAATATTCGCCAAAAGGCAAAATTACTGGATTTGTTCGTTCCATGATCGAACTGATGGCGGGAGTTCCTTCGGTTATCTTTGGTTTCTGGGGACTTTACTATCTTGTTCCAAAAATTCGCGATCTCGAAATGTGGCTTATGCAAATCCCCTTTCTAGAAAATGCCGGAATCCTTCCCTATGGCGTGGGAATTCTCGCGGCTTCACTCATTCTTGCGGTCATGATCATTCCCTATTCATCTTCTGTAGCCCGCGAAGTAATCACCATGGTTCCTCGTGCTCTCAAAGAAGCAGCCTATTCACTTGGATCGACACGATTTGAAGTGATCAGCAAAATCGTACTTCCCTACGCTCGATCGGGAATTATCGCCGGAGTTCTTCTCTCCTTTGGGCGAGCAATCGGTGAAACAATGGCGGTGACCATGTTGATCGGAAATGCCAACGAATTGCCTCAGAACATATTTGCTCCGGCGAACACAATGGCATCGGTAATCGCCAATGAATTTGCCGAAGCACAGGCTGGCGTTCACATGAGTTCACTCTTTGAAATCGGACTGTTGTTGTTTCTCATTTCCGTAGTGGTCAACCTTATTGGACGCGTTGTAATTCACTCAATGAACAAACAGGGAGGGCAATCATGAGCATCCATTCTATAGAACTCGATCCGCGACAGATTCGCCGTCGCAAACAGTTTAACACCTTTTTCTCTGCCATGATCATGACCTTGGCTGTGCTTTCGGTAATTCCGCTCTTTTTGATTTTGACTCACATCGTTAAAGAGGGATTCGCTTCTCTCAAGCCTGAATTTTTCACCTCTCTTCCCAAACCGGTCGGAGAAACTGGCGGTGGTATCGCCAACGCATTGGTGGGAACATTCATGCTTATCGGCATAGCCACGATCCTTGCACTTCCCGTGGGAATCGGCGCGGGGCTCTTTCTTGCGGAGCATCCGAAAAGCAAGATCGGCGAACTGGTCCGTCTCTCTGTTGAAGTTCTTCAGGGGATTCCATCGATCGTCATTGGGCTCATCGTCTACATGATCTGCGTAAAGCCGATCGGAAATTTTTCCGCTCTTTCTGGAGGAATCGCGCTGGCAATCATGATGCTTCCCTTTATTGTGCGCACCACTGAAGAGACTCTTCGCTTGATTCCAACAACGCTCAAAGAAGCATCACTTGCTTTGGGAGCTCCGTACTACCACACAATTCTTCAGGTGATTCTTCCTGCAGGATTGAACGGCATTATTACGGGAGTTCTCGTCAGCATTGCTCGTATCGCCGGTGAAACAGCGCCACTTCTTTTTACGGCCTTTGGAAATCCTTACATGAATGCCAATCCGCTTAAACCAATTGCATCGCTTCCGCACTTGATTTTCACCTATGCGATTAGTCCTTACGATGATTGGCATGCACTGGCATGGGGAGCGGCGATAATCCTTCTTGGGTTTATTCTGATGCTCAACTTCGGTGCGCGAATGATCGCCAGCAAATTTGGCATGGATCATTCGGCCTAAAGGAACAGCAATAGATCGACAGAGAAACGCGCACGGGACTCTTCGCACTGTGTCGGAATTTTTTGAACGCGAATCTCTCTGCAACGATCTACTCCCGGGGCGGAATAAGATTTAAGTGGTTCTCTTCCTCGTTTAAGTGGGCGGAATCTGATTTGAGTGGTTCTCTTCCTCATTTAAGTGGGCGGAATCGAATTTGAGTGGTTCTCTTCCCCGTTTGAGTGGGCGGAATCTGATTTGAGTGGTTCTCTTCCTCGTTTGAGTGGGAGGAATCTGATTTGAGTGGTTCTCTTCCTCATTTAAGTGGGCGGAATCGCCAGAAGAATCAAAAACCGGTGCTCTCAATGAAATGAGATATTCCGATGAAAAGTAGAACAACAACGCGAATACTCCTCTGTTCGGAATAATCGCAATAATGACATAGTCACGTGAAATATATTCACACGAGAAAGGAATTACCCATGCTCAATAAAACAATTTTTGTAGTAGAAGATGAATCGGACATTCAGGAGCTCATTCGTTACAATCTTATGAAAGACCGTTATCTCGTCGAATGCTTTGAAAATGCCGAGTCGATGATTCAGCGATTGAACACCAAAGTTCCCGATGCGATCCTTCTGGACATTATGCTTCCGGGAATCGATGGGCTCGAAGCGTGTCGCCGCCTACGCGCAGGTGGACCGGGCGAGCAGGTTCCGGTGATCATGCTCACGGCAAAAGGCGAAGAAGCTGATGTTGTCACCGGCCTTGAACTGGGCGCAGATGACTATATGGTAAAACCGTTTTCACCGCGAGTGCTCTTAGCTCGACTCAAAGCAGTGGTTCGCCGTCGCCGTGTCGAAGAGACTATCGCGCAGAAACCTCTCGAAACTCAGGGAATCACCATGCACCCTGGTCGTCATGAAGTTACTATCGATGGTCAGCAAGTTGTCCTCACGGCTTCTGAATTTGCAGCGCTCTATATGCTCGCCGGAAAAGCAGGTTGGGTGTTTACACGATATCAAATCGTCGAAGAGGTTCACGGGCCAAACTATCCTGTAACGGACCGTTCAGTGGATGTAATGATCGCGGGCCTGCGTAAAAAAATGGGTTCCAAAGGAGATCTCATCGAAACCGTTCGCGGAATCGGCTACAAATTCAAAGGAGAGAGTGATGAATAGAGGAAAACCTTTTTACCTACATCTTTTTCCAGCCTTTGTACTCATGACTCTCTTGGTGACCACCTTTTTGTCTGTGAGCACCACCCGTCTTTATCGTAAATTCTACGAAAAACAGACGCAACAGGAACTTCTGACCAAGGCGAGAATGTTTGCCGTTTCTTTGGCAAACACAGACCGAACACCAAAGATGGTCGATGACTTGGCCAACCGAATGGGCAAACAGACGGGGACTCGTTTTACGGTAATCGACCGCGCGGGTGTAGTTCTTGGCGATAGTGATGAAGATCCGGCTCGGCTGGACAACCACAGCGATCGTCCTGAAATTATAGAAGCACGGCAAAAAGAGTTTGGTAGTTCAATACGTTACAGCGAATCAATTAATCAAACACTCATGTATGTGGCTGTTTCAATTGATAGTGTGATAGTGCGCAGCGCCATACCATTGACGCTCTATGACCAGCAATTAAAAGAGTTTCTTCAAGGTAATACGCTAGCAATAGTTCTCGGTTTTATTACTGCTCTTCTACTGAGTCTTATTCTCACGTGGCTATTCAGCCGCCCCATCGAAGATCTCAAGCAGCGAGCGAAACTGCTTTCAGAAGGAAAATTCACTGCCCCGCTTATTCGCAGTTCGATCACTGAAATTGCAGCACTTTCGGACATAATGGAATACTCTTCGGAAACGCTCGCAAAACGGTTCCGGTCGATCTCTCGCCAAAAAGAACGCCTTCGCGGTGTTCTCGGTGGGATGGTTGAAGGGGTAATCGCATTTGATCAAGATGAGAAAGTTTTTTTGTTCAACGATGCAGCCCGGAAAATGCTTTCGATTGAAAAAGAGAATCCCAAGGGATCGCAAATCCAAGAGCTGATACGCAACGTTCCGTTCCAGCAGACTGTAACCGAACTTGTTGAAACGGGCGAAGATATTCACACGATTATTTCGGTTCCCACGGACAACGATCCGCGCATTCTCAATATGAATTGCCGGATTCTTGAAAACAGCAGAAGTTTCTTGATTGTAATGCACGACATTACCGATCTGAAAAGACTCGAAAATCTTCGTCGGGATTTTGCCGGCAATGTCTCTCACGAACTGAGAACGCCTCTAACATCGATAAAAGGTTTTGTGGAAACGCTTGTAGATGGAGCGATCAACGATCCCGATGATGCCAACCATTTTCTCTGTATAATTAATCGTCAGGTCGATCGTTTAAATCAGCTCATCGAAGATCTTTTAACCATCGCTCGCCTTGAAAAGGAGGAAGAGACTGGCGCAATTGACATGGAGTGCAGTGCAATTCGCCCAATCTGTGAAACTGCAATAACTTCGTGTCGCAGTCGAGCAGAGAAAAAGGACATCAAAATTCTCTACCGAACAGACGATGACTCGCTCTCGGGAATGGTCGTACCATCGTTAATCGAACAGGCACTGAACAACCTGATCGACAACGCGATCAAGTACAGCAATTTCGGAACAGTGGTGGCGGTAGAAACCAAAATCGCCGACTCGTTCCTGACGATTTCCGTTTCCGATGAAGGGCCGGGAATTCCACGGATGCATCTCCCCCGTCTGTTCGAACGGTTCTATCGAGTTGACAAAGCTCGATCGAGTTCGATGGGTGGAACAGGTCTTGGCTTGGCAATTGTCAAACACATTGCAGGAGTTCACAATGGATCAGTAACAGTGGAAAGCGTTGTGGGAAAAGGTTCAACCTTCACCATTCACCTTCCAAAGATCAGCTAAACAGAATTTACAAATGAATAAACGCCCCCAATTGCGAGGGCGTTTCAGCATAAAGGATATAGTATGACTCAGCTTGAAAACCCGAAAATTGATGTAACCAATCTCGATTTTTACTACGGAACATCACAGGCTCTGTTCGATGTAAACCTTCAGATTCCTTCCGGTCAGGTAACGGCGTTTATCGGACCTTCGGGATGTGGTAAATCGACTTTCCTTCGCACGTTGAACCGCATGAACGACACGATCGACGGAACCCGCGCAACGGGGAAAGTCCTTCTCGATGGCCAGGACATCTACGCTCCAACAACGGACGTGGTAAGCCTTCGCAAACGGGTCGGAATGATTTTCCAGAAATCGACGCCGTTCCCTAAGTCAATCTATGAAAACATCGCCTACGGCCCAAAACTTCACGGTGAACGGGACAAAAAAATCCTTGATGAACTGATTGAATCAAGTCTGAAACGCGCGGCTCTTTGGGATGAAGTAAAAGATCGTTTGAACAAAAGTGCCCTTGGTCTTTCCGGCGGACAGCAGCAGCGTCTCTGTATCGCTCGCGCAATCGCCGTTTCTCCCGATGTACTTCTTATGGACGAACCTGCATCGGCACTTGATCCGAAATCAACCGCTAAAATCGAAGATTTGATTGAAGAGCTCAAGGGTGAATTTACTATCGCCATTGTAACACACAATATGCAACAGGCCGCGCGTGTTTCTGATAAAACAGCCTTTTTCTTCGAAGGTAAAATTATCGAGTACGGCGATACGGAGAAAATTTTCACTCAGCCTGATAAAAAGCAGACCGAAGATTATATTACAGGAAGATTCGGGTAAAACGGTATGTCACCTAGATTCCGATTCAAAACGCACAGCAATATTAAACTCAAAATACAAAGAGGTAGTATGTCAGTTCATTTTCATAAAGAGATACGAAAAACCGAGAAACAGTTAGTAAATCTCTGTACTCTCGTGGAAACATCAGTCCGCAATGCGGTAAAAGCATTTGTTAAAAAAGATGCCGTTCTCGCCGATGAAGTTATCTGTGGAGATCGCGATATTGACAAAATGGAGATTGACGTTGAAGAGGAGTGCCTCAAGATTTTGGCACTTCACCAACCAGTGGCAATCGACCTTCGTTTTATTATTGCTGTTTTGAAAATCAATTCCGTGCTTGAACGCGTGGGTGATCACTCGTGTAGTATCGCGCGAAGAGCAATAATAATTTCAAAACTTTCCGATATCGATACACTTCCACCGTTCGATTTCGATGATCTGATCTCATTGGTTATGTCACTCTTGAAAAAAAGTATCGATGCGCTGATCAATCACGATGCGGAACAAGCGTATTCTATTCTTGAAAAAGAAAAAGAGATCGATGACATTAAACAGAAAATGTATAGCGACTTTATCGAATCTTCGAAATCAAACCCCGCTAACATTGAACTAAACACTGCGTATCTGTATGTTTCTCGTTACCTTGAACGGATCGCGGAACACGCAATCAATATTGCTGAAGATGTGGTGTACATGATGCACGGTGAAATCATTCGCCATCAACTGTAATCATATTTTTTTTTCGATTTATTTACGGTATCTCTCTAGCGAGTGATACCGTATTTTTATTGTCCCAACAAAGGAGATCGCGATGATCATGCTCGGTAAAATATCCGATTTCGAAAAACTTCAAAACTACGCCATGACGTTCAACGAGATTCGCATTTTGTTGATTCACTCTGAATCTGGATTTCACTGTATCCGCGATAACTGTGGTCATTTTGGCGTATCCCTCGCCAACGGAAGCGTTGAAAATGGCCAAATTCGCTGTCCCGTTCACGGAATATGCTTTAACATCACCACCGGTGCGGTAGAAAATCGGCCGTGGGAAAACTGTGAACAGCTCAAAATAATCCCACTCATTGAAAAAGATTCCGCATTCTGGATTGACGCACTCGATTGAACCTAAAATGAGACTCAAAGATTGAGAGGAAAAGTTCTTTTCTGTCTTGACCAACAGCCCGCTCATAACATACCTTAATGATCGAAAATTGACCTGTTCAAAGGATTGCGTTATGAACCAGATGGAACAACTGAGAAAACTCACCACAGTCGTTGCGGATACCGGTGAAATTGAAGCTATTAAGAAGTATCAGCCCACCGATGCGACCACCAACCCAAGCCTCCTTCTCAAGGCTTCTCAGGTTGCTGAATACCGTCATCTCGTAGAAGATGCCGTGGCGTACGCAAAAGCTAACGGCGGCGATGAAGCACTTCTTCTCGACAAGCTGGCTGTAAATTTTGGTGTAGAAATTCTCAAGTACGTGGCTGGTCGCGTTTCCACTGAAGTTGATGCGCGCTTGTCGTTCAACACCGCAGAAACCGTTCGCCGAGCACTTCGCATTATCAAACTCTATGAAGAAGCGGGCATTTCCAAGGATCGCGTTTTGATCAAGATCGCATCGACGTGGGAAGGGATCATGGCGGCGAAAGAGCTCGAAGCTCAGGGGATCAAATGTAACATGACCCTCTTGTTCAGCTTTGCTCAGGCTGTGGCATGTGCAGAAATCGGCGCTCAGCTGATCTCTCCGTTTGTGGGACGCATTCTCGACTGGTACAAAAAAGACACCGGTCTTACCTACACTGAAGAAACCGATCCCGGCGTTCTTTCTGTGACCAAAATTTTCAACTACTACAAGAAAAATGGTCACAAAACTGAAGTGATGGGCGCGAGTTTCCGCAACATCGGTGAAATCCTCGGTCTTGCCGGTTGCGACCTTCTCACCATTTCTCCAAACCTTCTCGACGAACTCCGCGCTTCAGAAGCTGTTGTTGAGCAGAAACTCTCCGCTGAAAAAGCTCAGGTTGAAGGCGACGATAAGATCGAAATGAACGAAGGCGTGTTCCGCTGGATGATGAACGAAGATGCCATGGCGACGGAAAAACTCTCCGAAGGTATCCGCAACTTCGCCAAAGACACGAGAACTCTCGAAGCGTATATTCGCGAACAGTTCATGTAAGTTTTGAAGACTGCGAACAATCGAGTGAGACGGAAGGAATTTCGTCTCACTTTTTTTGTGCGGGGACGGTGAAGATGGAATGTATTCTCGCCATTTGATCAAAATCATCGACAGTAACATTTGCGTGGTGTGTCCGAGGAACGAGGTCACGCCAACGCAAGGTCGTTAGAAATCTTCGTTCTCGTCCTGAACTTCCGCGAAAATTCATTTCACGAAAGCTAAAATATCTCAAAAGTTCGTTCAATTCGCAAAGATGATTTCCTGTTGAGCCAAAACGAATTGCATTTTCCAAGAATTGGAAATTGAATGATATAAAATTGTTTAATTATCAGGAAATACTAAAACGGATTCTTGGTGTTGGCCTATAAAAGACCAAGAAATCGCGTTGATCATTTGAAGTAAAGTACACTCTAATTATAGACTCTTTCCCCCAACTTTGAAAGCAAATCCAGGATACATTTTCTTCATAAATATGAAAAATTTCGAGTGAATCTCTCACTAATCTAACGCAAACGCTTTTTTCCCAAGGAGAATGAGTAAAAATGAGTTTTTCACCGCTACTAAAAGTCTTCATGTAAGAAAATTTCAGTTCCTCTGGATCATTATCTTCAGCTATATAGAATTCTCTTTCGAAGAATTCTAATTCATCTGGGGCAGAATAATCCATAATTCTCCAATTTATTTCTTCAAGCTAACAACTGCGTAGTGTGACCAAAAATATACGTGCGCATAAACGCAAGTGGTTGAAAAAATCGAAATCTGGCGCATAAGATACCATAAGTAGGCGGTTTCTTCTTTGAAAGGGGGAGAAAAAGCCGTGGCGCAAATAGTACCCTATTAGGGATGTTTTTTCTCTTTAATGGATTGGATTTCACAATATGATGCACGTTTTGTTGTTTTGAGCAACAAGCAGAAAACAAACCGAACACGGCGTGTCAGGTCTCGCTGAAACTCAGGAG
>JAIFMU010000055.1 GCA_020048285.1 bacterium | reverse complement strand
TTCGTTTTCAAAATAGCGCTTCTATCCATTCGTTCTCACTATTGGAGAGCCTTGCTCTAACGGCGCTCAAATATATCTTTCGGGAGGCTATGTCACAAAATGAATACCGCAAATGATGTATTATACGTAAGTTGTTAATTATTAGTTGAATGAGTATTTGTGATTACTTTCTCACAGTAGAAAAGTGGGCCACGTGATTACTTTCGTCTAACGCTAAGCAGGTGAACACAAAAAATAATTAAAAAAAGGTTCTAGATTTTTTGAAAGAGTCGATAGATTCGGTGTAGGGTACAGTTTTTAACAGGGAGGCTCGTATGCCACAGGTTGAACTGGAAAATGAAACAGATTGGCGCGATTGTATTGTCTGCACATCTGTTTCTGCAGAAAAAGTGTATCGTCGTGAACGCAATGTAGCGCGACGGTTTTTTATCTTTCTCATCAATATCTTTATGGAAGATTAATTCCACACCACACAAAAATCAATAAAGGCCGAATCTCGGCCTTTATTACAAATATTGCAAGAAGCAAGGACTACAACTTTATTACATTTCGCTGAACTCCTTGACGACTCTCCAATTGAACCGTATATATTCCCGATGCGATTGCTTTTAGATCGATTGAACTGGCCCCGCGGGCTACCTCTGATGTAAAAATCACGCGCCCCTTGAAATCAAACACATTACAGCGAACAATAGCATCACCGACCCCATTGATTCGAATCATTTTACCGTTCTGCACCAGCGAAAGATGCTGCTTTTGAACATCTCTCTCCTCTGTTTTCAATCCTCTATTCATGAGAACGATACCATCGTTTGGATTGAGCACAAATGAATTGGCATCTTTACCGTTGTTGTGCTCGGGGGCCTGAATTCCCATAATTCGTGAATAAGTTGGGTATGAGAGTTGTTGTGCCTTGGGCGAAGGATTCAGAATCGCCATGCCGTGTTCAAATTTTCGTGTAATGCAGAGTGTTTCGTTGGATTCAAGTTGTATCGAATCTAGTTCAATTGTTCCGCCGTGTTGAATACCGAGTAAGAGTGAATAGCCTGAACCACTAAAGGCTGAATCTGTATAAAAAACGATCGAGGAGTCAAATCCATCCTGCAGTGGAATCATGCCCAAAGAGATATCTGAATTGTAATCGGTTCCTTTGCGCAGAGTGGCGAAAAGTGTGGCACCTTTTTGAGCGGCAATTGCTTTACAATGGAGTGAAAGTTTAAGTAGAGCTCCCTCTCCAATAGAAATTTCCGGCGAACGGAGCAGTTCATTCCACTCTTCTTCACCAGAGATGACCGCTTTATAGTACGAGCCATCCATTTTGGCATCTTTCACAATTGAACTCACCATTTTCCAGTCGCCCATCTCCCATGCGCCGATGCCCGATTCGAAATTCTGCTGAGTAATCACTGTTTCGCCCTTGACTTGAGCTATTTCGATCGGTTTTCCCAAGTTGACGTTGTATTCATCAAACCACCAGTGTTGCGAATGGTCATTTGCGCCGTAATCATAGGAGTAATATCCGTCCTGCATGATTGCATTTACTAAGCCAAATCGCATTTTCTGATACTCAATTGTGCCGCTGTTTGCTGTTGTGGAATTAATCAGATTGTAGGTAGGTGAAACTGCTTCAGCATTCATCTCTTTGTAGGTATCATAGAGTCGCCACCATCCGCCCCACGTGGGAAAATCTTCGAATAGAGCTCCGTTCACCCTTGAACCATAGGCATAGGCACCATTTCCCATGATTATCTTCGAAGGATTTGATTCGCGAATCAGAGAAAGCATCACACTCATACCGCTTTTCCACAGGGAGTCAATTTCCCTGGCTGATTCAGGTGTTCCATCGAGGTTATAGTCTATCAGAGAGTCTTGCCAAGAAACCGTTGACCAACAGTTGTCTAGATAGATACCATCCCAGCGAGGATTTGTCAGAATCGAATCAGTTACTATCGACGCGAGATAGCGGTTCCACTTAATCGAACTGATTTCGGGTTGCCCTGCGGCAATATTGAGCATTCGCGTTCCCGGCCAGAATGTAACGTATTCGCCTTTACTGTTTTTAAGCCACCATGAATCCTGAATCTCTTGTATCATTGAACTGCGAAGAGATCCTTTCCATGTGGCGGCATCAAGTTCCATTTCTTGAGATACGATATAGGCGATTATTTTTACATCGGGGTTGATTTTGCGAATTGAATCGATAATTATCGGTTTTTGGCGCGCCACTTCGTGATCAAGTATTAAAAAGTCACACTTTGCCAGTGAATCGATCTCTGAAAGTTTGATTGAAGGGTCTAGAAAATAGTTTCCAACTTTCGGATAACTTTCAGTTGCAATGGTAATCATTGCTAAGAATAGTATTTGTATAAGTGATTTCATAGTTGCTCCATTGGTCGCGGTTTTCAATTGTAGTTTTGGAAATATAGCATAGAACAGGAGTCTCAGCAGAGAAGAGTGGCTAATCAAGCTATTTCTATCCATAAAGAGAATCACCCAAATCCGTGGCCTGTCATAAAAAATGGGTATTATCGAATATGATCGTCTTGACACTGAGATTAATCATACAGTAACCCATAAATACTGTTTCTACCAGTTCAATTCTGTGCTGACACCTCTCGATTGATTTGGTCGCCCACTGTTCTAAGGTCTGAAATAATTGGTACACGAAACGCCTTCTTTCATCGATTTCGAATTATTCAAGGTGATTACATTTAAATAAAGAAGGAAAAACCTGCTAAGCAAGCCATGAATAAACGAAAGTCCGTCGAATGTGTCGAAATCGAGTTTGGATTGTTCTATTTCAGTTTTAATCATTGGATTCTTTTGTGGTGAAAAACAACTGTGCTTATATTGCCTTGTTATACAGTGTGTTATGCTATTTTTTTTGTGTTTGGTGGTCCCGGATTTGTGTTACGCGTATTGTTGAATCTCGTTTTTGTGTTGCCGTCACGCACTGACATGGTTTTCTTTCTGACATAAAAAAACCTTTGTGGATAATGTCTTACCCGCAATTTGAGAATTATTGGAAAATTCGGATTCTTTTTGAAGCTTCGTTGTTTGGCACATTTTATGATTTTAGTCTTAATGATCTTTCCCTAAAGTAAAAGAGGGTCAAATGAAGCGTAGAAATGCAATAAATGAGACACTGTTGTATAAAGGTCGTATGAGCCTTGTTATGTTATCGGTTTTAATGATAGCATTTGTGTCGTGTGGAGATGTAAAAAAGAAGGAGAATAGGATGGATAGTTTTAATGAGCTAACAGCGGAAGAGTATCAGGTTATTATCAAAAAGGGAACTGAACGTCCGTTTACCGGAATTTATACGGATGTGACTACGGCTGGGACTTACCTTTGCAAGCAGTGTCGCACGCCACTTTATCGATCGGAAGACAAATTTCACTCTGGCTGTGGATGGCCGTCGTTCGATGACGAACGTCCCGGAGCGGTGAAGCGCAATCCTGATCCCGATGGACAGAGAATAGAAATTGTCTGTGCTAAGTGCGATGGACATTTAGGTCATGTGTTTAAAGGTGAACAATTTACCGTGAAAAATACGCGCCATTGTGTAAACTCAATTTCACTGACATTTGTAGCTGATTCGCTATCTTCAAAAGCGTGGTTCGGCGGTGGCTGTTTTTGGGGTGTCGAACATTTACTTCAGCAGTTCGCAGGAGTTGAGTCGGTAGTTTCAGGATATATGGGAGGAGAATCGGAGAATCCTACGTATAAAGAAGTTTGTTCAGGAAGCAGTGGCCATGCGGAAGTGGTTGAAGTTACCTATAATCCAACAATAGTAACCTATGAACGATTAGCTCAAGCTTTTTTTGAAATTCACGATCCTACGCACCTCAATCGCCAAGGGCCGGATGTGGGCAATCAATATCGATCGATAATCTTTGTGAAAACAGAAGATGAACGAAAAATTATCGCATCGTTGATAAAAAGACTACAATCAAATGGATATGATGTTGTTACAGAAATAGAAGATGCGGTACCGTTCTACCGAGCCGAAGAGTATCATCAGGATTATTACGAAAGAAAAGGATCAGAACCCTATTGCCATAGATACGTAAAACGCTTTTAATCAATGTTTCCAAGAGAATCCCGCACGTATAACTACATGCGGGATTTTTATCGTACAATTTCCTTGTAGAGAGATTCCAGATGGTGGCACAATTTCTTGCCATCAAACATAGATGACTTCTGCAAATCTATTCTTAACTTCGATCGAATTATTTCCAGATTTTCAATATCACTCGAAAGGGCTTTGCCAAGGGTGATAAATTCATCTCTATTTTTTGCGGTTAACACATTGTAACCCACTGCGTTTAGAATTGAAGCTGAAACTCGTGACGCATGGCGATCACCGAGTAGTGTCATGACAGGAACCCCCATGGAGAGTGATTCGCAGGTAGTGGTGGTTCCGTTGTAGGGGAATGTATCAAGGGCAATGTCAATATCATGATAAAATGTTAGGTGATCTCTGTTGGAACTTCGATGACCTTCAAATGAGAGGCGTTCTTCTGCAATACCTGATGCGATGAATTTTTGTTTGAAAAGTTCCCGTGTGAGTGGATCTTTCAGCGGTTTGCTTTTCAGTTTCAAACGAGAGTGGGGAATTGCCTTGAGCAAATCACACCATATTTCCACTGTTTCATCGGATATTTTTGCCAGATTATTGCACGAACCAAAGGTGATATATCCATTTGATTTTGCCGGAAGTTCAGATACTGGCGGAATGTCTTGTGACGGTACAAAACAGAGAAAAGAGTCAGGAAGGCGAAGTAGTTTTTCTGTGTGAAAACGTTCCGAATCACCAACAGGATCGGTAATTGCATCGACAATGCGATAATCCATTTCAGGCAAGCCCGTAGTGTTGGGATATCCTATCCAATTCACTTGAATAGGTGCAGGTTTTGATCGAAAGACGGCGAGTCGTCTATTGCCGCAGTGACCGGCAAGATCCACGAGAATATCCAGCGAATCATCTTGAATGCAGGCTATTACTTCACTGTTATTCATGCGGGAAATATCGCGCCACTGATCGGCTTGTTTTTCAAAGCGTTTGGTGACCGGATCAGGTGAGTAGAGATCGGAATAGCAAATTATTTCAAACTCATCGCGATTGTGATTTTGCAAAATCGGTGCGAAAAAATAGGCTACCGAATGGGTACGAAAATCTCCAGTGAGATAGCCAATTCTGATTTTTCCACTTTTCTTCCTGTTCTGCAGTTTGCGTGGTTCTGAAGTAGGAGTTATTGCTAATGCGTAAAAGGTGTGTGCCTGAAAGACTTCTTCGCGCGGAAGTCTAGTGTAGTTACTTGTTAACAGAAGATTTGAAATTGCACTGTCGTAATGTGGTGAAAGCTTGAGTGCTTCCTTGTAGCAATTGACAGCATCGCGGTACTGTGCGCGTATTTGAAAGAGATTGCCGAGATTTGTCCACCCCATGTGATCCTGGTCATTTGTTCGAAGTGCTTCTTTGAGAAGATCTTCTGCGTGGCTTGTATTTCCCCGGATCAGTTCGATTGTGGACCAGTGGGAGAGAAGCGATGGCACTCTACCGCAGATTTCAATACCTTTTTGATAGATCTTTTCAGCGTCATCGTAGCGTGCTCTCTGCTGAAGAGATGCGCCGTAACCTTCGTAAAGTGCAGGATCATTATATTGAAAATCAACTGCTTTCTGAAACAGTAGAGAAGCACTGCTCATCTCTTTCTGAGCTGTATAGGCAAGGCCACTGATATAGGCTGCTAAGCCAGCTATTTCCCGAGAACTCGTGTCGCAGAGCGGTACCAAAAGGGTGGTGACTTTCTTAAAATCACCCGTGACAAAAGCTTCTTTGGCTGCTGACAAAATCTCAACTATTGAGTTCATTGTAATTCTCCCATAAGGCAACGAGTGCTTGTTCAAAATTGTGGGTAAAGCTGCTTGAATCGCAGAGTGGGCTTGCCAATAGTTGTTCTCGCAACTCTTTTTTCAAGACCAAAAGGGACGATCGGTTGGCTGTTAACTCGGCTGCCCGATTTGCAAACTCTTTGGGGCTCTGCGTGACAAACTGGGGAAGTCCAACGCCGGTCATTATCGAATTTCCGACCCGAGATGCATGGACGTTTCCGGTCATTGTCAGTGTGGGAACTCCCATGACGAGCGCTTCGAACGTCGTTGTTGTTCCATTGTAAGGCCATGAATCTAGGGCGATATCAACCTGGTTATACTCTACGAGATGCCCCATGTCAGTGAAGTTGAACGAGCGGAAAATCAAGCGGTCGGTGGAGATTCCCGCATCGGCGAATCGCTTGAGGAAAATCTCTTGAATTGCAGGGTCGTTGAAATATTTGTGTTTGATCAGCAGTTTTGAATGGGGAACAGTTTTAAGGACACCGCTCCAGAGTCGAATCGTCTCCTCACTCAGTTTGGCAATATTGTTGAACGATCCAAAAATTGTGTAGTCCCGTGAATTAAATCCATCGAAATCGATCTCAGGAAGGGTCGATCGAGGAGTGTAGTTTAGAAAGTGGGGGAGGCGCAATAGTTTTTCTGAGTAATAGGAATCCACTCCCTCGGGATCTGCGAGATAATCAGTAAATCGCCAGTCTACGGTGTTCATTCCCGTTGTGGCCGGATATCCTAGCCACGTCACTTGAATCGGTGCTGGTTTGCGACCAATTGATCCGCAGTTTGATCCTCCCGTGTGACCGGCGAGATCAATGAGAATATCGATTTGGTCATGGTAGATTGTATCTGCAATAGCTGCTTGTGATAGGGAATTTGTGTCGATCCAATGATCACTCTGCGATTTAAACCACTCGGTTCGCTCATCCGGGTGTTCCACATTGGCGTAAGAAGCTATAAAAAAGGTGGATCGATCGATTTTTGTAAAAAGCCCGGTGAGAAAATACGCTACTGAGTGTGAGCAGAAATCAGGAGAAATAAATCCGATCCGAATGCGAGTGTCAACTCTCTGACGGTCCTGAAATGAGTACGAAGGATTGCACCACACAGATGCAAGTCGCTCGTGATCACCTTTGAGTTTTAGTGGATCTGAAGTGTTGTAGTTTAATGAAAACAAAAGATTTGAACGAATTGAATCGATTGATGGATTAAGTGAAAGAGCTTTGCTGTACGCTTCGACAGCCTCTTGAGATTTTCCACTGTTTTTAGAAGAATTGCCTAAGTTGTTTAAAGCACTCACATTAGTCGGGTCAAGTCTAAGAATTATTTTGCAGGTTTTTTCTCCTGCGCCGGGATTGCCGGTGACGTCAAAAATTGCGCTAATCATAAGCAGTGCTGATATGTTTTCCGGTTGCACGGCAATTACTTTTTTGAACCATCCCATCGCATCAGCATAGAGTTCAACTCGCGAACAGCACACGCCGAGGTTGAAATGGATTCGAATATCATTGGGATTAATCTCGTAGGCTTGTTTGAGATCGCTGATCGCTTCATTGTAATTAAATACATTGAAGTGAATTATCCCTTGATATAACCAATAGTCACTACTGTTCTGCAATTGCTGTTTATTTTCTGATAGGAGTTGTTGTGCTTCGGAAAATTTCTGATTGTTACACAACTCGGCTATGGATCGAAAGAAAAGTGTTTCGTTCATTTAAGCTCCTGAAAATCCGGTTAATGCGCGAATTGTACTATAGTGTACCAGTAAAATACAGTGGATAAATTAAAAAAGGTTCTGCGCAACGCAGAACCTTTAAAAAATATCGAGAAAATGGTTCTACAAGAGGCTCATCACCGATTGCGAACGAGAATTGGCTTGAGCAAGCATTGAAGTCGCCGACTGCGATAAAATCTGGTTTTTCGTAAAACTAGACGATTCATTGGCAAAGTCGACATCGCGAATCTGTGATTCTGCCGCCTGTTGATTTGTTTCACTGACCAAAAGGTTGTTTACACTGTGTTCAAGGCGATTCACATACGAACCGACATTTGCTCGCATTGTGTTCACAGAACCAATTGCACTGTCAATTTTAGAAATAGCATCGCGAGCGCCAGTGGCAGATGCGAGATTTTGATCAAAAATCCCCAGTCCTCCGTCAGTGCTTGTAGAAAGAGTGTCGATTGTAATCGTTATGCTATCTGAACCAACGGTATCATTTGCGTCAATCCATAGTGCAGAACCAGTAGAACCTCCGCCAAGGCGCCCCTGTGAAGAGTCGCCAGAAATAAGTTTAATTCCATTGTAGTTGGTCACATCGGCGATTCTGTCGATTTCTGAGCTGAGCTGTTTAAACTCTTGATTTGAATACTTTCGTTCATTGTCAGTTAATGTATCAGTAGAAGACTGAATTGCAAGTTCGCGCATACGTTGTAAGATTGAACTGACTTCGTTTGCCGCGCCTTCTGCAATGTTCAAGGCTGAAATACCGTCTTGAGCATTTTTGCGAGCCTGTCCTGCTCCGCGAATCTGCGAACGAAGGTTTTCTGAAATAGCCAATCCTGCCGCATCATCACTAGCGCGGTTAATTCTGAGTCCGGTGGAAAGTTTTTCAAGATTTCCATTTTGTGCCCGGTTTGCCTGATACAACGCACCTTGCGTTGTCATTGATGAAATGTTGTGGTTAATACGCATGGTAACCTCCCTGTAAGTTTTTCATTCTGCCGCAATCCTTCGCGGAGATTTTTTTTAATTCGTTAAACCGATTCCTTGTCATGGTGCCATATCTGTCTAACTAGATGGCCTTCGCCTAATTGAGGTATCGGAAGGGGTGAGCTGTACTTTAGTTTTTTGTTTATTAAAAAAGCACTTCTTTCTATTCGCGCTCGGGATTGAAACTATTTTTCTCGTGATAAAACAAACAGTTGAGCACTTACGGGGAAATTATGCAAACGTTAACACTAGCGATGATTGTCAAGAACGAAGAGAAGAATCTTCCGCGAGTCTTGTCGACAATAACCAAAATCTGTTCAGAAATAATCATTGTCGATACTGGTTCTACGGACAGAACGGTGGATATCGCCGAATCGTTTGGGGCCACGGTAATCAAAACCGTTTGGGAAAATGATTTTGCCAAAGCGCGGAATCTCTCTATAAAAGATGCGAAGTCTGACTGGATTCTCTGGCTCGACGGGGATGATTTTGTTCCGCTTGAATCAATTCCTCATATTGAAGAGTTAGTTCAGAGAAAACCCGATTGTGTCTACGCATTTACCGTGAAAAATGAACGTCCCAATGGAACCGGAACAGAATTCCTTCAGGCGCGTATGTTTCCAAATCATCGTGGACTCTACTTTGAACGTCCTGTCCATGAACAGGTTATGCTTTCGGCACTCCGTATCGGCTTGTCGATGGTTCCCTCAACTGCGTGGGTTGAGCATCACGGATATGCCGATCCTGCTGAAATGAAACAGAAAGCAGAACGAAATGTGACGATTCTTCAGGCCAACTTGGAAATCTATGGCGATGATGCAGTTACCTTTGTTGAAATTGGCGATTCCTATTCGATTATGGGCGATCAAGATGAGGCAGATTCGTGGTATCGAAAAACAATAGCGCTTCCTCATGCGGAACGGCAACTTCCTGATGTGGTCAGTCAAGCGTGGATGGGGTTGGGGAACTCAGCTAATGTATCACTTCAGTTTGAAGAAGCTCAACGCTGTTTTAACAAGGTGATACAGCTCTGCCCGGGAAGAATTGATCTCTACTATAACCTTGCCGTGACCTATGAAAAACAGGATATGTTTCAAGAAGCGACTGATTCTCTCATGCAAATCTTTACCACGCCGGTTCAAAAGGTTAAAGTGGGAGTCGATATTCGCCAGGCTAAGATACGAGGCGGAATGAAACTGATTCGCATTCTCTTGCGATGGGGAAATGAACAACTGCTCCGCGAAAAAATTGCGTTCCTTTTGGCTGAATTCCCCGATCGGTTGGAAATTCTCAATGTTTGCGCCGCAGGGTTGTACATGTTGGAAGAGTATACCGAATCGATTCGTCTGTTCAATCGGACCATGTCAGAGCGGCCTGAAGGGAACATTGATGCTCTGATCGGCCTCACCATGATATTTATCACCGCTGGAAAAGATGATCTCGCGCTTCGCCAGATTGAAAATGGTCAGGAACAGTTTGCGAACAACTGCCGCTATCTCCTGTTCCGCACACTTTTCTCAAATGATTTCAATGGTTTGAATCAGTTTAAATGTGCAGAGATTGAATCGGAACGCAGCTATTTGCGCGATCTGTTTCGGTTGGAATTTCCAATGGAATCTATTCTTGCGGTTGCGATCCCGGACGAAGCGTGATAGGGTAAGTGACCTCGGTGGTGTCGGAACCATTGGGGTACTTGGCAAATCGCCACAGTGAAATATCGTCAATAATTTTCATGACAAATTGGCTATCAGACATCTCGGAACTGACCAGCTTCGGCTGGTGAGGAACTCCGAGTTCGTCAATCGTAAATGAGACAGTAACTCTTTTCTCTTCTTTGAGATGACCATATTTGCGATGATACCAAAACTGTACTGAAATGAGGTGGTCGCGAATCTCTTTTTCCACCGATTTCAAATCTCGCTTTCCCTTTACAATCATGAGTGAATCATTTCCTGCAGATTCGACTATTTCTGAAGGTTCCTGCTTAGTTGCAGTAATTTCAGACGAATATTGCAATTGCTGGTGACTTGAACCGGTTGAGTGATCGGTGTTTTTCTCTTTACACGCGCAAAGAATTAAAAAGAATGCACCAGCAAAAATGAAATTTTTCATGGTTGGCCACTTTCAGGTTTTAGAATGTTGTACAGAACGGGAAAAATACAACTATTTGTGAAAATACAATTCATGTGTTGCAGTAAAGTGACGATAGTGAATATAAGGCATTTTACATTTTGAGAGGAGGCGGGTTAGTATCCGGCAAAAAAAGTGGAATCTGACCCAAAACGGGATTCGGATTCTAAAGTCGAACGTAAACGCGAAGATCGTGTGGATCTGCGTGACGAAATTGTGAGAGAAAACCTTTCTGCTCAGAAAAGTGCCCGCAGCGGTGCGGAATCACTTCTTGGGAAAATTGATCTTTCAGCTTAGTTTTATTCAGTGAGGTTTACCATGGGAGTAACTTGAAGAGCACGTTAAAAACGTGCTCTGTTTTTTTTGGGGATAAACGGTTTGGATTACTTCTCTTTGAGTAGTTCCGCCTCAACCCGGGCCACATCTTCGGGACGATCGACCCCGATAAAATCGCGATCTGTTTCAACCATGGCGATTGCGAATCCGTTTTCAAGAACGCGCAGCTGTTCCAACTTTTCGGTGAGTTCGAGTCGGGTCGGTTCCAGTTCGATATATCGGAACAAAAATTCCCGTTCATATCCATATATTCCAATGTGTTTGAAATAATCAACCGGTTCATTATCGCGATTGAACGGAATTGGCGAACGGGAAAAATAGATCGCGCGGTTGTTGTTTCCCGTTACTACTTTCACGCAGTCAGAAGAATTGATCTCTGTGGGATCACCGATCTTGCGTTTCACTGACACCATGGGAACTTCTGGCTCAAACGCATCAATGAGTTGGTTGATCAGTTCAGGATCGATGAGCGGTTCATCTCCTTGAATATTGATAATGAACTGAGCGTTGGGAAACGCTTCGGCAACTTCCGCCACTCGGCAGGTTCCGTTGATATGATCTTCGCGAGTCATCATCGCTTTTCCGCCAAAGGATTGTACCGTTTCGACAATGCGAATATCATCGGTGGCAACAACCACATCGGTGAGATTTGATTTCGCCACCCGTTCGTAGACGTGCTGAATCATCGGTTTTCCTGCGATCAGTGCCAGAGGTTTTCCGGGGAATCGGGTCGATCCGTAGCGGGCGGGAATTACGCCAAGAGTGTTCATTGGTAGTCCTGTAGTAAAGGGTTTTGTCAAAGTACGAAATTGGTGAGGATGGAAGTGGTATAACGACGCCGTGGTGTGTCCGAGGAACGAGGTCACACCAACGAGCGCAGGTTAGAAATCTTCGCTCTCGTCCAAACTTCAGCGTCTGTTCATTTCATAAAACTAGAAATATCACAAAGTTCATTCTATTCGAGTAGAAGATTGCGATTTGATGCTAATAATTTTGGGATATTTTGCACTTGGTACAAAAGGAATTGCCCAGATGTCTGCACCCATACATGTTAACCAATATTCCTCTATATCCTGAGAATATTCGGTTACACGAAATTGAAAACTGAGATCAGAACCAATAGAGTCATTATCAAAATATGAGTGAAATCGAATGTAATACTCACCACTAGTGGGAATAATTAAACCAATAGTCGTGTCACTTGTAAAATATGAATCATCACCAATTCCACTACCATGACTTTCATAATAACAAACATTAAGTTCACCTAAAGAATCGTACAAATTTTCAATTTTCAATTTTAATACTGTTGGTCCATTAAGAATGAACTTAAACATTCTTGTATTTTCATTTGATTTCAACACAACATGAGTGTCCGTATTGTAAACGATTGGGACAGGATTACTTTCATTTAATGATTTCTGTTGAATATCTCTACTCTTCAAAGCAATTGAGATCATCATTATCATACTCATAATAAACCAAAGTATTAATATTGAAATTAATATTGCAGAAACCCCAATTCCAATCATCGTAAGTTTAGAGCGTTTCCTCTTACCATCAATCTCGTTCACAACAATCTCCAATCTTTTGTGACACACAAAGGCGAACCCACGCGAAACCACAATCGAGGATTCACGGTCAAGCATACTCAAAGCAGAAAACATCAATCGTTGCAAATTTCATCCGGCTATTACTCCGGAACTCAAATGTGATACTTTTTATGCCGCAGCATAAGCAATCTTAGGATGGCGAAAATATGCGGAAACTCGCTCCGGTTT
>JAIFMU010000023.1 GCA_020048285.1 bacterium | reverse complement strand
TATTTGAAATGGAACGCCTTCCGAAATTTCCATAGTTTTATCGATATCACCTAGCTCATATTTTCGGAAAGTAAAGAAGTTCGTTAATGGGCCAGTAAGATCATAATTGTTTCGGTTCTCCCAAAGGATACTCTTCTTGTTTAATCCTTCAAGACACATACCGTTATTGTTAAATGGAGATGATTTTGCAAGATGAGGTAATCTGTTTTCAACTATTTCATAGGCAACATATGCAGCTCCACCAATCCGTATCCATTTTTCAAATTCGTCCTCACCATTAATCGTCTTAAAATTATCCGGATTTTCTCGAGTGTACTCGCGGTAAATGCTTATAAGCTCTTCTTCATTACTAGTACCTATTGGCTTCTTGTAATAACTTCCCTCACTTTTGTTATATGCACCATCAGTGGTATAGGGGGCATAAGCGATTAAATTGGAAGCAATAACACAGAAACAATATTTAACACCTCGCTTTATACTGTAAGTATCAAGAATGTATTTATCCGCAATCTTCTTAGGAATGAATCGTTCTTGTATCTTCTCAACACTTAAGCTTTTTCCATCATCTGAAATGAAATTTTCATCTAGGGAAATACCCTCACCCTGATTTTCAACTTTAACCAAATTTTCAGCGAGTTCTCGAAATTGTGCAAGATATTCTTCGATGTATTCATCTTTCGAATCTTCTAGTTGCCCAGAATTTTGAAAAGCAGATTCTGCAGCATTTCCCGCAATTTCAAACATTTTTTCATGAATACGACCTTCGTACTCATCCATAGCAGCGTCTTGACGCATCTGATCATGGTATTCTATCGCATAATCATCATCGATTTGATCCTGAAGTGCTTCAGCTTGTTCGCGTTCCTGTTCTTCTCTTGCTTCTCGTATTTCATCTTCATACGCCTGAAGTGCCTCGGCCTGCTCACGCTCCTGTTCTTCTGCTACTTCTCGCATTTCAACTTCATGTGCTTGAAGTGCCTCGGCCTGCTCACGTTCCTGTTCTTCTGCTGCTTCTCGCATTTCATCATTATGCGCCTGAAGTGCTTCCGCCTCATCACGCTCCTGTGCTTCCACTGCATCTCTTGAAAATTCATTGATGTCGTTTTTCAATTCTTCATTATTCATAGCTAGCACCTTTCGTTTCCTAACATGCAACCAGTAATGATATTAGCGAAATACCACATGTAGAAATTCATTTTTAAAACATCGAGGAAAAATCACAATAATCATCTGCAAGATGTTGACAAAACCACTTTTGGATAGCAAAAACACTCAATTCTACGCTTTCGCCAGATTCACCTTCAACTCAAAATCAGCAAGCACTCCTATAATTTCTTCAAAGCTCGGAATTATCCCAAACAGCATAACTCGCATATCTGAAAAATCCTTTCTCAGTGCGGCTATCATCTGAGAAGATGGAACTAATTTCAGAGATCCTGGAACCGCCATCTCATAATTCGCCCAACCACAGGGATAGAATTTTTGTTTGAAAAGCACTACCCTATTCAACAGTTCAAGGTCTGCAAGCGCTTCCTCTGCTACCGGACTTTTGATCATTCGATACAAATCATAATAGTGACGTGAATACCGCAACGGAACTGGCTTTGATTCTGGCCGGTGAGCTTCCTGATGTAAAATCGTCGCCTTCTCCCAAAATGTACGTCTTGCTTCGATGGCATTCACCTCTGCATGCGAAATAGTGAAGAGCGCAGAAAACTGTTCTGCCGCATACGGCGTTATTCGATGTCTGTTTTGCGGCAACCACTCTGCAAGTGGCCCTATTTCAAGTCGTATTTCTGGTTTCACATATCCTGTCGGGAACGAATTCGGATAGCTAATGCAAATAGAAAAGGGATCGTTCTGATCAATGAGTGCTGTTAAGTCGAGGTTTTCCTGCGTAAACAAATCACGAAGCAACGGTAAAATGTCGTTCGAGATATATGAAACGGCCTTCGAGTTAACACTCTTATTAAACAAATCCTGCTTCGTTTTTGTCCGGTCATCCCATGGATTTTCTCCCGTAGAACAATATCCCAGAAGCTCCCAATTAAGAATGAGGTCAATATCTTCAGAAAATCGATTTATTAACCCATACACTTTTGATAATGAAGTTCCACCTTTGAAGACAATGTCTGCTTTTAGGCTACTTTTGAAAAGGAGATCCAGAACTATACACACCCAGAAATCTTTCTCGATAACAGCTGGAACCACACCCATTCGTGAGGAAGTTTCTTGAAATAATTCAACTCTTTGCGCATAATTCCATTGAGCTACCTTGTACATTATCACCTTCTTTGCAAATCTGGTATATAACGGAATTGATCCACACAGTAGCAGACTTTGCTACTTTCAGAATCTCCCTGCGTTCTACCACACTAATTTCTTCCCGCAGTTTTTGTATTATATCTTCAGTAACCCGTTCTTTCCCCAAAGCTTTGATCGCAGAAATAAGCAGTTGTGCCTTGGGGTGATCCACGAAGTCCTTTGTCGGAACCGAGTTAAACTGTAATTCCATAGCGCCAATCATGACCTCAAAATTCCCACCTGTCGAATCAAAGGTAAATTGTGCCGGTACTTGCGTTGAAAGCCCTAACATATTCAATGCGGTATCACCGGATGGAGCAATACTCCACCCTCGATTTCTTGCAATAGCCAGTGCTACGCGGTAAAAATCTGGACTCGTGACAGTTTGTAGAAGCTCGCTATATTTCGGATAATCATAGATTCCTCGACTGACCTTGCGAATTACACCCGATTTTTGATAATTCATTAGCGCCATATCGATACTTCCACGTGAAGCTATATCGGAAAAATCTTTTGGGGTAAAGACCCAACCCCTACCATAGCCATAAATCCTGCTAATTATTTTATTTTTAGTCATATATGAACACCACTAATAAGAGATAAATTTAGAAACAACACCTATTTTTTCTAAATATACAACACCAATAATCCTAAACCTACCACAATTTGACTCTTTCCGATCATGACCAACTGAATCCTAGGAAATTACCACGTGGCTACGGACAAATTGGCAGCACAATTCAGACTAAGCCGAACAACGATACTACAATATTCCTGTTCAGAATAGATTATCACGCAAACAATTCCATCCTGTATTTTCATTATGCCAAAAACCATCGAAACGGTAACGTAACAAATTGCCGCATCGATACTCTATGTATGATGATTAAAAATCGACATGTCCAGTCATGTGAATCGTTCGCGGTTCCACTGCTGGTATTGGACATGTCGTTCCAATTTTCGATGGTTTTTGGCGAAATTAATCGACCGGTGGTGGAACCCTTTTTTCTTCCTGCCGGTTATTGTCAAAACAATCGACCAGGGAGAATCATGAAACTACCGCACCTGCTACCTGCTTCCGCCGCTCTCCTACTCATGAGCTGCACCCCCAATTACACCGGAACCTACGAGTCCGCGATGCTTCAAAAAATCCACCAAGATAACAAGTTTGCTCCTGAAGGTAAGGGATTTCTGAAGCTTCGACCTTCCCCTTCGTATCTCGATTTTTCCCCGTTCAAAGTGATTCTTGCCCGAAACGGCGAGTCCTATCAGGGCAGTGTGGAATTTATCCGCTATCAAAAGCAGGGGATGACGGGAATGATCGATGACACATCTTCCGTGATTTTCAATATCTCCAGCACATCTCTTTCAAAAGACACATTGTCTTTCGTTTTTGGAGGTAACAGCGGACTCATGGGATCTCTGAATATGAAAGGATTTGTGACCAAAATGAAAGGTGATTTCGTCATTGGTATCGACAAAAAGCTCGTAGAAGATTTCGATACACCTGAACTTAACCCGTTCATGAACTACAACAATACAGCAATGGCTACGTATCGTACTGGCGTCGATATTACCAGCAACATGAAACTATCGTTATTTGAAACTCAACGGAAAAATCTGATTGCCGAACTCGATAGTGCTGGCAACTATGATCGGCCGAAAATCAATTCGAGCATCATCTATCTCGATTCCGTTCTTCTCCCTAAAACAAAAAATTCAAAGTAAGGAAATTCAATATGGCTTCAAGAAACTACTTTTCGTTCCTTCATATCGACAGTGATTACATTACTCCTTCAATCGCACAACAGCTGCAGCTGACTACAATTCCTGCTGCATTGCAGTTCATTCAAGAATGCTGTGGCCAGGCTGAAGAAAAAAATCAAAACGAAGCACTGAAACAACTTCTTTCAGAAACCTCTCTCCTATCACAGCTCGCCGCACGGGCTATAACTGAATCAAAGGAGATCCCCCTTGTGTACGAAGGATTTCATTTGTCGTCCCACGCCGAATCCCACGTCGCAGATCTTTTGGACGTACTGCTGAAAATGATCACTGCAACCCAAGAGATTGGATCTATGAGCACCCTTTGTTCAGCTCTCTTCGCAGAACTTACGAAGACCAAAGTAG
Source organism: bacterium (assembly GCA_020048285.1). GTDB lineage: Bacteria > Fibrobacterota > Chitinivibrionia > Chitinivibrionales > Chitinivibrionaceae > JAIFMU01. The sequence goes on along the minus strand of JAIFMU010000023.1, from coordinate 6,651 downwards.
CTCTCGAGCGCTGTTCAAAAACTTCTGAACAGTGGGATGATTTCAAGGTTACGTTTCGCAGACAGTGCATGAATACCGAACGAGATGCGGCGTAAGAGAATGCCACTTTTCCAAATTAAATTTTGAGAAATGATCCATCTCGTGAGAGTTCTATACTATCTTTATTGAGTGTGCATACGAGAAAACAAACCAAAGAGAAATCGATGAAACAGTTACAGAACAATTTCCCTATGTCGAGTGAACTGATGAACGTGATCAGCTCACCGGCTTATGCTTTGTTCTCTTCTGTTTCAAGCCATAACGGGCTTACTCTGACGACGACCACGACGACCACAACAACGTCTTCGGTGCCGATCTAACCAGAGTGAATCTACTTACATTTTAAGGGGAAGATCTCAAAAGGATCTTCCCCTTTTTCTATTTACAACAAGGAGCTAACGATGAATAACGCTATTCCAGACAAAGACGATCATATCAAACTTGGCCATGAGCTCGATCTATTTGTTACCGATCCGGTGATTGGCAAAGGACTTCCTCTTCTTACTCCACGAGGAGCGACTCTCAAAAGAGTTCTCACCCGCTTTATCGAAGACGAAGAGCTTTCACGCGGGTACGAGTTCACCGCAACTCCGGCAATTGCCAGCAGTGATCTCTACAAAATGTCCGGCCATTGGGATCTCTACAAAGAGAGTATGTTTGTGATCGGTGATTCGGATCAGGATGAAACTGTTTTGGCACTGCGCCCAATGACTTGCCCGCATCAGTTCATGCTTTACAATCGAAAGATCCACACCTACCGTGAACTTCCGGTGCGGTATGCGGAGACTTCGACTCTTTTTAGAAATGAGGCTTCGGGAAGTATGCACGGTCTGATCCGAATTCGCCAATTCACTCTCTCGGAAGGCCATATCATTTGCCGTCCCGATCAACTTCGATCGGAATTTGAACAGGTGTTAACTCTGGTTCAATATGTTATGAAAACCCTTGATCTGAAGGAGTATACCTACCGATTCAGCAAATGGGATCCAAACAGCACCGGCAAATATATTGACAATCCAGCCGCCTGGGAAGAGTCTCAAGCAATTTTGAAATCGATTTTGGATCAATCGGGAATTCCCTACACCGAAGCAGAAGGCGAAGCGGCCTTTTATGGACCAAAACTGGATATTCAGATGAAAAATGTGTGGGGAAAGGAAGACACAATCATTACCATTCAGATCGACTATGCGTTGGCAAAGCGATTTAACATGACCTACACCGATTCCGACGGTGAACGGAAACATCCGATCATTATCCATCGGTCATCGATTGGTTGTTATGAACGAACCATGGCGCTTCTGATTGAACAATACCAAGGAAAGTTTCCGTTCTGGCTAGCACCGCAACAGATTGAAATCGTGACCATTAACGACAGTTGCCTCGACCATGCTTTCGAACTGAAATCGAAACTGAATCGCGTTGGACTTCGTAGTGCCGTTTGTGAAAAGAGTGATACTTTGAAAAAGAAGATTCGCAATGCTCAGATGATGAAAATTCCGGTCATTGTTACTCTTGGCGACAAGGAGATCGAGTCAGGAACTGTCAGCATTCGGACTCTCGATGGAACCGTGGTTCACGGGGTTTCGGTAGATTCGTTTATCAAACAGTCGGAGAGATTTGATAGAAATCGAGATTTAGAAATTTCGTTCCAGTAGAGATGATAGTCTTCTCCGCAGATCTATTGATGAGGTCTGCGGAGAAGACTGCTTGAAACATATTGAAATATGGACTAACTAACTGCAGATAGAATCTACGTATTCAATCAATTTCTTGTGGTGGGTTAAGGTCCCACTGAATATCATAGTTGACTGCTATCACATGATATTGCTCACCTTCATATACTTTTGCTTCCAGTATTGGATCTCCAATATCTTGCATTGTCAAGATTACCCCCGTCAACGCATCTTCAGCGTACACGAACTCTTCCTCGAACGTATGCCCATACGTGACACAGAAAGGAATATCGGGAAACTCAACGTTGAAATGTCCTTCTTCATTATCTTCCCATATTTTTGCATAACACCTCATATATACATCATCATAACGTTTCTATAATCAATGTACTACACCAAAATTTCCACATAAAACAGCACAAATTCATACTGGTGAATTCATCATCGCATTCCAAACCTCAACCCACCAAAAGCGTACCTCCGCTTTTGAACACGAACAGACACTACAAATTACTACAGCAACAAAGTCAGTCAACACCTCATAAAGAGAATACCCAAGTAGACGCCAATTGTGCCAAATATCCTATAACGAAGGGCCATGATATGAAGATTCTACGGTTTTACTTGTCTGTTGAATCTCCTTCTGAATTTCCACGCCCATTCTGACAACCATATTTGTCTGGATCTCTCTATTACCCGACAATCGTTCTGCAAAAGTATGCTCATCCCGATCTCGACTTGCCGTTTTCGCCAACTCACAGAGAACTGTTCGAGCTCGTTCATACAGAGCACTGTCAATCACCCTTGGCCTTTGATTGCTCATCATTTCTATAATGCGGGGATCACTTTTCACGACGAAATACACCCGTTCCAAAAACTGTTTTTCACGAACGGCAAGGCGTTCCGCGTTAGCAATTCGATCTCGTTCCTGCTGCTCACGAAGCAATCTTTCCTGATGAATACGGCGCAGCTCCGCCTGTTTGGCCTGCTCCATTTGTTCTGTTAATTTCGCTGACTTGATCGACAAATCCATAGCGGTTGTTCGCGCAATTTCCTCCATATCAGGCAATAGAGGAAGTTCAATATCCGAAATTGACGGAACAGAAATTACAGTATCCTCAACAGCTTTCCCTTTACTCGGTTCTTCTAGCGCCTCAGAAATAATATCTTTCACAATATCCAACTCTTCACTCGGCGATGATTTCGGCCGCATTCCCAACTCTTCCAATAGCGAGTCATTTAGTTTTGACTCCCTCACTGTTGTTTTCATCGTTTTTAGATTATCCGTGAAAAGCTCAACACTGTTTCTCGCACGAGTTACACCAACATACCACTCTTCCGCCGACGACCGTTCTGCCTTATCACAAAGAATCACTACTGAATCGTATGTGGCACCCTGTGCTTTGTGGTTGGTCATCGCATACCCATAATCGATATAGGGGTACTGTGTTGTATTGAACCGAACCTCTCTTTTATCCTCCCCAATAACCGCTGTGATGATACCATTCCCATCGATCGAAGTGATTTTCCCTACATCCCCGTTGTCCACACCAAACTTCTTATCGTTCTTTGTAAAAAGAATATCGTCACCTGCCCCAAACCGTTCATGCCGAGGCAAATACGCTTGAAGGTTATTACCCGTTTCGAGCAGATTCAAAATCGTGTCCACCTTCTTTCCCGTTGTCTTGTCTGAATACGAAATAAGGATTCGATTACTTTCATGACTAACCCCTCTAATTTCAGCCTGAACCCCAGCCGGTACAGCGACATTCTCGCGACTATCATATGCGAGCCCATGAATCATATCAGTTACATTGACGATCATTCCTTTTCGATAGTTCGCAGAATCAAGGAATCCCGATGAAGAGGTGATCCCAACCTTTGATAGTATCGATACATGGTTACCTTCCTGTACAGAACCGTCTCTGACTAATTGTCGACGAATTGTCGCATTCGCAATATCTCTACTCAAATTCGTTTGCGTAAGAATCACGGCACTATCGCCAGTTTCTTTTAACGAAAGGTACTGTGCCACTGCCAATTCCATTCGTTCTGATTGATTCGCAATGGACTGAACTTTGCCAGCCTCATCAAGAAGTTCCAAAGCCTTGTCACCGCGCAAAATAGAGGAATATCCAACAGCACGTTTCGCCAGCACTGTTTTCTGCCGGACAACTTCGTTCATTTCACAATAGGTTGCCATTGTGTGTTCCTGAAGTTCCCAAAATGCACGCCCGGCACTCACCGACTGAAGTTGTTTTACATCACCCATAAGAACGACTTTTGCCTCGTTCTCTTGCGCGAGTTTCAAAAGGCGTTCCATGTGAAGGTTACCCACCATGGAGCACTCGTCCACAATCCAAACCTCTTTCCCTTTTTCGATCGAAGGATTTGAACGAAAAAAACTATCCAGAGTAGAACTGGTTGATACAGCACTTTTCAATCCGCTACTTGCTTTTCCTGTAGGAGCTAAACCGCGAAGTGTGTATCCCTCAGACTCTAAAATCGCGCGAATATGTTTCACCGCAAAGGTTTTTCCAGATCCAGCATTCCCTTGGATAATATTCACCTGATCGCGACTCTGACATACTCGAGCTATCGTATCACGTTGTGATTCCGCAAAAATGACGTCGCGCAGCTCTTGAGCTTCCAAATATGAGTTTACCACATCTCGACTTGCATATTGAACCGCTTTTCGTTTTCCGGTGTCAGCTAAGGCCACAGAATTGACTGCAGCTTCCAGTAATCGTCGGGTTGTATAATCTCCGGAAGGCAACTTTTGAGTAAAAAGAGGAATAGCCGATATGACCTCATCTGCTGTAATACCCTGCCCACGACTGTGAATCAGTGTTTCACGAATGAGAGCTTTACGCTCCAATACAGATTGTGTTTTTTCCATGGCTGCGACCACTTCCTGAACTGCTCGTAGCGCCTTTTTAGAACCATTTTGACTGCACACCAGCTTTCTCTCTTCAAACTCATAATCAGACACTTCAGCAGGAATTGTGATATGACTCAGTCGCTCACACACTGTAGCATGAATATTGGGCCGCGCTTTTTCAGCATCAGATTTTCTTTTTCTGTCACGAGTCGTGAGCTTCTCCCATTCAATTAATGCGCGTTTTTCTGCCTTATACCCTTTTTCCGTGATCTCACCACTTTCATAGCGTGATTCCAACTTTTCCCACCGTTCGAGCTGTTCAGTATCTTCTGTAGCAAGAAATTTTACTTGAGCAGTTCGCTGGCTATACTCTTCAATAATCTCATCAGAAATGCACGACAACTCAAATGATTCGACCGAACCACCGTTAATACCCGTACGTGTGCTTCGTCGGGTATCATAGCCCAATGCATGAAGTTCTCGAGTCAGATGTGCCTGATACATGAGATCAAGAAATTTTCTGTCGGCAATTATATTCTTATTTTCAAAGGCTCCATATTTGCCATCATCGCGCTTTGTCATATTCATGACAAGGCAGTGAGTATGAAGCTGCGGATCCATCTCCCTTGAATCAAAATGTTCGAACTTTGCTACAGCCAGATTGCCTGTGTTATACTGACGAATTCCTCCGGGACCGGTTCGAGTAAGTGAATAATTCATTTCAAATTCGAGAAGCATTTTTTGCACTGCTATTCGATGTGCATTTTTCACCCGTTCATCAATTACAGCAACCAAAGAAACTGATTTGGGAGGTGAAAATGTTACATCATTATAAGCAACTCGCTCCCGTTCCGAACTCTTATATTCTACGGGTTTGTCTATAGTTTTTTTTAGAGTGCTCGCATTTTTTACGATGCCATTTCCAGATGTGTCGCAACCACGAAGAATGTTATTAAAGTCTTCTCTTTTTATTTCACCGGACAGGCCTAGTTCTTCCGCACACTTACCAAACCACTCCCCTGCTTCGACCGAATAATAATCATCAGAAGAAAAATATGAGAGCCCTTGTTCGGCTTCCCCTTTTGAAAGAGTAATCATTTTTTAGTTCCAAATACAGCTTGCAAATATTTAGAAATAATGAGCCAGTTTGGAGGAATCGAAAATACACCCACAATGATTGGTATACGCCACCAATGCGATTTTGAAAATAGGAATCCCCAAATTTGCGTCCATTTCTCTGTCCAAAAAATTATCTCGGGAAGAATTAAGAAAACTGAAGCGAATGCAACAAACCAATACACCAAAGTTATCATCAGCTTATCCTGTTTCAATTGATCAATGAGAGCATTAGTAGCATAGCGGAAAGTTTTAAATGACTCCAAAGTTGGTCCGACTTCTGTTGCGAGTATACCTCTTACATTTTTTTGAACTGTTGGAATAATTGAATCTACAGTTGATTTGAGAGCATAATTATGATCGGATAAAATTCGCTTTGAATCCTGTTCAATAAATGAAACTGAACCAATTGCTTTTGCAAATCCATCTTCCAATTTGTTAATGTGGGAAAGAACATCTACCTGAATCTTTGTGTTAGCATCAACTGCTTCAGAAAATTTATCGTTCAGTAATTCGAGTTTTTCAATAGCCTTTTTTTCGACACCAAAATGTTTTTTCAACTCATTCATTTCATTTTTTAATGCAACTAATTCATCACGGTATTCTGCCAATTCGTTATCGTAATCGTTGACGATGGTTTTAATATTTTTCCGCATTTCGCGTTGAAATTCCTCTGGTATGATCGATACATTTTTCCCGATCTCATGTTGGATAATAAGAGCGATGTCCTTTAGAAGTTCGTTTTTACACGTTACTAATTCTGTTCCATTTTCCATTAGAATTCTCCAAGTTCATTATATAGTTTGGCACTAATATATTATTATAATCATTCATGCACAAGTTGTGCGTAGGGTCTGATGAAAATTGAGGGATTTTTAGTTCGATAACAATAACTGGGGATTTTTAGTTCGATAACAATAACTGGGGATTTTTAGTTCGATA
>JAIFMU010000030.1 GCA_020048285.1 bacterium | reverse complement strand
CAGACCCGAACCTACAATCTCGGTGGCGGCATGCAGTTTGATTTTTCTCACCGATGGAAAATGCGGTGGAACGGTGACTGGTCATTTACCGAAGGAACATTTATCAACCAATCAGTCTCGCTCTATGCTGACCTGGAAAGCTGGGAAATGAAATTTGATTGGTACCCAACGGGTCTCAACAGCGGTCGGTTCTATTTCCTCGTAAATGTGAAAAAACATCGTGATATCCAGTGGATGAAACGTCAATATTGATATTTTTACCTGCCTCAACAATCAAACCACGAAAGGCCCGCTTTTCGTGGTTTGATCGTTTCATGACATAACATTGCAGATCAACCAATCTCACTCTACCCGTTATTGTTCCCCACAACCTATTTTATTCACGCAATTACAATCAACAAAGGATCTTTCATGCTGAAACAGGTGATTCTTACCACAGCTCTTTTTGCTGCTACCGCATCGGCAAATCACTTGATCAACATTTCAACCGGAGCAGTTTGGCCCCAAGACGAAATGATCAAATCTACTGATTCAAAAGCTATGTGGAATATTTCCGGATCATGGGGACGCGTGTTTGACAAGCGCGTTGTGGTCGGTTTAAAGGCTGATCTTGCCATGCACGTACAGAAATTTCAGGGCAAACTCGATCAATCAAGAACTACTGCAACTGATACTTTTTACGTTTCTAGCGACAACATCTATCGCAAAGAGCGAGCGTTTATGCTTCCGCTCTGCGGTTGGGTCGCCATCGACCCCATTCCACAGTACCGATTTCATCCGGTGATCAATGCGCAGGTGGGATACAACTCTCTGTTCTGGTCAGAAAGTAACTACGACGATGGCAGTGGAATTCGCAAGGATGATGATTTCAAATACTGGTACGGATTCTACTCGAAGTTCGGTATCGATGGCATGTTTGATTTGGGAAAACAGGCTTCGATCTTTGCCGGATTTGCCTATCAGGTCGCTCCGCTGAACCATCAAAAAGATAACAAACTGCAGTTTAAATCCTTTAATGCACCGGAACTGCACATCGGTGTGAGTTTCCTCTACTAATGAGAGTTGTACTTCAACGGGTTAGTAGCGCATCTGTTTCCGTAGATAGTGTTTTAGTAGGATCTTCCAATCGGGGGATCCTTATTTTGTTCGGCGCAGGGGAAGGCGACACTGAAGCGGACTGTCTCTGGATGGCAGAAAAGTGCGCCAACCTCCGCATATTCGAAGATGAATCGGGAAAAATGAACCTTTCCACCAAAGAGATCGGTGGCGACGCGCTTGTGGTGAGTCAATTCACCCTCTACGGCGATTGTTCCAAAGGAAGACGTCCTTCGTTTTCAGCGGCAGAAAAACCAGATCGCGCCAACGAACTCTATCTCTTTTTCGTCAATGCCCTCAAGACCCATATCGATCGGGTAGAAACGGGTATTTTCCAAGCGATGATGCAGGTTTCGCTCGTGAATGACGGACCAGTGACACTCATATTAGAACGATAGCTTTCATCCGACTCCAACATGAACTGATAAATTCTTTCACAGCGTACCAACTGAAACCTATATTTTCGAACAATCATAGCGGCAGAATGGTCGCCTAAAAAGTGTTAACTTCAACAAAGGATCTGTGATATGTTCAAATCTATTTCGGTCGAATATTGTGGCGAATCAAATGAAATCGTCGTAGGAATTGGCGGTGTCATAAGTATTATCTACAAAGAGTTTGCCAAGGCGTACGATGTAATGTACGAAGATGGATCAGTCACTCGCGTTCACGGTGTAACCTTTGCAGAAATTCCTCCTCAAGCAGAAAAGTAAGAGTTCTACCAATAGACAAAATCAGGGGCACTTCATTTTAGTGAAGTGCCCCTTTTCAATAGCATAGTTTCAGATATTCAGTTCGATTGCCTTACCATAGAATCGTTTTGATTCATCATGGCAGCACTCTCTTTCTGCCAGAGTGAATCGATATAGTGCCGATACTGAACAAAATAGCGTTCCTGATTCTCTGTGGCTTTCACATTTCCAAATCTCGCCAAAAGTTCAGTCACAAGAGGCCTATGAAGATCACGGCCATTTTTCCCCGCCGAAGGAACCATTCCTCTCCTCCACTCTCCCACAGAGCTCCAGATAATATCGGTTGCCCTTCCTAAAGAATCACTAGGAAGAGGCAGACGAATCTTCAAAACGCCATTCGTCACACCCCAACGAACTTTTCCCACGGGAGAGAGTCGATCATAGGTGAAAGGACGGCGAAGATCACTATATCCTCGGGAAAGAAAATTGATCGGCCGAGTAGCCTTCACCCATTGAGCAGAAGTATCGCTAGAATCCCGATCAAAAAGAGGATCGAACCTATCCAAGCGCGACGAGTCAAAAAGTGCTAAATGTACCGCCGAGAATGAGTGGATATCTGTATACAGAATCGAATCTTTCACCGGAAACAGTTTGGCCATGTTATACGTTTTCCCCTGAAGTTCCACCGATTCGAGAAAGAGCGATAGCCCATTCTGTGGATTAGGAAATAAGCGTCCGCCATGGAGTGCTCGGAAGAGATGTGCCTGCTGAAGAAGTGTTAGTTCCATATCTTCCAGAATTGTTCCATACCGACTATCGCGAAGAGGAACAGGTCGTACACCACTGATCAGCGTATCCGCTTTTCCTCCCACAAATCGCACAAGTTCACGTACAATTTGAACACCGGAGATCTCTTTTCCCGCAAATCGTTTCATCGAATTTTCAATGCCTAATCTTTTGAACAACGCCGCCAACGATTGCCCCTGAACAGTAACCGCACCGGATTGATCATATACGATACGATTCAGTCGCAGTATCATTTCAGCCGTGAGGATTCGGTTGTTATCGCGTAGGTGTTCCCAGATAAACTTATCGCCGTGGAACAGAGAATCACTGTTATACAATCGCGTACTGTCGTTAAACACCACTGCTTCGCCACTGTCCCTGCTGATAGACAAGGTTCTTCGCCACGGAACCGAATCACTCACGGGCATGCGGTCATCCCATCGCGCAGTGGGAGTAAATTCACCGAGATCAAAAAGCAAGGCTGCCACAATGGGCGCAAGTGTCGCCGTGCCGTTGGCGAAGGGTTTAGCAAAAAGCGATACCGATCCACTTCCCAGTTTATCCCGCGAAACATAGGCGAGTAATTTCCCCGAAACGCCATCGAGAGATGCGTAGCCGTACTGCTGTTCTGTGCGAATGGTTCCTCGCCGATAATAGCGTTCCACTGCGCGGTACTGATTGGCGGGAAGCCCCGCGCGATCATACTCTACAGTCCAGTAAAGTGTGTCTCCCGGCAAAAGTGCCGTCGCAAAAGAACTTCCCGGATCGGAAAAAAGTGTCCGCGTTGTGATAACCCGTGTATTCCATAGATCGCCCCACCGTTTTGGCATCTTCCCCGTCAGTGTATCGGCAGAACTTCCAATGCGGATATCGGTCACCATGAGAGAATCCCCGTACCCCCGCTTCGATACCTGCTCCGCAAGAAAATTTTGAAGTTCAACGTCAATAGTGAGTCGCAAGGTGAGATTCCCCTTTTTGCGAATCAGCGACGAAGGATCGAGAAGATTTAACGCACGACGGCGCGATTCATCAAATCCCTGGCGTTCTAAGAAATCGAGCCAGCAGCGATTAGCCAAGTCAACGAGATGCGGATGTTCCGTGGCAATGGGTTCCGGTTTGCGGAAGGTGAGTTCAAAAATCTCTTCCAATACTGCATCCCGATGTTGGTCACTCCAGCCGTTCGCTTTCTGTATCCGATCCATGTCGATGGCGCACTGCTTTTTGATGCGATCGGGAAGATTTGCTCCCCATTTGACCATGCGCGAAAGATAGACCGATTCGGCGTCGGAAAGGGTAGTCACCGATTTACCCCACAACCCCCGGGAAATTTCTTCGGCACCAATAAGTCCATGGGATGAGGTGAGACAGTGGTTGAGATAGATCTCCATAATCTCTTCGGGGCGATGCCGTTTGCGCAGGGCCGCGGCGATCTGTAGTTCGCGAATCTTGCGATCAATTGTGCGCGAAACATGGCGGTTCCCTTCATTATCCAACTGAGAAATGAACATTTTTCCCACCTGTTGCGTAATCGAAGAGGTTCCTCGGGGAAGTTTTTTTTCACCTGAACGAATTGATTCAACCCATGCAATAACCGTGGCCCGAACAAAACTGTCAAATTCAAAACCGCGATTATTAGTGAAAAAATGGCGATCTTCCGAAGCGACCACGCTTTTTACCAGAGTTTGAGGAAATGATTTGTAAGCCACGCGCTGATGATCCGTGCGAATGGATGCTATCTCCCGTCCAAAGCGGTCTTCAATAGTAATGCGACTGGAATAGCGGTCGATACGGTTTAGTTTTTCCACCACAGAGATCGATGGATATTCTGCGACGAGGACACCTTCCACCACAGGACTGGGCGTTGTACTTTTGCCGGAGAGTACCGACCGATAGGTTTCCCCATAGACCACTTCTTGCCATGCCGCACCGAACTGGGTAGAGAGCAACCCTTTTTGATCGAGCTTAATCAGTTTTACCGCCCAATAGTCCGCGTACAAATAGAGTGCCCATTTCCCCCCGAAATAGAGAACCATCGGCACTGCAATCAGAGCCAATAAAACAATCAGGAGAGCGCGGAATTTTTTATTCATGAACTGCTTTCTATCAAACAGTCAGAAAATATGTTATGCAGATAGTTTACTCGGAATAATAGCATTTCACACTGTAGAAATGGCACTTGTGCGAATTGCAGAACTGACCAGCAAACGATGGGTTGGGTATTTGCAATGCACATTCAAAATGTACGAGTATCGGCATGGGTATGTTTGGGCGTGATGGTTTGGTATACTCTGACCGTAGTGTACAGCCAAGTCTCCACAAGCTCAATGCTGAAAAAGAGCACTCCTCAGCTCCTTCTGCCCACAGAGGCACAGTACATGCGCCTATGAATCTCGATCAGTTATGAGAATTGTGGTACCCGAAAGTACATACTCTCAAGACGGGTGATTTCATGACTGAGGATTTTAAGCGTACAGACAACGCCTGCGTTGTCTCCGAAAGACAAGGCAGGCCTTGTCTCTACAAAAATGTTTTGTTGTCAACCGTCCTATGAGTAATCAAAACCGCGTAGCGGTAGCCCCTATGTCGACCTTTATAGAGATGCTGTGTGAGATACATGTTCTGTAAACGGGATAGATTCTTTCTGTAGTGGCGACTCGCAGTCGCCTGTCCATGAGAAATCGGCGAGCGCGGCTCGCCACTACGAACAATTGTTAGTACATGTAATTCACATCGAAGCAATACTCAAGAAATCTGATATAGCTACCTATAATTTCATCCTGAATAGCATCGTATTGTTGAACTCTGTGGGAGTCGTTGCGTTGTTATTGCTGTTACTCGCCCCGACAGAGAGATTTATCAAAACTGTTTCTGTGGTAGAATCACGGGAAATAAGAATCGCTCCGGAACTATCTACCGTCACGTCGAGAGCAGCCGCAAGTTGTAGACCAATATACTCGCTCAGATGAATGAGTTTTGTCTCATCAGAAAAGGATAATCCGATATTGTAGCCGGTTTTCAGTTCTGTGCCGTTGACCCTTCCGCCAACGCGAATCATATCCCCCAGCTCGAGTCCCAAGGGTTCGCCATTTTTACCGAACAGATCTTTTATGAGATCATTACCCCGAGCAGGACGGCGTACTACTCCAGCTGATTCTCCATCGACTTGACCATTCCAAAGAAATAGATTACTGACATAATTGTTTGAAGTAGGCCGAGTCATATTTTTCACAGAGAGATTTGTGATCAGAGCATTTTCAATATTGATAGCACCGTTTTCATTCTGATATGTAACAGATGCACCGATTTCACGAGATAGTGCTGTTAAGAGATCTTGTAATGTATAGCAGGTGAGACTCCCGGCGAGAGTAGTTGAACCGACAACACCATAGTCAATGCTGCGGTGGATACCCATAGCATCTTTATACACAATCCCTAAGATATCGCCAATTTGGATATTCAGATCATTACCCCGCCCGTCATACAACTCTGTCAGTGGAGTAGCTGAATCTGCCACCGCTAGAAACGATCCTGATTTCCATTCTAAATACGGTACCGGTTCTACTTTTGGTTTGATTGTGCCATTTCCTTTTACACCGGCAATCTGAATAGAACTATCGCGTATATCACCGAGAGATATTTGCGTTTCCCCCGTTTGCACCCATTGAACAAATCGATAGCCAAACGCAGGGATACAACTTACTGTAAGGGTATCCTGAACCGAAAGCGTAAACGACCCCGTTACCGAAAGTGAGCAGTGTTCTGCCGTATCAACAGTAATGGTATTGTTTATTCGATAATAGTGTGCCTGCACTGTTCCACTTTCGCGAACGGTGACACCCGTGACAGCATTGGAAAAGGACGCGAGCAGTGTGGTTGTTCCCTGAACCTGTTTCCACGAATTAAACGTATAACCGGGATATGCGGGAGCGGTGATTGTTCGGGAACTATTGTAGTCGCAAATAATAGTATCTGCCTTGTGTGAAGAAAATTGCGGTGCCGATACAATCAGCGTGCAGAGTTCTGGTGCAAAAACCGGTTGAATAATTGCGCCGTTTGTATCGATGGCGGTGATCGCTGTGGTGGCTTTCGCTGAATCGGCGATAGTACCACTGGTACCGATATTGTTCCATTTCACAAAGCGATAATGTTCATTGGGAATTGCCGTGATTACACTCCTATTTTGAGTGACAATAACCATTCCCTCAGGAACTGTTCTTCCACCCGATGCGGGAATGACGGAAAGGTGTATGCTATCAATGGCAGAGGAAATCTCTTTGCGATAGGTTGGATAGAGTGTTCCACTGGCACGGACGGTGACATATCCCGAAGCACTGGTAGGATTTGCTATGGCGACTCTATCCCAATCGGAACTGACCCACTGTTTAAAGCTATAGCCACTACGCGATTGCGCTGTGCAGTAAATCTGCGTATTATAGTCGGTAACAACGGTATCATTGTCAATAGAACTGTCCGCATACGCCACCACCACGGTGCACTGAACCGGTGCAAAAATAGGTTCGAGCACCGTTCCCGATGCAGAAAGAGCGGTAACGGTTATTGATGGAGCAAGCGAATCTGACAAGAGAGCCGCTTTTCCATGAGAAACCCATTTCACAAATCGGTAGTTATCTTCGGGAATTGCCACCACCTGAACGGTATCATCACTGCACTCAACCACACCTGACGGATAGGTCATCCCATATTCAGCTTGAGCAATCGTAACTTTTTTTGGGGTCGCAGTACCTGCAGTAGGTGGTTTTTCAGAACAGGAGAGAAGAGAAACAAAAAGAGCAGCATTACCCAGCAGTCGAATCATAGAGAGTCCTTCTCAAAAGAGGTAAGTATCAGAGTGTCAATAGTATTTCGCGTGGCAAATATGAGACTTTTGAAGACTTCATTACCAACCACGAAAAACTCGAAAGGCGCGAAAACAAGAGTATCATTTCGTGTTTTTCATGCCTTTTGTGGTTAGAAATTGGTATCAGTTTTGCCCCGCGGAGCAATGGTTCAAAATCTGTGCCACCTCACGTATCACTGTCAAGTGAACAACTACTTTATAAAACGACAGGGAAGATTTTTCCTCAATTTTTTTGGACTCGTGGAAAAAGGTGCAGTTTTCAGAAAATGAACGATCCCTATCAGTTTTATTGTTCCAATAACAGCCAGTGGTGGCTAATCAGAGAAATTAAAACGACTGCCACAATTGTCGCAGTCGTTACTATATCTACCAATAGAGTTACACTACATTGCCGTGGGCGTCTCACTTGTTTTCGGTGTCTCATCTTTTTTGCGCGTTTTCTGTTTCGGCAGATCGTAGAGTGCGATCTGTTCAGGCTTGCCAAAGAACACCGCATTCGCCTTGCTATGTACGAGATACACGGAGCGCCAAATTTCGTTGAGATGGGCTATCCGCGTTTTTTTGACGTTCGTCCGTTCGGTGCTTTTCTGTGTCCGCACAAATTGCAGTTCCTGAATTTCCGCACCGATATCGGCTATTTTTTTGATATGTGTTTCCGGGCATCCCGCCGCTTTCAGTGCCACTGCGTGTTCTTTGATCAAACGAGAGTGAGTAAATGACTCTACCAGCATTCCTTTCCGATCGGATGCAACGCGATCCGGTTTCATCATCTTGAACTGTTTCACAATATTTTTTGCTTTGGGAAACGCTTCAGCAGCGTATGCTTCAATGAGCGAAGCCGTGCGCAGATATTCGATTGCTTTGGTATCGAAAAGTTCTGTAGCCTGTGAACGATCGTGCTGCATTTCCACATCGGAATGGATAGTGCGATAATCTTCGATAAGGCCTTTTAACGATTCGCCGAAGTCTTCCGAAAAGATTCCCGGCAAGGCCAGACGAAATTGAGCTTTATCTGTTTCGTAGCGCACTTGGATATAAATCGCAAAAGCGATCAAATCTTCATCGGAGTATTTAAACTCGCGCAGTTCTTCATCAAACATACAGCCTCCCTGTGCTGATACATTGGTAGATTATTTATATATACATATAGATATGTATTCTCTATTTTATGTCTATTACACTCACTATCATTATACAAACAAACTATTTAGACAGTGGTATTCTCAAATTTTGAGAGTATCATCCCGTATTTCGGAAGTATCGTCCCGCATTTCGGAAGTATCATCCCGAATTTTGGAAGTATCATCCCGAATTTCGGAAGTATCGTCCCGAATTTCGGAAGTATCATCCCGAATTTCGGAAGTATCATCCCGAATTTCGGAAGTATCGTCCCGCATTTCGAGAGTATCATCCCGCATTTCGGAAGTATCGTCCCGCATTTCGGAAGTATCATCCCGTATTTCGGAAGTAACGATCCTAAATCTGCGAATACAACAATAAATTTCAAAGATCAACAACAGAAATTTTTATTTCCGTTAGATAAACAATACTATTACAAGAAACAGATTACAACAAAAAAAGAGATAAAAAATAGTTCTAAATAATTTTCAAAACTTTTTATACAGGTGTCTTACAGATATACATCGTTATACCTGTCGATATCCTGTTTGATCAATACTCATAGAGAGGAAACAGAAATAGTTATAGTATCAGTGTAGGTATATGATGCAACAGTGCAATTTCAGAAAAACGGTCAGCAATTATACACATAGTGGAATGTTCTCAATTTTTAGCGTTTCTGTTTGACAACTATTTTCCATAAGTGATATACTTTCGGATAAATTAGGACCAGTTTCTATGTTGAGGAGAACAGATGTATACTGTAAATGGTTCGAAATGTGTGACAGTATCGATAATCCGTCAGTATGTTTATCAATCGATGTAGCTTCTGGAATGGTTGTCTGCATTCTTTTTATATTAACAGGTGTCAACAATGACCTTTGGCACCACTGCTGGAGATTTATAAAAACAACTAAACCAGCACTTATAAACAAATAGCATTAATGGGATAGCAGAGAAAAACTGCTATCCCTCAATTTTATGTCTTCTTGAAAGTTGTTTACGCTTATGAAAGTTTTCATTTTGTTGATCATTCTATGTAGTTCTGCATTCGCTTCTACATGGAAAAACTGGCAGTATGTTTTACAGAATCCGATGATACCTCATTATATTGATAGCCAAAATAGAAAATGGTCTAGTAATGACTCCACTATTAAAGTTTTTCGTAATTCGCCCTTTGAAGTCAAAAGGATAAAAATCTTCGATAACTTCATCGGCCCACATGGTTCATCGACTATCACCAATTATATAAACGACACTCTATTTGTCATATCAGTTTTTGATACTCCACATGTTCTAATAACCTTTAATTCTCAAACGGAAGAGTTTCGCTATTTCCCATATCCAGACACATTACCGGTTTTAGAGAAATTTGGCACACGATTTGGAGCTTCGCCAGATGGCAGTTTTTGGATTGGGGCAAGTGAACAAGGAATGGTGCATTTTGATAATGGTCACTGGGAGCTTTACGACAGTACCAATTCTACAATTCGTTGGGGTGGGGATCCTCATTTTTCGCCAGATGGTTCAGTATGGATTCCATGGGGTACAACGTATGGTACTCAGTGTGGCATTTCAATTTTCGATGGGAAAAACTGGTCACATCTTGACTCTTCTGGCTTTGACATTCCTATATCATTAAATGTATCTGACATTGAATTCCAGAAAGATGGTACCGTTTGGCTCGCAGTAAATACGCCCTTCCCTCGTGGCAATTCCAATGGTGGAATAATTAAGTACAAGAATAATGCAATGAACTATTATGATCCTCGGAAAATGTGGCAAGACAATTATGCGGGCATATTGCAGATTGATGTCGATAAAGATGGTACCCTTTGGTTTGATGGACGAGGTTTTACAAAAGACCTTGGCTTGACGTGGGGGGATTTTATGACTGATTCGCTACATATTCAGAATGCCGATGAGTTGTATGGACATTTCTATCTTGATACCAACACAAACAGTCGATGGTGGGAAACTGATCAGGGGCCTAAATACCACTGGAATAATGGGTCCATTACGAAGTATGACACCATAGATTTCAATAAACAAATGAGCAACCTGACTTACTGTACATCTGGACCAGATAGTACAATTTGGTTTTATTACAATTGGTATATGGAACCATCAGTATTTGAAGTTCTCTCCTTAAAAAACACTATCTATACACTATATGCACCCTATATGCACAATATCGCCAACGACACAATCCACTCCCTTACTGTAGACAACTCCAACACAAAATGGATCTCCACCAACTACGGCATATCCCGTTTCAACGATTCTGGATGGTACGCTTGGGGCAGCACAACTCTCGGCATGCAGAACATTACTTCACTCTTCGCGGACAGCAAAGGCCGAATCTGGGGCGGGTGCAATACATGGCGAAGTGGGTACGGCCTTCTAAAATATGATAACGGCCTCTGGTCAAAAGATACCACGGCACTTCCTACTATTGCTTCGCGGGGCAAATATGACATGTTTTATACCCCCGCGTACAGAATCTTTTCGTGTTTGAAATAGTTAGCGATCCTTGCTGGAG
>JAIFMU010000029.1 GCA_020048285.1 bacterium | reverse complement strand
TATTCGCCACAGCTTTAACGGTGCCGCCGGTGGCAATTAGGTCATCCACGAGAAGATAGCGCTTACCCGCTTCGAGATCAGAGATGTGCATTTCCAACGTGGCGGAACCGTATTCAAGATCGTAACTTTCTTCGATACATTTGCCCGGAAGTTTACCTTTTTTACGGGCAAGCACCATGGGGGTTTTAGTTTTTTCGGCAAAGAGTGACCCCATAATAAATCCGCGACTTTCTATGGCGATAACACCATCGATCTGCTGATCTTTATAGGATTCAATCATAGATTCCAAACAAAAGGAGAATGCTTCGGGATTCATAAAGATCGACGTAATATCATAGTAGAGAATGCCCGGTTTAGGAAAATCGGGAACTTTGCGAATAACAGAATCAAGATTCACAGCAGACTCCTGCGGTTACTGGTTTGTAAGAAATTCTAAATAGATTGATTCAGGCATCAACTGATCCAGTTGAGAAAGGTCAAAATCGGTGAGAGTGAACATCCACCCCTTTTCGAGTGGATCCATATTGATCAATTCCGGTTTTTTTACCAGTGATACATTTACTTCTGCCACAACCCCTCCAATAGGAGAATGAACAGGACTGGCAGCTTTCATAGATTCAATAACTACCGCTTCATCGCCCGCATCGAGTTGCGTGCCCGTTTTGGGAAGATCGCAGAAAACGATATCTCCAAGGGTGCTTTGAGCGTGTTGAGAAATCCCAACTCGAGCGACTGAGCCTTCGACATAAATCCATTCATGACTCTGAGCATAAAAACGTTCCATGAGTAAATCCTTTGAAAGTTTTGTTGTTTCACAGAAATATAGCTTTCATACAGTACAAAATGGAGGTTCATTTGCGCTGTTGGATCAATACAGTTTTGCGCGGCAGGTGCTATATTATGGGATCGTCAAAAAATCATCAGGAGGGTAACGTGAAATTTGGCAAAGCTGTTATTGCTCAAGGCGGTGGTCCCACAGCGGTAATCAACCACTCTCTGGCCGGTGCGATCAGCGCGTTGATTCGCCACGGAGAGATCGACGCACTCTACGGAGCAATTCACGGAGTCGAAGGAGTTGCCAACGAGCAGTTTATCGACCTTACGTCCATTTCACCAGAACTTCTCCAACGCGTGGCTGCAACCACCGGTTCCGCGCTCGGATCAACCCGCGACAAACCGGATGAATCATACTGCGCGCGCATGTTCGAAGTGCTCAAGGCGCAGGATGTGCGGAAATTTTTCTACATCGGCGGCAATGATTCGGCGGATACGTGCAGAATAATCGCCAAGCAAGCCGAATCAACCGGCTACGAATTACAAGTGACCCACATTCCCAAAACGGTTGACAACGATCTTCTCGTGAATGATCATACGCCCGGATATGGATCAGCGGCAAAGTTTGTCGCTCACGCTTTTGCCGGAGCGGATATGGACAACCGATCACTTCCGGGGATCTATCTAGGCGTAGTAATGGGACGCGACGCGGGGTTTCTCACAGCTGCATCGGCCCTGGGGTGTTGCAACCATCAAGATTCGCCTCTACTGGTGTACATTCCAGAATACTCCTTTGATACAGAACGTTTTCTTTCACAGGTAGAATCAACCTATCGACGATTCGGTCGCTGTATGATCGCTGTTTCAGAAGGC
The DNA here is from genome assembly GCA_020048285.1 of bacterium. GTDB lineage: Bacteria > Fibrobacterota > Chitinivibrionia > Chitinivibrionales > Chitinivibrionaceae > JAIFMU01. The sequence goes on along the minus strand of JAIFMU010000029.1, from coordinate 9,610 downwards.
ATTCGAGCGGAAGATGGCGATCCGGTTCTGGCAAAACTTCATCCCAATCTCGACCGCGATCCTCACGGAAACTATCAACTTTCGGGGAACGGCCATCTGGCAGATTCGCTGGGGGCGTTGATCAAAACCCATCTTGCGGTAAAAGTACGCGCCGATACATTTGGCTATATTCAACGATCTTTTGCCGGAGCGATCAGCAGTATCGATGCCAACGAAGCGCGACTCGTGGCCGAAGCGGCGGTGAATTTTTCTTTCGGAAAAGAGTATCGCAGTGGATCAGCGGCAATTGTTCGCACTGGCGATTATGTTGTCGAATACCAGTTAACGTCGCTCGAATCGGTGGCGCGATCAACAAAATCATTGGGGGCAGACTTTTATGATCCAATCACCGCTAAAATGACTCAATCGTTTTTCAACTACGCTCGCCCACTGATCGATGAACTTCCCCACTGCACAATCCTAACCGGAAATCCGGTTCCACAAATTTTGCGAAAGAGATCTCAGTGAAACAGTTTTTTATACGACTTCACTTTTTAGTGACTAACCCCAACGCCTTTGTCCTCTCCTACTCGACTGAATCAGCGCGGAAAGTTCTGCAGTTCTTTCTGTTCACCATGGTAGTCATGACCGCTGTCACCGCCGGTGTTCGCACCGTGACTGTGGCAAAAAAACTTCCATCACAACTCTCTTCGATGTTGCCAGAGATCACCATTACTCAGGGAAAGCTCGCGTCGCCGCAAGGAATCGTCGTTCCCGAACCGTGGAAAATTGCCGACCTGAACAATCTTCTCAACGGAAGAACTACACCTGCCGAGATGATTCCCGATTCGATGATCGTCATCGATCCCACGGGCAAAACATTCGCCCCCATTCTCTTTTCTGCCGATTCCGTGCATTTCATGGGAAAAATAGACTCAACAGGAAAACGATCCTACTCCTTTGTTGCATCGTGGTCGGAACTGACGAGAATCTACGATCTCGACTTTTCCGAATCAGAAATCACCACGTGGGTTGACAAGAACAAATTTTCACTTTTTATGTCACTGACGATTACTTCAGTGATGCAAATAGTAGGCGATCTTCTTAACCTTTGGATCTTACTCTTTTTAGTAATCCTTCTCTACCGGCGGGACTTGGTTCTTTTTTGGACAAAAAAGAGTACAATTAAAATTATTTTAAACGGAACAATACCCTATTTCATACTCATGCCTCTCTTTGCCGTGGCAGGCGATCGAGCGGAACTTTTGGTTACCGCCAGTGCTGTGATCGCCACGATTATCATCGCACGTTCATTTCGTCATCACCGAATAACACTTTTTTCTGCCAACGCCAAGGATAACAAAGAATGAATATCGAGCAAAAACAAGGAAACCCAACGCAGATGCACGGCAAACTGACCGCCTACGCAAAAGTGATTGGCGATTCTCGGTCATTCCACGGCGAAGAGTCACCGATCCAAGCGATGATCGATTCGGGATGGCTTGTGGCGATGGGAAACTACCGCGACCAAAACTCTCTCAAGGATTTTCTCATGCAAGAGATGGGGACATCTCTTGATGATGAACAGGGAATGCGGGATTTTGTCGAAGGTCTTGGCGGTATCGAAGGAGCGCTCGATCCAGAAAAGTTCAGCGAGAAGATGAAACAGTTCGAAGAGATGCAGGAGTTTATTCCCACACCGGCGAAGATGGTTCTCATGCGGACTGAACAAGATATTCTCTCTCAGGAAGGCGACATCTTTTACCTTGGCGAATATTCAAATCCGGCAAACGCAAATCTCGCTGTGAACGCCATGACGATTCTCTATCAGGCCCAGTATCGCGAATCACAGATCCACAGTGTCCGCTCGGAAATCGACGACATGATCTATGGGATCGGCGCGACGCCATCGCAAAGCAACCGTGACAATTCCGTTGAACAGCTAATTCTCGCAGAACAAACACCAATCGAAATAGAAATTGACGAGATCACCGAAACGGTGGAGCGAACTCTGTTGCGCAAGTTTATCCCTGAACTACTTCTCTGCCTAGAGCGGGGTGATCGCCGCGACTCTGCGGAAAATGATCTGCGCAGGTATCTCGATTCCTATGGTCACAAAAACGATATCGAACGGCTTATCGAATTAACCGAAACAAATCAACTTTCGCCGGAACGCAATAGATTGATCCTGTTGTACAGTCAGAAAATAGATGCGGTACTTTCGGAAAAATTCGATCTTCTTACACCAATCGTCAATGAAATTATCCAGTTAGAAACCAAGGTTCAGGAAAGCTTAAACTCATGAAATCAATCGCTTTGTTTCTGTTGTTTTTGGCACTCACCCTTTCGGCGGAAATCCTCGACCGATCGGGAATGCTCTCCTCGCGAGAACAAAAACAGCTTAATCAAATTTGCGATGCTATCCACCAAAACAGCGGTGAATTGATTCGAGTAGTGCTCGCCACAGACAGTGATTTAAATCAAAAAGACGCAACGAACAAGCATTTCGCCCGTGAACTGTCTCGCAAAACATCACGCGAATGGATCTTAGTTCTCATTGCCCCCGATGGTGAAGTTCAAATCTCCATGTCTAACGGAATGAACACGGAGATACTTCCCGATCATGTTGTTACCATGAGCGAAGGAACTGAATCGATCTTTTCCACCGGCGAATCTGCACGAGCTGTCGAATTTCTTCTTCTCAATATAGCCGATATTATCGCTCAAAAAAACAGAATTGAACTAAGCCAACTTCTCTCGGGAGGAGAATTTTCTCATCCCCGCTCAGCGAATGAAATGCCTATCACCTTTGCAATCACTATTCTGATTGCAGCAGTCACCATACTCACTTACCGGAAAATGCTCGGAAAAACAAGAAAACGGCTGAACAAATCATCCCCTCTCGGCGAATCGCTCACCGATGGTGATATAAATCTGTTCGGAACGTCATTTCAGAGGAGAAAATGCAAGTGAATCACAAAGATCTGCGCAAAAGCGTGCATCGGACCATTGAATCGGCAGGAAAATCAATGCACTTTCTCCAACGAAAGCGATCTGAAAAAGGAGCTGACAATCGTTCAATCGTGGCATCCTTAGCGAAACTTCTGGGCAATGATCTTATTACCGTGGTTGAGTTTGGCAGTGAACCTTCACTGAAAAAATTGACAAATACGGGGCCATCGCTCTTTGTGGTAATGGCCGACGGCGCAGCAGGTCGTTTTCTAGATTTACAATCACTCTATCCCATTGAAAATGGTTCGGTTTTATTCGCAATGACCGAAACCGAGGCAGCGCTTCTTCCCATTCTTTACCCGCTCGACCTGATCCACATCAGATCCGGTTATTCGTTGCTCTACGGTGAAGAGCGACTACTTCATGTGGAAATAACCCGCGATGCCGTCACGACTCAGATTATCCACGATATTCTTTCGTTAAAATTCCAAATTCGCGCCCTTTGTGTGAGCAATTCAGGCAATGGCAATCACTGTGGAATAAATATCCTTCGACGTATGATGACCATTATCAAGGGGCTGCTTTCACTTCGCCAAACCACTATTCCCGTAGACTGGGCCTCCATGGTTTCCGATCTCGAAAGCAGTTACAATCTCAAAGAGTTTCCGCTTTCAGGGATGATTGCTTCGCTGGAAAAAAAATCATCAGCTTCGCTCGATCACTTTTTCCCATCACTTTTGGCGGTTCTCGAAGATCTTCGCCTACAGCTTTTTCACAGTGACGGGAGTGTTGCATGATCGACAATTTTGAATCCACGGGGATCGTCGAAAATCTTCAGGAAGGGATCATTATAGTAAACCTCGGCGGAAGAATTGAGTACGTGAACACAATGCTCGAAGAGATGCTCTCGTTTACCAAAAATGAACTCTGTAATCAACCGATCTTTGATCTCATTATCGGTCGCGATCTTCACGAAGAGTGGTCACTTCTAGTGAACATGGTCATGGAAAAAGGAAGCTACGAGTTCCCTGACGGAAAACTTCTTCGCCGCAATGGACGGGCACTTCCGGTTCGCATGACTCTCTACTCCATGAGACGCCCCGCTGATAAAGATAGCTGGATAGTGTTTTACGTGCTCGACACTTCGCGAGAGATCAGCACTAACAACGAGTTGGAAAAAAAGTACGAAGAGGTAAAAAAGGAAAACACCGAACTTCAGCGCAAAACAGATGAACTGAAACACATTTCAGAACTGAAAACAAAGTTCCTCGGAATCGCGTCGCACGAACTCAAAACGCCACTGACCTCGATCAAAGGATACTCCGAAATTCTTCTCGAATCTATGCCTGACGAACTTTCACCACAGGTGAAACGGATGGTTGAACGCATATCTTCGGCGGCGGACAAACTGCACAACGTGGTGAACGATATGCTCGATGTGAGCCGAATCGAACAGCAGCGCCTTCGCCTTCGCCCCACGGAAATCAATTTAGGGTCAATCGCTGAAGATGCTGTAGATGAACTCTACCACTTTTTCAGCAAGCGAAATATTACGCCAGTAATCAACGTCGAAAACAATCTGCCACTTTTTTTTGGGGACAAGACACGCATTCACCAAATCTTTATCAATTTGATTTCCAACGCAATCAAATACTCGCCCGACACGACAAAGGTCACTATTTCAATCAGTGTCGGCGATGAAGACAACTTCCATATCATTGTCAAAGACCAAGGATTGGGTATTGCAGATCGAGAAAAAGAGAATATCTTTGCTGCTTTCTATGAAATTTCAAACACCGCAAACCACAGCACTGGCGGCAGTAAATTCATGGGAGGCGGAACAGGGCTTGGACTTTCGATTGTAAAAGGTCTCGTTCACAATCACGGCGGAACAATCTGGGTTGAATCGGAAGGCCCCGATGCGCCATTGGAACGCCGCGGCAGTGAATTCCATATTTATTTCCCCGTAAAATCTCGCCTTCACTGGAGCGATGAAGAGACTCAAGTGGGTATTCTTCCGGAAATTATGTCACCCCTAGCACCGGTACTCGTGGAAAACTACGACGATCGCAATCCCGCCGACAAAAAGACGATTCTCATTGTCGATGAAGAGAGCGAAACCATGGAGTTGTGCGAAGTAATTCTCGGCGATTTCTACAATCTCCTTCGCGTTGAAAATGGCGAATGCGCCATGAAACTCGCGTTGGATCACCATCGCCGCCCCGATCTGATACTTCTGAATTTTTACATGCCCGGGCTGTCAGGTCCACAGATCTGCCGATTCATCAAAAGCCTGCCAGAAACAGCGTCAATTCCCGTGGCGTTCTTTTCAGCGGCAACTCAGGACAACGAAGTTGAACATTGCCAGAAATGCGGCGGCGACGGGTTCATCGTAAAACCATTTAAGAGCCGCGATCTCATTGAAAAAGTAGACTATCTCATTCGACGAGAAGTCGATCCATCGAAAGGTTCCCATGCCGAAACTTGCTAATATGTCACTCCAAACGCTCACTGCCGCAGATTGCTCCACCATGATAGGAGTTATTCCCTTTGCGGCCCTTGAACCGATCGGTGGTGAACTGCCACTCAATCTCTTTCAGGCTGTTACCGAATCGATTTCCACCGCTGTGGCTGATCTGCCTAACTGTGTCGTTCTGCCTCAAATCACAACGACCTACGCCACGCCATTTCAAGGATTTAAAGGCGTGGTTTCGCTGAGACGGTCGGTCTTCATGAATGTGATCGCCGATGCTGTTCAATCGATCTGCGCAATGGGATTCCGGAAAGTGCTCTTTCTCGATGGCACGTGCTATTCAAAGAGTTCCATCGATCAGGGACTCAAAAAATTCAAGAGAACACTGCCGGAGCAATTCTCCTACGGGATTATCTCTTGGCAACATGAATCTTCCCTGAAAAATGCGTTTGCCACTTCGGTCAATCTCAGAGAACGGTGGCGCAGTGAAGCCGCGGCAGTGCAAATATATGCAGAACTAACCGGAACAGCGATTCCCGAAATATTCAGGCTGAATAAAAATATTTCCGACCAACAGTTTGAATCATGGCGCAAAAGAACACGCGACCCAGAAATGCTAACAAAGTATTTTCCTGAAGCGCATCTCTCCAGTTGGGATAGCTTAGCCGTCGAAGAGCCATTGTTCCCGAAACTAACAAAATCTATCTGTGAAACAATTGAAAAAGGATATCTATTCCATGGCATTTAATTTTAAAGTAAAACTGCCCACTCCTGATGAAATAAAAATTGAACTTCCACTCTCTCCTCAAATGGTTGCGAGTAAAACAGCCAATGATATCGAACTGCGCAAAATATTCACCGGTGAATCAGACAAATTTGTCTTTGTCATCGGCCCCTGTTCCGCTCATGACGAAAAAGCGGTTATGGAATACGTCAATCGACTGGCAAAAATCCAGGAACAGGTAAAAGACAAAATCATGTTGGTTCCCCGAATCTACACCAACAAACCGCGCACCGTGGGAACCGGATACAAGGGGATGCTTCACCAGCCAGATCCAACGAAATCTTCGAATATTGTCGAAGGACTCAAGGCGATTCGCCGTCTTCACTTAAATGTGATCGGTGGAACGGGACTTGCGGTGGCTGACGAAATGCTCTACCCTGAAAACTACGAATATCTCAGCGATCTGCTCTCCTATGTAGCCGTGGGAGCGCGTTCCGTAGAAAACCAGATGCATCGATTGACGATCAGCGGATTAGAAATCCCCGCGGGAATGAAAAATCCCACTTCTGGCGACGTGGGAATCATGCTCAACTCAGTGCAGGCGGCGCAGGCAGATCACGTGTTCAGTTATGCGGGCTACGAAGTAGAAACGACCGGAAATCCATTGGCTCACACGATTATGCGTGGCGCGGTGACGGTTCACGGAAATGCCGTTCCTAATTACCATTTCGAAGATCTTATGATTCTTGCGGAAACATACGAAAAACGAAAACTGATCAATCCAGCCTGTGTTGTCGATGCAAATCACGCAAACTCGAACAAAAAGTACAATCAGCAACCGCGAATTGTTCTCGAAGTTCTTCAGAGCCGCAACTACTCGCCGATTATCAAGAAATTAGTGAAAGGCGTGATGGTGGAAAGTTTCCTCATCGAAGGAAATCAGGCAGAACCGTGCACCTATGGCCAATCAATCACCGATCCCTGCATCGGGTGGGAAACAACGGAAAAACTGATTCTCGATTGCGCTGCGATTCTGTAAGAAACTTCTGTATGTGTGGATTCAAAGGGCGACGGTTTTTTCTGTCGCCCTTAACATATGGCTTATACCAATACAATCATTTTCAAAAGTGTATATTTCAAATTGCTCGTACTCATATTGTTAACAATTATTGATTAATCAAGGCTAATTTATGAATAAGTTTGGGAAGACAATAAAGTTATTTCTTTTGGATGCAGATCCTGACGGCAGAATTATCTGTGAATTATCAAACTGGACAGGAAAAGCTTATAGAATACCACGAGGTAAAGTAAAAGACTGTTCAAATCGCGATGAATTGAAAACAACAGCCGTCTACCTTTTGTTTGGAAAAGCAGATTCATCAACATCAAAAGCAAAAGTTTATATAGGAGAAGCAGAAAATGCATATAGCCGATTAGTCCAACACGTATCTGAGAAAGAGTTTTGGAATGAATCAGTGGTATTCATTAGTAAAGATGAAAATTTAAACAAAGCTCATATTAAATATTTAGAATCACGATTACATGAAATCACTCAATTAGCTGACCGTTATGAACTGATAAATGGCAACACTCCTACCAGATCATCAATTTCTGAATCAGATAAAGCTGAAATGGAAGAATATATTGAATACATAAAAATGCTTGTAAATACAATGGGATTTAAGGTGTTTGAATCTATAGTAAAAGACAATGCAGGTGCAGCAGAAGCAAACTCCTGTTTGTTTATAAAAGGAGCTCGTGGCGCAAATGCTCAAGGTAGAAGAGTATCAGACGGATTTGTTGTCTTAAAAAATTCAGAGATAGCATACGAAACGGTTCCATCATTCCCGAATAGTTTTAAAACATTACGAAGTGATCTAATAGAATCAAAAGTGATTACACATTCTGATAATAAATTTCTTTTTATGGATGATTATTTGTTTAGCAGTCCCTCATCTGCAGCTGCCATTGTTATGGGTAGGAATGCGAATGGTCTTTTGGAATGGAAAGACTCTAGTGGAAAAGATCTAAAAACGATTGAAGCTGCTGAAATTAAAAATGCCGAAGAGTTTGAACAAGTAAATCTTTAGGAGTGGAGCCCCCATGTACATCTGTCCGCGCTGCAAAATCGAACTGACCAAAGGGGACCGAGGCCACGCATGCTCTTCCTGTGGATTTGAAATCCCCTTCGTATTTCGCGGGCATCGGCTCAACGAAACCGAAATAACCGACCTCGTCACAACCGGAGCGACAAAAGTTCACGACCGCTGGCAGACCAAGGATGGCGGACGACGCATTCGAGGACACCTACAGCTGTCAACTGAACTTCGCATTCAGTTTCAAGGTGAACGATATCGATTTGCCAATTGCCCTTGCTGCAAAAGCGGCATCTACTGGTTTTCTCACGGACTCTTTTGCAGCAAATGTGAATTCACCCTGTTCGAAAAATTTGCCGGAAGAAAACTGACATCACAGGAAATAATGCATCTCTTAGTGTACAAACGAACCGATCTGCTCACTCGGTTTGTCACATCAGAAGGAAAGTACTTTTCTGCTCGATTAGTGCTCGATCCCTTTGGCGTGATCAAGATTGAGAAGTAGTTTCATCCATAATTGTCACTACCCTCGCCGGTGCTGCTGAAGCCCCGCGAATCGGAAGCGGAAACACACACACCTTAAATCCCTGCACAGGGAGTTTATCTAAATTTACCAACTGCTCCATGTGAAAATACTCCAGTTCGGTTCCAACTCGATGGCCTTCCCAAAACAGGCGATCTGAATCTTTTTCACGAGCCTGCTTTGCCTGATATTTCAGCGGAAGATCCCATCCCCACTGATCAATTCCCATCACCTTAACTCCTTGTTCGATCAACCACCGAGTAGCTTCTCCTGAAACACCGGTTCCTTTCATGGGATACTCTTTTGTACCGACAAAGGTATCGCGACCGGTTCGTATCAGCACAATGGTTCCCGCGGAAATGGTGATCTTTGCTTCAACAACAGCGCGAGTCATATCGAGAAGAGAGATCGATTCACACTCAGCTTTGTGCGTGAAATCCAGCACAACACCATCTCCATATCCCCATTCTAGTGGCATCTGATCAATTGTTTTTGCCGGTTTCCCATTAATTGTTGGCGCATAGTGATACGGAGCGTCTATATGCGTCGCCGCGTGAACACCCATTTTCGTGATGGTATCATCAGCCCAGCCAAAAAAGGTTTTCCCAAACAATCTCTTAGGTAGGCCTACGAAAAAACGAATTAAAGCATGCGATGCAGCATGAGGTTTGTGGCGAATTTTAATTCTCATGTAAAAAGGATCATTGGGATTGTCGAAGATCGGTTTTGAAAGGTCAATGATTATGGACATAGGTTTCCTCTCTACTTTCGTTACCTATTACTCCGACCGGCAAATATGGTTCTATTCTTAAGCCGCATACAGAATTTTCGGGTGCTTAAAATATTGTGCAATACGTTGTGGG